>CAZPVY010000008.1:0-32130 GCA_964590265.1 uncultured Aquifex sp. | reverse complement strand
CTACACTCCTATACCCGTTGGATTTCAATGCTTGCCTAATTATTAAACAGGTTCTTATCTTTATTGTCATTAGGGATACTATAGAGCTATAATATATTAACTCCTGAGGCCCGGTAGCTCAGTTGGTAGAGCACCCGGCTGAAAACCGGGGTGTCGGCGGTTCGATTCCGCCCTGGGCCACTTAAACTGTAACTTTCATCACCTTAGAAAAGAACTCACGGACAACATCCTTCCAGTATCTCTTTCCCTCTTCAACTTCATCAAGAGCCTTTTCCATATAAGCAGTAAACTTGTAATCCATGAGAACTGGGAAGTTATCCATAAGAAAGTCAACCACCATAAATGCTGTTTCCGTAGGTTTCAAGCTTTTCCTGTAAAGGCTTACGTAACCTCTCTGTTTGAGTGTTTTGACAATAGTCGCATAAGTGGAGGGTCTTCCAATGCTAAGTTTCTCAAGGGTTTTTACAAGAGTTCCTTCTGTATACCTCGGCGGTGGCTGTGTCTTCTTCTCCTCTATAAAGACCTTAACAAGCTTAAGAACGTCTCCTTCTTTCAGCTCCGGGAGTTTCTCTTCCTTTATATCTGAAGGATAAGCTTTGCTCCAGCCTTCGAACTTAATCTCAATACCTTTGACTTTCAAAAGGATGGGTCTTTTCAGCTTAGGTGCCGAAACTTCAATAGCTACATCCTGTCTCTCAATAATCATGTCAGACATAAGGCTTGCGAGGGTCCTTGAAAATATAAGTCTGTAAAGATTATTTGTATCTGATTCAAGAGAGGCACTTTCCTTGAGCTGAGTTGGTCTTATACATTCGTGAGCTCCCTGAGAGGTAGACTTTTCTCTGAACTTCCTCAGTCTTCCGACGTATTTTTCACCAAATTTCTGGGCTATATGTCTCATAAATTCTTTTGCTTTTTCTGCGTTCATACGCCAGCTATCCGTTCTTGGATAGGTTATTAGACCTTCTTCATAGAGTTTCTGAGCTATTGACTGGGTCTTTTCGGTGGCAAACCCAAGCTTGGCGTTTGCCTCACTCTGGAGTGAAGAAGTTATGAAGGGCTTTGGAGGAGGAACTTTCTCCTCCTTTTTCTTCGCCTCAACCACGACATATATGCCTTCCTTTATTCTGTCCGCAACTATTTTGGCATCTGAAGGATTCTCATACCTGTAATCGTAAATCGCTGTGAATTGGTGTCCATCCTTCTCAAGGAGAGCTTTAACGTAGTAGTAGCGCTTGACCCTGAATCTTTCTATTTCCCTCTCCCTTTCAACTATAAGCCTGAGAGAGGGAGACTGAACTCTGCCTGCAGAAAGCTTGTGGTTTTTGAAGTTTCTCCATAGAATGGGAGATATCTTGTAGCCTATGAGCCTATCAAGAATCCTTCTTGCAAACTGGGAGTAAACCATGTTCATGTTTATATCGCCTGCCTTTTCTACGCTCTCCTTTATAGCTGAAGGTGTTATCTCGTAAAAGATAGCTCTCTTAACGTTCTTGTTTACCTTGATTACTTCCTGTTTGACGAAGTAAGCTATCGCCTCTCCCTCTCTATCAGGGTCGGTGCCTATGTAAACGGTGCTCGCCTTTTTCGCAAGATTCTTTATTTGGTCCATGACCTTCTTCTTTCCTCTGATGTAAACATACTCAGCCTGAAGGGTTTCCTCATCAACACCCAGCCCCGTGGGAGGGAGATCCTTCACATGACCGAATGTAGCTCTGACTATAAAACCTTCCCCCAAATACTTTTGGATCGTTTTTGCTTTTGTCGGTGACTCAACTATAAAGAGGTTCATCTAAACGATTTTAGCGAGTGTTCTCTCCCCTATCTTTATATGATATTCCAGAGTTTTCATTATGTCCTCTATAGTCTGAGCGAGCTCTTCAGTGACAAGATCCTCGTAGTCCTGAAGAGAGTTCTCTATGAACTCGGCAACAGATTCTATCCTATCAAGGATAGGTTCATCGTAAATGGTAACGCTCTCAAGAAAGATGGGAGATACAGATTCCATAGCGGGAAGCAGAAGGGAAGCAAGGGATAGACTTTCCGAACTAAGCAAAAGAGCCTGCTCCTTCATATATTTGTCTGTCATAGCTTCAAGCTCGTCAAGGATTAGGCTTATCAATCTAAAGCTCTGGGTTAGCCTTCTGAGTATATCTATGCTCTTTAAGGTTATCTCAGGAGTTATCTTCTGCCCGGCAAAAAGGAAAGTGTTGATCACCTTCCTCTGGAAATTTATCTCCTCTTCCAGCTTGGCAAGAAGTATATAAAAAGGAGACATTTCCATTATTGAAAGAAGTTATACATATTCCTCCTCCATTTCAACCCTGTACTCATCAACAAGCTCGGTGTAGTCATCAAACCAGTGAGCAGAAGGATTTCTCTTGTAAACCATAAACTTTCCTGCGTTTTCGGGATCGGCAGCACGATGATATCTGAAGAATATGAGATTGTCCGTCTTTCCAAGGATTTCAATCTTTCCGCTCTCGTGGGACATAACATATCTGACTCTTGCTGCAAGACCAGAAACCCTTGATCTAACAGTTTCAACAAGATCTATCGTCTCCTCTATCCTTGTAGAATAGGTTTTGTTTCCAGCTGTGGGTCTACACTGGAATACGTAGTAGGGAGGGACACCTATAAAAGATAGCTCCTCTAAAAGTTCTCTGAGTGTCTCAACATTATCGTTTATACCCTTGAGAATGGGTGTCTGGTTCGTAAGAGTTGTGCCTGTTTTCTGCACCAGCTCAACAGCCTTCCTCGCCTCCTTAGTGAGCTCTCTTGGATGATTAAAATGGTTCATGAGGTAAAGTTTCTTTCCTGTTTCTGTGTTAAACCACTCAAAGAGTTCAAGGAGTGCGGGATCATCAATTACTCTGAACGGGTTTACCGCAAGCATCTTTGATCCGATTCTCACTATCCTGACGTGGGGTATCTCCGCAAGGGCTTTCAGTATCTTCTCAAGTTTGAAAGTTGCCAGAACAAGAGGATCTCCTCCCGTTAGAAGAACGTTGTTCACCTCTGGGTGGTTCCTTATGTACTCAAGTCCTTCGGATACATCTCTTGCTACCTCGTCGTTGTCATTCATGAAGAGCCTCTTTCTGAAACAGAATCTGCAGTAAATACCGCAGACGTCCGTAACGAGGAGAAGAGCTGTATCAGGATACTTGTGTTCAAGCCCGTGAACCTTCATATATTTGCCCTCGTTGGAAGCGTCAAGTTTTCCCCAAACATCAAGTTCTTCCATAGTGGGGATAACAATTCTTCTTATAGGATCTTCTGGATCATCCCAATTTATAAGGGAATTGTAGTAATTATTTGTTCTAAAAGCGAATTTTTCCGTAACTTCTTTGAGTTCTTGCTTCTCTTTTTCCGTCAACTGATCAATAAAATCAAGATTTATAATGTATTTAACCTTTCTCTTCATATTACCCACCTCCTTTAAACGTTAAATAAGACATAAAAAAGCTACATTCCGCTTTATGCAGGATTTATTTTAGATAAAATTTGCGAAATGTCAAGTCTGGGAGCTTTTTAATGTTTAGAAAGGGCATTAAAAGGAATATAATTCATTTTAAGAATGGGGTATCTGGCTTTTAAAATCTGTTTGCTTTTTTTTAATTTCCTCTTATTCCTGTCATGCGGTATAAAGAAAGAGCCCAGTCCACCGCCTGTTCCAAAGTTCAAGATCCACAGAATAGGTTCACATGTTTACGTAATCCCTCTAAGTAAAGAGATCGTGCTAGAAGGTTTCAGATCGGTAGACGGATATTACATTAAAGAAACACCATCAAGGTTTTGTTTCATTGTGAAACATATCAGAGGAAGAGAGCTCCTCCAGTGCGTTGAGGAAGCCCGCAGCCAAAAAATCTCATCAAGAATTCTGATAAAAGAAGATGAGGTTATTCTGAAGTTTGATGAAGAGGGTACATACAGAGTTTATCCATATAAGAAAATGCTCGTGCCAAAGATCTTAAAAGAAGTGAGAGGGAATGTCATTAGATTCAAGAGAGAATACAAGGAAAAGATTTTTGCGATCACCAAAGTTATCAACTCTGTAGAGAGTGAGCCTCTAATAGTGAAAGTTCCGCCCCGAGCTCTGCCCAGACCGCCGAAACCTGAAAAGGTAAGCTATGCTGTCAGGGAAAACAATCTCTTTATCTACTGGTGGTTGGATAATGATGAAGACGTAGTGGGGTTTCTTATATACAGAGATGGAGAATTGCTGACTGAAAAAGCTCAAGGATCAAACGTGTATGTTGATAGGCTTCCCCGCAAAAAGACAGTTTATGAAATATTCTCCGTAAATAGATTTGGGATTAAAAGCGAGCCTGCAGTTCTGATTTACAGTCCGTAGTGAGCGGCAATAGCTGCTGATATAGCGAGGACAATATCTTCCTTGTCTACCTCTCCTTCAACCTCAAAATCATACTCACCGTTCTGAATCTTTTCCTCAAGGAACTTGACGCCGAAATCTCCCCTTAGGAAATCAGGATCCCTTGTTATCTCTCTGTAAAGAGGAATGTTTGTAGGAACACCTCTGACTATAAACTCATCTATCGCCCTCCTTGCCCTCGCAACTGTTTTCTCCCAAGTTAAAGCCCAGACAGTCATCTTTGCAATCATGGAATCGTAAAAGGGAGGTATGATGTAGTCCTTGTAAACGCCTGCATCTATCCTTACACCAGGTCCACCCGGAGAGTAGTAAGCGGTGATCTTCCCCGGTGAAGGGGCAAAACCCTTCTTTGGATCCTCAGCATTTATTCTGAACTCTATAGCGTATCCCCTGAAGGTTATGTCACTTTGGAGGAAGGGGAGAGGCTCTCCTGCAGCGATCCTTATCATCGCCTCAACTATGTCAACCCCGGTTATGGTTTCCGTTATGGTATGCTCAACCTGAAGTCTCGTATTCATTTCTATGAAGTAGTACTCTCCGGTTTTCATGTCCACAAGAAACTCAAGGGTTCCAGCGTTCTCATATCCGACTTTCATAAGAGCTCTCACCGCATTTCCGAGGATCTTCATTCTCAGATCCCGCGGGAGAGCAGGAGAGGGGGCTATCTCAATGAGCTTCTGATGTCTTCTCTGAATTGAACAATCCCTCTCACCAAGGTGGATAATGTTTCCGTATTTATCACCGAGAACCTGAACTTCTATATGCTTCGGGTTTTCTATATACTTCTCTATGAAAATATCTCCCTTTCCGAAGAAGGCTTCAGCTTCTCTGAAAGCTGATTCAAAAGCAGTTTTAAGTTCCTCTTCTGAATAGACAACCCTCATTCCTCTACCGCCGCCGCCGTAGGCAGCTTTCAGTATCACGGGAAAACCTACCTCTTTAGCAAAGTGAAGAGCATCCTCACTCGTAGTAATAGGCTCTGGTGTCCCGGGAACTACAGGAAGTCCAGCCTCCGACATAACCTTCTTTGCTTTTACTTTGTCTCCGAACATCTCTATCTGCTGGGGAGTGGGTCCGATGAAGGTTATTCCTTTTCTCTGACAGTAACTCGCAAATTCTGCATTTTCTGAAAGAAATCCGTATCCGGGATGTATAGCCTCCGCTCCTACTTGCCTCGCAAGATCCACAATTCTGACATAGTCCAGATAGGCTCTTATGGGGTCTCCGGGTATCAGATAAGCTTCGTCCGCCTTCTTGACGTAAAGAGAGCGGACGTCAGCCTCAGAGTATATGGCAACGGTCTTTATCCCGAGTTCCTTACATGCCCTTATTATCCTGAGTGCTACCTCTCCTCTGTTCGCTATCAGAACCTTCTTAAACATCAGAGTAATTATATGCCTATCTTGATATCAGATGGGAAGGTTAAAAAAGGCACTCGGTCAGCATCTTCTCATTTCAGAAGGAGTTCTTGATAAGATAGCAGAGCATTTAGACATAAAAGAAGGAGACATTCTTCTTGAGATAGGAGGAGGAACAGGAAATCTCACGAGGGTTCTCCTCAGATATCCCCTTGAGAAACTGTATGTGATTGAACTTGATCCGGACATGGTTGAAAGACTTAAAGAGATTGAAGATGAAAGGCTTGATGTAATTCAGGAAGACGCAACCAAATTTCCCATATACTCTTTTGGAAAGAACATAAAGGTAACGGGAAACTTACCTTACAATGTCGGCTCCCTGATAGTTGAAAATATCGTAAAGAACAAGGACTACATTCCTATGGGTGTTTTAATGCTTCAGAAAGAGGTTGCAGAAAAACTCATAGGGAAAGGGGACGTTGGCTGGCTGACCGTTTTCCTTAACACTTTTTATCATACGGATTATCTGATGAGCGTTCCCCCCCGCTTCTTCATACCTCCACCGAAGGTTGATTCGGGAGTGACAAAAATAGTGAGAAAAGAGGATCATCCTGAAGTTGACCTCAAAAAATACAAGGGCTTTTTGACAAGACTCTTTTCAATGAGAAGAAAGAAGTTAAAGAAGAAGATCCCAGAGGAAGTTCTGATCGCCTCAGGTATTAATCCAGATCTCAGGGTTGAACAACTCACCTTTGAGGACTTCCTCAGACTGTATAATGTGTATGAGGGAAGGAGATGATGAGAGATGTTTTCTTCATAGAGAGGGATCCTTATGCACCAGTCAGGCACTGCTACGCTGTGAGCAAGGTTCTCTACGAGGGTAAGAGTGAGTATCAGGAGATCATGGTTCTTGAGTCTCCCGAGTTCGGAAAACTCCTCGTCCTTGACGGAGTTGTTCAGCTTGATGAGAAGTATGAGTTTCTTTACCACGAATACCTTGCTCATGTTCCTCTTCACGCTCATCCTAATCCCGAAGATGTGCTGATTATCGGAGGCGGAGACGGAGGAACTCTGAGGGAGGTTCTTAAACACGAGAACGTTAAGAGAGCAGTTCTGGTTGATATAGACAGAGAAGTTATAGAGGTTTCCAAAAAGTTCTTCCCCACCCTTTCCTATTCCTTTGACGATCCGAGGGCGATAGTTGTAAATGAGGATGGCTACAAGTACATACAGGACTACGAAGGTGAGTTTGATGTGATAATAGTTGATTCAACAGATCCAGTAGGTTTTGCCCACGTACTAACTACAGAGGAGTTCTTCAGGTTCGTTCACAAAGCTCTTAAGGAGGACGGTATATTTGCAGCTCAAACTGAATCAATCCATTACCATCTTGACATGGTAGTTAGAATTCAGAAGAATCTCCAGAAGGTCTTTCCTATAGTTGATCTCTATACTTCGGTTGTTCCCATATATGCAGGCTACTGGTGGACTTACTCAATAGCCTCCAAGAAACACCCCGTAAGAGAGCCAATAAGGGAGGTAAAGGTAGACACCAAGATCTACTCAGAAGACATGCACAGATATGCATTCCTGCCTGAGAGCTTTTACAAAAGACTGATATCTGGAGATTACAGATACTGAGTTTCCTATTCTGTGTTAAAATTATAAACTTACCTCGTTCCCTCTGATAATAGAGGGGACCAAAAAGTCCAGGAGGTAAGGGTATGCCAAGGAATAGACATTATAAGACTGTGAGATTTTACGAAACCGTCTTTGTTCTCAAACCAACCCTAACCGAAGAGGAAGTTAAGCAGAAAGCTGAGGAGATTAAGAAATTTATTGAGGCAAAGGGTGGAGAGATACTACACTTTCAGGACTGGGGGACGAAGACCCTCGCCTATAGGATAGAGAACTTCAACCACGGAAGGTATTTCCTGATTCAGTACAAGACGGAAAATCCTCAGCTTCCCAACGAGCTTGACTTCCAGCTCAAGATAAACGAGGACGTGATAAGGTGGCTCAATTTCCAGATAAAGGAGAGCGAGGTTATAAAGAGTGCTAAATAAGGTTCTCCTTATAGGAAGGCTTACGAAAGATCCGGTCATAAAATATCTGCCTTCTGGCACGGCGGTAACGGAATTCGGTGTTGTGTGGAACAGGAGGTTCAAGTCAGGGGAGGAGTGGAAGGAGGAAAGCCACTTCTTTGATATAAAGGCATACGGAAATCTTGCCGAGGATCTTGCAACAAGACTATCAAAGGGATACATGGTCGTAATTGAAGGAAGGCTCTCTCAGGATCGGTGGACAGGACAGGATGGTAAGAACTACAGTAGGGTGAGAATAGTCGCAGAGGCTGTCAGGATAATAAGGAAACCCAAGATAGAAGAAATAGAGGAGGAAGAGATTACATCTATTGACAAATCTTCGGGTATAGACAAGATCGAAGAAGAGCTAAAACTCCTTGAGGAAGAGAGGAACGAGCCTTTTGATGAGGATGACGAGATACCTTTTTAAACATCATTTGAAGGAGGTTTGAGATGGCTATAAAGAGACCTGCAAAGAGAAAGACCTGTTACTTCTGTGAAACGGGCAAAGAGCCTGATTACAAGAATTACGAAGAACTTAGGCAGTTTATGACGGAGAGGGCAAGGATAAAGTCAAGGAGACAGACAAATCTTTGCAACAAGCATCAGAAGAGACTTGCCCTTCAGATAAAAAGGGCACGTCAGCTGGCACTTCTGCCATATATAGTAGTCTGAAGGAGGAGGAAGTATGAAGGTGATACTTACAAGGGATCTTGAAGGATACGGATTCTTTGGTGACATAATTGAAGTGAAGAACGGCTTTGCTAACAACTACCTGATACCCAGAGGCTATGCCCTTCCCGCAACAGAGGGCAACATAAGACACATACAGGAAGTCTTAAAGCAAAAGAGCAGAAAGCTGGAAAGGGAAAAGAAAAAGGCTGAAGAGCTTGCTAAGAAGCTGGAAGGAATCGTTGTTGAAATCAAAAAGCCTGTCGGAGAAGCTGGCAAGCTCTTCGGATCCGTTACAGCTACAGATGTGGTAAGTGCACTCAGGGAAAAGGGAATAGAGATTGACAGAAAGAACGTTGTTTTTCCCCATCCGATAAAGGAGATAGGAATATATCCGTTGACAATAAGGTTGCACAGAGAGGTTTCTGTTGAGATAAAAGTAGATGTCAAACCTGAAGAGAAAGTTTAAATTATTGAAACTATGAAAGAGATAGCGGTTGAGAAGAAGAAACTGAGCCTTTCCTCCGATGTGCTTGTAGTAATCGGAGGCATTATCGTTTCCATTGTTCTTTCCCTATTTCCTTATGAAAATATCTTCTGGTATAAATCTGCAATGCTTTCCTACGGATTAGCCTCTCTCGTTTATATAGCGCATGCGCTGATCAGGGAAAGAATCCTCGGTATTATGGCAACGGGTGTTCTCTTCATAGGTTTGGTTCTCAATCTGATAGGAATGCTCAGAAGGGCAATAGAGAGTTATCAGATGGGGGTGTTCCATCCTCCATGGAGTAACTTGTTTGAGGCTCTCACGTTCTGGAGCTTTATAGCGGGAAGTGTCTATCTGATCATAGAAAGGAAGTACGGTTTTAAACTTATCGGTGCTCTTGTTGTTCCTCTTATATTCTTTACATCTGCGTTTGCTATCTTTAAGGCGAACTATGAAATACAGCCTCTTATGCCTGCCCTCAGAAGTTACTGGCTTTATATACACGTAGTTACTGCCTTCATAGGATACGCAGGATTCACTGTTGCATTCGGAGGGGCTGTAGCTTACCTGACAAAGGAGCACTTTCAAGACAACAGACTTGTTCAGCGCTTTCTGCCTTCAAAGGAAGTACTTGATGAGATAACCTACAAGTCAATAGCGATCGTATTTCCAATATGGACAGCGTCCATAATTCTCGGAGCTGCATGGGCAAACGAAGCCTGGGGCGGATACTGGAGCTGGGATCCCAAGGAGGTTTGGTCTCTGATAGTATGGCTGTTCTTCGGTGCCTATCTGCACGCACGCCAGCTGATGGGCTGGAAGGGGAAGAGAGTGGCATGGATGGTTGTTTTTGGCTTTATCACAGTGCTGATATGCTTCTTTGCAATAAACCTATACTTTCCCGGGCTTCACAGCTACGCGACCGAGTGATCTTTCTCTCCTGTTGATGTTATCTGTCTGGTTATTTTGAGGGCGCTCTGGATAGCCTTATTTACTTTTGATTTGTCAGTTTTGAGTATCTTGGCTACCCTTTCAATTATCTGGACGTTGTCCATATCCTCCTCAAGAAGTTCTACGAGAGAGAGGATAAGTCCGAGCTCGTTGTACCTGCTCTCATAAGCCTCAACTATGTCTTCATCAAGCTCAAGCTCCTTGGCTATCTCCTGAGGATGCTCTCCCATCAGCTCATCTGTAAGGGAGAACAAGCCTGTGATGTAGGCTTTCTCTTCAAGACCGGGTGCGTAAAGCTTTGTAAGCTCCTCTGCAAGACTTGCTCTTAGAAGCGATTTCTTTATCAGCTCCTCCTCTTCGTGACCAGCGAACAGCTCTGTAATTGCAAGGGCAAGAGTGAAGTTCGCAACATTGTTCAGACTCAGAAAAGAGATCGCATCCTCAACAGAGTTTATATCATGGGCTCTTTCCCTGTATAGAGTCTTCACAAACCTCAGCAGTCTGTAAGTCGCTCCCACATCCTGTTCTATGACATCAGCCACTTTCCTAAGATCCTTTCTCTTCAGAGCTTCGTAAAGCTTTATAACCGTTTCCTTCATGAAATACAGGCTTCTTATATCTCTCAGAGGTATGGGTTTGGAAAGGTAGTAGCCCTGGAAGTAGTCAGCTCCTGCTTTTTTAGCCCTGTCGTAGTCTTCTTCAGTTTCTATGTGTTTCGCTATTATTCCCTTATTTAGCTCCTTGAGAATTCCCATAACTTCCTTCAGCTCCTCCTCACTGTAAACCATCTCCTTCCAGCTGATCTTTACCATATGACACTTATTCAGAAGGGGAAGGTAGTTCACCTTTTCAAACCCAAAGTCGTCTATGCAGAATATAAAGCCTCTGTCAACAAGCTCATTCACAGCCTTTAAAAGCTCGTTCGTTATACTTCTGTTCTCCACAAGCTCTATACCTACGAATTCTGGGGGTAAAAGCTCAAACATAGTTGTTTCTAAAAAGAGGGAAGGAACGTTTATAAAAACAGGCTTGCCGTTTCCTATTTTTTCAGGGTTCACGTCCGCTACTATGTTTATAGTGATTGAAGTAGCCTTCAGAGGATCAAATCCCTCAGGAAACTTCTTTGTTTTCATATCTTTGAGAGTAACCTCATAGAACGCTATGTTTCCCTCTGTGTCAAAGATAGGCTGCTTAAAAAGAACGTACATGTTAAACCCTATTTTATCTAAAATCATGTTCCAAAACTTCTTCCGTAAGGGAGTAAGTACGTAGCCCTTCCGTAAGTAAGGGGTAGTTCACATAACGGTGTGATTCACAGTCTCTTTAATTTCCCCCACAAGATATAGAGACCCAAGGGCACAGACATCAGTATCAAGAGTCCAGACCTCCCTCGGACTGGCCAAAACGTAAATGTGTTTAAAGCCTAATTCCTTAGCATATCTATAAAGATTACCTACAGGTTCACCTCTATAATGACTTATCTGAACTAAGTAAATCGTGTTGGTGTGCCTCCTTATCATCTCCATTGATAGCTTCCACTCCTTTTCAAGGAGACCTGTGAACAGGAAGTTTATCCCGTTGAACATTCTTTTAACTTCCTTTACCACCTTGCTGACAGCGTAGGGGTTGTGAGACCCGTCTACGATTAAAAGAGGTTTTTCTCTTAACACTTCCATCCTTCCCTCCCAACGTGCCTTTTTCAAAGCCTGAACCGCAAGCTCTTTCTTTAGGTCAGTGAACAATCCTGCAAGAGTAAGTGCGAAGGCAGAGTTATCCACCTGCCACTTGCCCAGAAGACCGAGACCTGCTTTGTCAATATAAAAGTCACCGAAGGTATAGTCCTTCAGTACAGTTTTACCTTCCTTAAATTGTCCTCTGTACAGATAATCCTCACCCGCAACTACTGTATTTTCGTACCCGAACTCAAGAGCTTTAGGACGGAGAGGATATCTCGCACTTCCCAGAACGAGGGGAAAACCCTTCCTGTAAAGTTGAAGCTTGTCCTCCGCTATCTCTTCAATATTTTTTCCAAGCCACCTTGCATGATCCCTCTCAACGTTGGTTATTCCTACAAGCACAGGCTCGCTTACCTTTGTAGCATCCCATTTTCCACCCATGCCAACTTCAATGACAGCGACATCAATTTCTTCATCCTTAAAGTACAGGAGGGCTATAAGCGTTGCCGCTTCAAAATATGTGAGCCTGAACCTTTCAAAGATCACCCTTAGATCCTTCACATAGAAAGTCAGAACATCGTCCGGTATAGGCACACCCTTGATTCTCCATCTTTCGTTTTCCTCAATCAGGTGAGGGGATACAAACCAGCCGGTTTTAAAACCATGTTCTCTCAAAATCCTTTCAAGAAATGCACATGAAGAACCCTTACCGTTCGTCCCTCCTATGAGTATTGAGGGATAGTTCCTTTGAGGATTTCCTACGTAATCAATCGCTTCCTTTATTCTGTCAAGCGTTGGTTCTATGTTGTAGTCTCTGCCTCTGTACAGATCCCAGAGTTTCATTGGAGTGAAAATTAAAACACAGCAGGACCTTTTCAAGTTAAAATTCCCTGTAACTAAGGATGCTTGTAGGAGGGCGAAAGGTGAGAAAGTATATGCTGCCTGAAGGAGAGATACCAAAAAAGTGGCTCAACATAGCTCCTTTACTACCAGAGCCTTTAGAGCCTCCTCTTGATCCAGAAACTAAACAGCCAATATCTCCCGAAAAGCTCCTTGCTATATTTCCAGAACCTCTCATTGAGCAGGAAGTTTCAGACAAGGAGTGGATAGATATCCCGGAGGAAGTTATCAACATACTTTCACTCTGGAGACCCACACCACTCTACAGGGCAAAGAATCTTGAGGAATACCTTCAGACTCCTGCCAAGATCTTCTACAAGGACGAAAGCGTATCTCCCCCGGGAAGTCATAAACCGAATACTGCGGTAGCACAGGCTTACTACAACAAGATTTCAGGTATAAAGAGACTCACTACAGAGACAGGTGCCGGACAGTGGGGTAGCGCTCTCTCCTTCGCGACCCAGTTCTTTGACCTTGAGTGCAGGGTTTACATGGTGAGAGTCAGCTATAATCAGAAGCCCTACAGAAGGATACTGATGGAAACGTGGAAGGGTGAAGTAATCCCATCACCGAGTCCCTATACCAATGCAGGAAAAAAGTTTTACGAAAAAGACCCTGAACATCCCGGAAGTCTCGGAATAGCAATAAGCGAGGCTATAGAAGAAGCGGCAACGAGAGATGACACAAACTACTCTCTGGGAAGTGTGCTCAATCACGTTCTCCTTCATCAAACGGTAATAGGTCTTGAGGCAAAGAAGCAGATGGAAGAGGCTGGCTTCTATCCGGACATCGTGATAGGTGCGGTCGGGGGAGGTAGCAACTTTGCGGGATTGTCCTTCCCGTTCCTCGCAGACAAACTCAGAGGAGATAGAGAAAACCTTGAGGTTGTAGCTGTTGAACCTGAAGCCTGTCCTACGCTAACTAAAGGAGAGTACAGATACGACTTCGGCGATACAGTAGGACTGACCCCCCTTCTGAAGATGTACACCCTCGGTCACGACTTCGTTCCACCGCCCATACATGCAGGGGGCTTGAGATACCATGGAGATGCTCCCCTTGTATGTAAGCTTTACGATCTTGGATACATATCAGCTGTAGCTTATAAGCAGACAGAGATCTTTGAGGCTGCCATCATCTTTGCAAGAACGGAAGGTATAGTTCCTGCTCCCGAATCCTCTCACGCAATAAAGAAGGCTATTGATGAAGCTCTAAAGTGTAAGGAAACGGGAGAGGAGAAAGTCATCCTCTTTAACCTTTCAGGTCACGGATACTTTGACCTTTCCGCCTATGACAGGTACTTAAGAGGTGAGCTTGAAGATACATGATCGGGAGAGTCTTTCAGATCTTTCGTGAGAAAGGAGGATTGCTGAAAGCCCTTGATCTCTGGGACTGGTATGAGAGCTTAGACGCACGCTTGCAGAAAAACATAAAGAAGTATTACTCTGTTAAGGTAATAAGGAATCTTAGCTTTCCTTACAAGGCAAGGCACTTTGACAGCGGAGAGGTGGAGAACCTACTTTATACGAAGAGAACTTTTCTGGCAACCATAGCTCAAACAGCTCTCCTTGAGGGAGACTACGAGACAGCAGAGTGGCTATACAATGAAGCTCTTAAGATGGATGGAACTCCTTATGAAGCCCATCTCATCCTGAACGACCTTGTTCTTCTGGCACAGAAGATAAAGGATTTTGAGAAGATGAAGAGATACTGCGAGAAGGATATAGAACTCTTCCCTGAATACAAAGAAACTCTGAAATATCGCTGGGCTGGGAAAATACCCCAGATAAACTCCTTTGAAGTTTACGCTTACCTTCTTGAGAGGGAAGGGAAGATAAAGGAAGCTCTTGAGCTTATAGAGTTCATGAAAAAAGAAGGCATAACTTATCCTTACTACTATGAGGTAAGGGATAGACTTCTATCAAAGCTAAGAGAATGAAGGAGATAAGCACCTTACTGCGCAAGGTAGTCAGACTTCAAAGAGAAGAGAAGATAATCCCGTCCGGTTCTTCTCTTTTGATAGCATTTTCAGGAGGAATAGACTCGGTGGTTCTTACCTATGCCCTCCTTGAGCTTAAAAGCTTCCTGAGGATAAAAGAACTTGCTCTCGCCCACTTCAATCACATGTTGAGAGGAAAGGAGTCAGATAGGGATGAGGAGTTTTGCAAACAAGTCGCTAAGTCTCTGAATCTTCCCATCTTTGTTGGTAAAGAAGATGTTAAAGAGATTGCAAAAAGAGGAAAAAAGAATCTTGAAGAAACGGCAAGAGAGCTCAGATATGCTTTCCTTAGAAGGGTAAAACAGGAAAAGGGCTTTGACCTGATAGCAACTGCGCACCATCTGAACGATCTCGTTGAGACAGCTTTGATATGGCTCGTGAGAGGAGCAGGGCTTGAAGGTCTGCTGGGGTTTGAGCCAAAAGAAGGTGATATAGTAAGACCTCTTTACAGGGTTAAAAGAGAGGAGATAGAAGCTTTCGCGAAAGCAAAGGATCTCAAATGGGTTGAGGATGTCAGCAACAGAGATCCTCGGTTTTTCAGGAATAGAATACGCCTTGAGATAGTGCCCGTATTTAAAGAGGTAAATCCTAATCTTGAGGAGACTTTTCTGAGAACCCGGGAAATACTGAAAGCGGAGGATCACCTTTTAAAGGAGACAACCCGTAATGTTATAGAAACGATAAAGATAGGAGACTGTCTTGATGCAAACAGATTAAAGAAAGAGCATACAGCGTTGCAAAGACGGGTACTGAGAGAGTTCTCCGGTGCACTAAATTTCTCAAAGATTGAGCAGATGAGAAGGCTTCTATACAGAGGAGGAGAGGTGAACCTTGGTGAGGGGCTTAAAGCGGTAAGAAAAGGGAGCCTTATATGCTTGAAAAAGGTTAAATAAAAGCCTATCTTCTATTTCTACAGATACGCCCAAGGAGGAAGTGTAGTGCAGATGTTTAAAAGCTTTTTTGTATGGGTGCTTATAATCGGTGCGACGATAGTGGCGTTTAATATATTTGAACAGAGACATGAATTTGCAACTAAGGTTCCTCTAAACAGCTTTGTTCAGCTTGTTGATGAAGGGAAAATAGATCACGTTCAGGTAAAAGGTAGGACGATAGTAGCGGTTACAAAGGATGGACAGAGGATAGAAACGGTTATACCGCCTGGATCAACAGTCGTTGACAGTCTTGTAAAGAAAGGAGTAAGGGTTGAGGTTGACACAGGAGATACGGGGACTGGGTGGTTCATAAACCTGTTCATATCATGGCTTCCTATACTCCTGTTCATAGGCATCTGGATAGCTTTAATGAGACAGATGAGCGGAGGAGGTCCAGCAAATGGTCCGGGAAGAGCTTTCTCTTTCGGGAAGAGTAGAGCTAAGGTTTACATAGAGGAAAAGCCGAATGTAACCTTTGAAGATGTCGCAGGAATAGATGAGGTTAAGGAAGAGGTAAAGGAGATAATTGAATACCTGAAAGATCCCATAAAGTTTCAGAAGCTCGGTGGAAGACCGCCGAAAGGAGTTCTCCTTTATGGAGAGCCGGGCGTGGGGAAAACACTTCTTGCAAAAGCTATAGCGGGTGAAGCCCTCGTTCCATTCATATCTATATCAGGTTCAGATTTCGTTGAGATGTTCGTCGGAGTTGGAGCTGCGAGGGTGAGGGATCTCTTTGAAACTGCTAAAAAACATGCTCCCTGCATAGTCTTCATAGACGAGATAGATGCAGTCGGGAGAACCAGAGGGGCTCTGAATCTTGGCGGTGGACACGACGAGAGAGAACAGACACTCAACCAGCTACTCGTTGAGATGGACGGATTTGATACATCCGAGGGAATCATAGTTATTGCGGCAACTAACAGACCCGATATCCTTGACCCGGCACTTCTAAGACCCGGAAGGTTTGATAGACAAATCTTTTTACCAAAACCTGATGTTAAGGGCAGGTATGAGATACTGAAGGTTCATGCCAAGAACAAAAAACTCGCTCCGGATGTGGATCTTGAGCTTGTTGCAAGAGCCACACCCGGATTCACTGGTGCAGACCTTGAAAACCTCCTGAACGAAGCAGCACTTCTGGCTGCCAGAAAGAACAAGGACATGATATCCATGGAAGAAGTTGAAGAAGCAATTGACAGAATTACTATGGGTCTTGAAAGGAAGGGAATGGTGATTTCTCCGAAGGAAAAGGAGAAGATAGCTTACCACGAAGCGGGGCATGCCCTCATGGGCTTTATGACAGAGGACTCAGACCCGGTTCACAAAGTTTCTATAATCCCCAGAGGTATGGCTCTTGGTGTAACCCAGCAACTGCCTATTGATGACAAACATATATACGACAAGAAAAATCTGTTCGGAAAGATACTCGTGATGATGGGAGGAAGGGCAGCTGAGGAGGTGTTCTACGGAAAAGAGGGAATAACAACAGGGGCAGAGAACGATCTCCAGCGGGCAACGGAGCTTGCCTATAAGATGGTATCCATGTGGGGAATGAGCGAGAAGGTGGGACCGATAGCTATAAAAAAGGTATCTAACCCATTCCTCGGAGGTGTAACTAATAGCATAGATACAAGCCCAGAGCTTCTGAAAGAAATAGATGAAGAAGTAAAGAAAATACTGACAGAGGCTTATGAAATAGCTAAGAACACCATAGAGACTTACAAAGAACCTCTGAAAGCTGTGGTTAAGAAGCTCCTTGAGAAGGAGTCAATAACCTGTGAGGAGTTTGTTGAGGTATTGAAACTGTATGGAGTTGAGGTCAAAACTGGATGCAAGAAGGAAGAAACCAAGACTTTTGAAACCGCTGATAAAAAGGAATCAGAAGAAAAAAAGGAAAAGGAGGTCGTCTGATGGGAATGACCATCACCGAAAAGATACTCGCAGACCATGCCGGGAAGAAGGAAGTTCATCCCGGTGACCTCATAACTGCAAAGATAGACCTTGCCATGGCAAACGACGTAACAGCTCCTCTTGCCATCAAGATACTTGAGAAGTACGGAATTGATAAGGTTTTTGATCCCAGCAGGATAGCTCTTGTTCTCTCTCACTTCGTTCCTGCCAAGGATATAAAGTCCGCCGAGCAGGCAAAGGTGGTGAGAGATTTTGCTAAGAAGCACGGGATAAAGTGGTTCTTTGAAGAGGGAGAAGGGATAGAGCACACTATCTTGCCCGAAAGAGGAATAGTGGTTCCCGGAGATCTTGTCGTAGGTGCAGATTCCCACACCTGCACCTACGGAGGTATAGGAGCTTTCGCAACGGGTGTTGGCTCAACAGATATAGCCTATGCTATGGCTACTGGCGAGATATGGTTGAGAGTTCCAGAGTCAATGAAGTTTATCTTCTACGGAAAGATGAAGCCCTGGGTAATGGGTAAGGATTTAATACTCCATACGATAGGTCAGATAGGCGTTGATGGAGCTCTTTACAGAGCTATGGAGTTTGACGGAGAGGCTATAAGGAGTCTTTCAATAGAGCAGAGGCTCACGATAACGAACATGGCGATAGAGGCTGGAGGAAAGAGCGGAATAATTTCTCCTGATGAGAAGACTATTGAGTATGTAAAGGAGAGAGCCCAGAAAGAATGGAAGGTTTACGAGAGCGATCCAGATGCCGAGTACCATTCCGTTTACGAGTGGGATGCAGGCAAGATAGAACCTCTCGTCGCATGGCCCTATCTGCCTTCCAACGTTCATCCTGTGAGTGAGTCAACCCACATAAACATTGATCAGGCTTTTATAGGTTCCTGTACAAACGGTAGAATAGAAGATCTCAGGATTGCGGCTAAGGTGTTTCAGTCTGCAATGAAGCAGGGCAAGAGAGTTCACCCATATGTCAGGTGCATAGTAATACCTGCCTCCAAGAGGGTTTACCATCAGGCGCTTCAGGAGGGACTGATAGACATATTCATAGAAGCGGGATGTGTGGTCTCAACTTCTACCTGCGGTCCGTGCCTCGGAGGACACATGGGGGTTCTTGCGGAAGGTGAAAGATGTATATCCACATCAAACAGAAACTTCCCCGGTAGGATGGGACATCCGAAGAGTGAATCTTACCTTGCGAATCCGGCTGTAGTTGCAGCAAGTGCAATCCTCGGAAGGATAGCCCACCCCGAAGAGGTTGTTCGGGCAGAGGAGCTCGTGGAAGTATAAAATTTCTATATGCTTGGCATAATTGGGGGAAGCGGGCTATACCAACTTGAAGGCATAAACATACTGGAAGAGAAATTTATAAACACCCCCTTCGGGGGTCCCTCCTCATCCATTTTAATAGGAGAACTTGAAGGGAAGAAAGTTGCCTTCCTCGCAAGGCACGGCAAGGACCACTCCTTCCCTCCTCATCTAGTCCCTTATAGGGCAAATTTATGGGCTTTGAGGGAGGTGGGTGTTGATAGAGTGTTAGCCGTATCCGCTGTGGGAGGGATAAACAAGCTCTTCAGACCAGGGGACTTTGTTGTAATTGATAGCTTTCTGGATTTTACAAAACAGAGGGAATCAACTTACTATGAAGGAAAGTTCTCCATTGATGTTGAGGGCAACGACAGGGTAGCGGAGCTTCTAAAGAACAAGAAGGTGGTTCACATAGATGTAACCCAGCCTTACTGTCCTCAGATGCGAACCCTGCTGATGGATATTCTTGAGGAGAAAAAGCTGAGATATCATCCGGCAGGAGTGTATGCCTGTACGGAGGGTCCCCGCTTTGAAACACCTGCAGAGATAAGTATGCTTGAAAGACTTGGAGCCGATGTTGTCGGTATGACTGGATACCCAGAAGTTGTCCTTGCAAGAGAGCTAACCATGTGCTATGCATCCCTGTGTGTGGTAGCAAACCCTGCCGCGGGAATATCAGCTCATAGGCTCACGAGCGATGAGGTTCTTGATATGATGGCTGAGAAAGAGAGGGAGATAAAGAAAGTGATAGTAGAGTTTCTGAAGAGACTTCCCGAAGAGAAAACCTGCAATTGCGAGAATATACTTGAGGGTGCGGAGGTTTGAGATGGAAAACCTGTTTGATCAGGAAGTTGTGAAGGAACTCGGATTCGGGGGGGCTTTAGGCTTTCTTGTTGGATTTACCCTGAAAAGGGTCTTCAAGTTCTTTGCCTTTATTCTAGGGATTTACATTCTCAGTCTTATATGGCTTGCAGACAACGGGATCATAACTGTTGAGTGGAACAAGCTCGGAGAATTTGCAAGTGGTTTTTTCTCCTCCTTTGAAAGTTTTGCAAAGAATGCGGTAAGAACTGTCTCCTTTGGCGGTAGCTTTGCCATGGGTTTTGCCATAGGCATGAAAGTATAATAGTTGCGATGGTGCAAGAGTTTGGAAGGGAGAGGTGGGCGACCCGCATAGGTCTTATCCTCGCGATGGCGGGGAATGCGGTTGGTCTTGGGAACTTTCTGAGATTTCCCGTTCAGGCAGCAGAAAACGGCGGCGGAGCCTTTATGATCCCGTATATCATTGCCTTTCTGATAATCGGGATTCCCCTCATGTGGATAGAATGGGCAATAGGAAGATACGGAGGTTCTCAAGGACACGGAACTACACCTGCTATATTCCACCTTCTATGGAGGAAAAAGGTCTCAAAGGTAATAGGTGTTTTTGGGCTGTGGATACCCCTGGTTGTGATCATATACTACGTTTACATTGAGTCCTGGACGCTTGGCTTTGCGTTAAAGTTTCTGATCGGACTCGTTCCCTCGGTTCCCGTTGATGGAACAGATCCTGATACATACCTTCAGCCTTTCAAAAACTTTCTTCAGAGCTACATAGGAACAGGCACGGATATCATAAAACCTTCCATATATGCCTATCTGATCTTCATTCTAACGATGTTCATAAACATAGGAATACTGAGTAGGGGGATCTCAAGGGGTATTGAGGCTTTTGCCAAGGTAGCGATGCCAACCCTTTTTATCCTTGCGATCATATTAGTTATCAAGGTCTTCCTTACAAAAACACCGAGCGGAAGCGCGATAGAGGGTTTAAACTTTCTCTGGAAACCCGATTTCTCAAAATTAACGGATCCGGGAGTATGGATAGCAGCGTCAGGGCAGATATTCTTTACACTAAGCCTTGGATTTGGTGCTATCATCACCTACGCTTCCTATGTGAAAAAGAATCAGGATATAACTCTCAGCGGCTTAACTGCCGCTTCCCTTAATGAGACTGCAGAAGTTGTACTGGGAGGATCCTTAGCAATCCCAGCAGCGGTAGCCTCTTTCGGAGTTGCTAACGCAATCGCAATAGCGAAATCAGGAGCTTTCAGTCTCGGGTTCATAAGCTTGCCTGCGATATTTACAAATATGCCAGCGGGAACGTTCCTCGGCTTTCTCTGGTTTTTCCTGCTCTTCTTTGCAGGACTCACGTCTTCTATTGCTCTGATGCAACCCCTAATCGCTTTCTTTGAAGATGAGTTCAGAATACAAAGAACAAAGGCTGTGTTCATAACAGGAGGTATAGTTTTCTTCAGCTCTCATCTCGTGATATTTCTTAACAAATCTCTTGACGAGATGGATTTCTGGGCTGGAACCATAGGTGTCGTTTTCTTCGGGCTTCTTGAGATGGTGATATTCCTGTGGATCTTCGGCGGAAACCGAGCGTGGGAGGAGATAAACAGGGGCGGAATAATAAAGGTCCCAAGGATTTACTACTACATCATGAGATACATAACTCCTCTGTTTCTGATAGTTCTACTCGGTGCATGGGCTAAGGAATATATACCAAAGGTTGTAGCAGAAAAGAGCTGGACTGTGTGGATAACCAGATTTTATTTAGTAGGTCTCTTCCTGTTTCTGACTCTTTTGGTGTTCATTTCAGATGAAAGGAAATCTAAGGAGGTAACCTGTGAGTAGGGTGATGATATTCCTTCTCTCCTTTTATTTTGGACTGGGTACATTCTTCAGCTTTATAGTTGCACCGAATCTTTTCAAATCTCTTGAAAGGGCAGTTGCAGGAAGCATAGTTGAGAAGGTATTTCCTCTGTACTTTGGCATAGGACTTGGAGCTGTCGGGATTTCACTGCTCATAGGGGTAACTTCAAAGATGAGCAGGTTCCTGCTAATGCTCTTAACTGTGAACTTCCTCATACTTCTTGTCCTTGAGTTCTACGTGCTTCCTGAAGCGCATAGTCTTAAAACTGCTGGCTCTCCAGAGTTTGTAAAGATACACCTCGTTTCTGTGATAATGAGCACAGTTTCTCTGTTCTTCACTTTCGGAGCGGTAGTCTATCTTATAGTAAGAACCAAGGATGCTGGTTCTTAAACTTTCTCAGATCCCTGTGCCGAAAACCAATAGATATATAAGGAGAAAGGGAGGGAAGGTATTTAAACCAGCTCGTGTCAGAAACTGGGAGGTTAGAGCCCTCTGGGAGATAAAACAGCAGTATTCAGGCAAACCTATTGATAAAAAGGTATCGGTTGATATAACCCTGATTCTTCCAAACCACAGGAAAAGAGACATAGATAATATGTTAAAGAGCTTGTGGGACGTCCTGGAAAAGGGAGGAGTCCTTAAAAATGACAATCTCATATATGAGGTCAGAACCGTTAAGAAGATTGAAAAGGGAAATCAGGGGGTGATAATAAAGATCAAGGAGTTTTCCCAGCAATCCTGACGATTCTATCGCAGGCTTCTTCAATGGATATCTCGTCTAAGTTAATCTCTGTCCAGTCCTGCTTCCTGAACCATCTTATCTGCCTTTTTGCATACTCTTTTGTGTTTTTTACTATCTCATCAATTGCTTTTTGAAGATCCGCCTCTCCTTTAAGATAGGGAATCAGCTCTTTATAACCTATAGCCTGTTGAGATGTTATAAAGTTTTCAAACCCCATTTCTATAAGCCTTTTGACTTCATCAAGGAGTCCATTCTTTATCATTTGCTTGACACGCTCCTCAATTCTCTTTGAGAGGCTTTCCCAGCTTCTCGTTATGTAAAATCCCGTATGCTCAAATCTCGCCTTTCCCCAACTGTGATATGTAGAGAAGGACCTGCCGGTCTCTATAAAAACCTCAAGAGCCCTGACTATTCTTCTGAGATCGTTGGGATGAATCTTTTGGGCATACTTAGGATCAACCACTTTGAGTTTCCCGTAAAGAAACATCTTTCCTTTTCTTTCTGCAAGACTATAAAGCCTATCCCTCAGTCTCCAGTTTGGCTCTGGAGTCTCTTCTATGCCGTAGAGCAGAGCTTGTATGTAAAGGTATGTACCTCCTACAACTATAGGAACTTTACCTGCCAGCCATATATCTTTAATAGCTTCCACAGCCAGTTTTTCAAAGAGCTTAGCATCAAAGTAGTCTCCGGGATCAACAATATCTATCAGATGGTGTTTGATTCTGTCCATACACTCCCGCGGTTTAGCAGTTCCTATGTTCATTCCCCTGTAAACTGTCATGGAGTCTGCACTCACTATCTCACCGTTTAATCTTTCAGCAACAAGGCAGGCGAGCTCAGACTTTCCGCTTGCTGTGGGACCTCCTATGATTATCAGCTCATTCATTCTTGAAAAACTCGCCAGCAGGATAGATAATAATATACTGCCCTACGGGGTGTAGCTCAGGTGGTAGAGCGTCGGCTTTGGGAGCCGAAGGTCGCAGGTTCAAGTCCTGCCACCCCGATGAAGCGTGAGGGCCCGTAGCTCAGCAGGATAGAGCAGGGGATTTCTAATCCCCAGGTCGGAGGTTCGAGTCCTCCCGGGCCCGCCATTATCCCCACTTCAGTTTTTTTCTCAACACCTCAAAAAAGCTTTTCTCAGGATGCAGGTATATTTCACAAAATCTCCTGGATTTCCTAACTTCTATAACATCATCCTGCTTGAGATACATTCCCTTCTGCCCATCCATCGTGAGAAAGCAGACTTTATCTCTGGACATGACCTTTAGCTTTATTGAAAACTTTGAAGGCAAAACAACGGGTCTGTTTGAGAGCGTGTGGGGGCATATGGGAACAAAAAGAAGATTTTCTGAATCTGGATAAATTATCGGACCTCCGGCAGATAAAGCATATGCAGTTGAACCCGTGGGCGTTGAAACGATGACACCATCCCCGTAGATGTGAACCATGAAGCTTTCACCAGCGTAAACCTCTATTTCCATAATTCTTGCTAAGGCACTCTTTGATATGACAACATCGTTCAGAAAATCCCCGAGAAATTTCTTTATCCTCCCCCTGTGAAGGTAAGTTGAAAGCATCATCCTTCTTTGTTTTTTGAGTTTTCCCAGAAGGATCTCCTTGAGAACATCTGTAGCCTCATGTCTTTCTATCTCGGTAAGAAATCCGAACCTTCCCTCATTCACACCAACGAGGGGAACTCTGAACCTTGAAGCTATCCTTGCCCCTGACAGGAAAGTACCGTCCCCGCCGATTACAACCATGAGTCTGTAATTTTTCAAGTTCACGCGCCTGTCTATGCTTGGCTTATTTATTATTCGCTTTACACTGTATCCTCTCCTCTCCAGAAACTCGTATATTTCCTCCGCAGTGGATTTTGCCTTATCGGAATCCTTAACAAAAAGAGCTATTCTGCTCATACCATTTCATCAATGATTTCACAAAGCACGTGACCAAGAGTTATATGACATTCCTGTATTCTGGGGGTCTCATAAGAAGGAACCACAAAGGAGTAGTGAGCTATTTCAACAACTTTGCCTCCATTTCTTCCGGTAAAAGCCACTGTAGTAGCTCCCAAGTCATGAGCCTTTCTGAGAGCCCTCAAAACATTTTCAGAGTTTCCAGAGGTAGTTATACCTATGGCAACGTCCCCGGGTGTGCAGAGGGCTTCTACCTGCCTTTCAAATATGGTTTCAAATCCGTAATCGTTTCCCACAGCGGTGAGAATTGAAGTGTCTGTCGTAAGAGCTATGGCAGGAAGTCCCCTTCTTTCCTTCTTAAATCTCCCTACTATCTCTGCTGCGATGTGCTGAGCATCTGCTGCACTCCCTCCATTCCCAAAAAGAAGTATCTTATTTCCGTCCTTTATGGCGGTAGCCATGATGCTTCCAACTTCAAGGATCTTATCTTTGTAAAGCTCAACGAAAGCGAGTTTTACTTCAGCACTCTCTTTAAAGGAGGAGATTATTCTGTCCAGCATACTGTTATCATTTTAATTCATGAAGGTTTTAAAAGCTAAGGAGATGGCTGAGTTAGACCGCATAACGATTGAAGAAGTAGGTATACCTTCTCCTGTTCTAATGGAAAACGCAGCGAGAGGCGTATTCAGGGTTGTCCTTGAGAGGTTCGCAGATACCAAAAGAATTCTCATAGTAGCAGGGAAAGGAAATAACGGAGGAGATGGTCTTGCAGTTGGTCGTATGCTGCACCTAAAAGGCTACCACGTGGATATCTTCCTACCTATGGGAGAGCCAAAAAAAGATGCTCAGCTTCAGTTGAACATACTTAGAAATCTTGGTATTAAGCCTCTGGAAAAAAAGCCAGACTACAAAAGCTACAACCTTATCGTTGATGCTATCTTTGGAACAGGTTTTGAGCCCCCCGCACGTGGAAGCATAGCAAAGGTGATAGAGGATATAAACGCCTCCGGCGTTCCTGTTCTTGCTGTTGATATTCCATCAGGACTTTCCGCTGATACGGGTAGGTTATTTGAACCGAGCATAAGAGCTAATGCTACTGTTACATTTCAGTTTCCTAAAATTTGCCATGTGCTTTTTCCTTCTGCAAAGAACTGCGGAGAAGTTATCGTTGTGGACATATCCATTCCAGAGCACTTAGCTGAAGGTATAAACAGAGAAACTATTGAGCCATTTTCTCTGAAGCTTCCCAAAAGAGAAAAGGACACCTACAAGAACAAAGAAGGTCATGTTCTGATAGTCGGAGGTAGCAGAGGAAAAACTGGAGCTGTGATCATGTCAGCTATGGCTGCTACAAGAACCGGAAGCGGTCTTGTAAGTGTTGGTGTCCCCGAGGAGATTAACAACGTCTTTGAAAACGTCCTGATTGAGGAGATGAGCATTCCACTTCCTGGAGCGGACAAGCTCTCTTACTTTTCGGCTGATGAGATACTTTCTATGCAGGAGAGGTTTTCAGCTCTCGCGATAGGTATGGGAATGGACAGGTACGAGGAAGGACAGGATATAATCAGAGACATTCTGGAAGGATGGCATAAACCTGTTTTGATAGACGCCGATGGGATAAACAACCTTGCTGATCTAAAAAACTTTGAGCTTTTAAAAGAAAGGGAAACTCCAGCAGTTCTGACACCTCACATAGGGGAGTTCTCAAGATTGAGTGGTTTAAAGTCAGAAGAGATAATCCAAAATCAGATAGATGTAGCCCAAGAGTTCTCAACCAAATACAACTGTTATTTAGTCCTGAAAGGAGCAAGAACTGTAATAGCTACCCCGAAAGGAAAAGCTTTTGTATCAACCCGCGGAACCCCAGCTATGGCAAAGGGAGGTGTTGGAGATGTCCTTTCGGGAATTCTTGTATCCTTGATAGGTAAAGGAATAGAAATTGAAGAAGCTCTTAAGCTCGGCATTTACCTGCATGGTTTGGCAGGAGAGATAGCAGAGGAAAAAACTCACACAGAAAGCTTAAAAGCAAGAGATTTAATAGAGTGCATCCCAGAAGCATATAGGAGTATTGAAAAATTTTTAAATAGATCCGATACTATTAGTCAAGATGATAGACAAGGTAAACCTTAATAGGCTTATAGGGCAGGTTCTGGAAACGGAGAAAAAGGTAAAGAAGAAGGAGTCCTTTCAGGTAAATGAAGTTCAGAAAAGGGAAGATATAGTTGAGATATCCCAAGTAGCAAGGAAAGCTCTTGAGGCAGACTACGAAGATCTGTCCCAAAAGGTTAAAAAGATAAAGGAAGAGATCTCAAAAGGAACCTATGAGGTGAACACTGACAAGATAATAGAAGGATTCAAGAAATTCTTTCCCTAAATTGCCTCAAGCAACATCCTCGTATAACTGTGCTGTGGATTATCAAAAATACTGTAAACGTCTCCCTGTTCAATCAAGTTTCCATCTTTGAGAACGAGTACCCTGTCTCCTACCTCAGCGACAACTCCGAAGTCATGGGTTACCAGAATTATTGACTTATCTTCAGATTTGAGCTTTTTAAAGAGGCTCAGTATTCTCTTCTGGACAGACACATCAAGGGCTGTGGTCGGTTCATCCGCAAGCAATAGCTTAGGTTCACAGACAATAGCTGTAGCTATGCAAACTCTCTGCTTTAGCCCCCCCGAGAGTTGATGGGGATACATGCTAAACTTCTCTTCCGATTTCGGTATTCCTGCTTTCTTCATAGCCAATATGGCTTTTTCCTTAGAAAACTCTTTGCTGTTGGAGAAATGGTTCTCATAAGTTTCTCCTATCTGTGTTCCCACAGTGAAGAGAGGATCAAGATAGGAGGACGGCTCTTGGAATATCATTCCTATGTCCTTGCCCCTGATAGATCTGCGTTCTTTCTCCTTCAACTTCAGAAGATCCTGTCCATGAAAGATTATCCTGCCTTCCACTTTCGCATTTGGGGGAAGAAGACCGATTATTGAGTAGAGTATTGAGGACTTGCCTGAACCTGATTCCCCCACTATGCAGAGTATCTCCCCCTCACCCACCGAGAACGATATGTCATAAAGGACCTGTCTGTCTCCGTACCAAAGATTTAATTTCTCAACAACAAGCAAGCTCATTTGTTATAAGCTTCTTCACCATGCAGTGAGGTGTCAAGACCTTCCACCTCATTTTCAGAGGATACCCTTACTCCAACCGTAGCATTTAGGATGAAGAATATGACCGCTGTAACAACAGCAGAGTATATACCCACAACCAGAACACCTATAATCTGGCTTACAAACTGGGACGGATTACCGAAGAATAACCCCGCCGCCTCATTTATTGAAGGCTTTGCCAGAAGACCAAGTAAGATGCTTCCCAATATTCCACCTACACCGTGAACACCGAACACATCAAGGGAATCGTCATACTTGAACATGCCTTTAATGTAAACCACAGCCACATAACACACTATTCCGCCAAGAAAACCTATGAGAACACCCTCCCATACATCTACAAAACCCGAAGCTGGAGTTATTGTTGCAAGACCAGCTATGAATCCGGTCATTATACCGAGGGTCGTAGGTCTCTTAAGAGATATCCACTCTATAAACATCCAAGTAAGTCCAGCAGTTATGGAAGCCATCGTTGTGGTAAATATAGCCGTAACTGCAACACCGTTAACCGCAAGAGCAGAGCCTCCATTAAAACCGAACCACCCAAACCAAAGAAGACCGGTGCCGACAGCAACAAGGGGTAAGCTTGCAGGCACCATAGCCGGTTCTCTTCTTCTTCCAAGAAGGATAGCTCCGACGAGTGCTGAAACTCCCGATGTTTCGTGGACAACAAGTCCCCCTGCAAAGTCAAGAACCCCCTTTCCAGAAAGCCATCCACCTCCCCATATCCAGTGAGCAACAGGAATATAAACCGCAGTGAACCACAGAACTGAGAAAATTATCCACGCGGAGAACTTCATCCTCTCTATGAAGGCTCCTGCCATTAAAGCTACCGTTATACACGCAAATGTCATCTGGTATATGATGAACGTGTAGTGAAGTAGATTGTCTGCAGAAGGAGCTTTGTCGGAGGCATTTATCCCATCTAGGAACATCCACTTTAGACTACCTATGACCCCTCCAACATCATCACCGAAAGCCAAGCTGTATCCATAAGCTATCCAGAGGATACCAACCACACAGAAAGCAGAGAACACCATAGCTGTTGTGTTCAGCATACTTCTTACGCGGGTAAGCCCTGCGTAAAAGACCGCAAGTCCGGGAATTGACATGAGCAGAACGAGAGCTGTTGAGACCATAATCCACAGGTTGTCTATCATATTCATACCCTGCACCTCCTACGATCTAAAATGCCCTACGTAGTGTATTGCAATTTATGTGCCGATTAATTCTGTGATACGTCAAGCCTGTTTGAAAGCAGTTCCCTGTAAATTTGTAAACAGTGTTACATATTTGTTAACAAATCGTCTATAACTTTCCTGAGCCTGTCGTAAGTCTCGTAAAGATCTTGAGAGATAACCTTGGTTTCAGCAAGAACGGGCATGAAATTTGTATCGCCATTCCATCTTGGAACAACGTGCATGTGTATGTGGGTTTCAAGTCCCGCCCCCGCAGGTCTTCCTAAGTTATAACCTACGTTAAATCCGTGAGGTTTGAATACTTCTCTCAGAGCTTTTAAGGAGAGCTTCAGCAGTCTGTCCATATCAAGAACCGTTTTCTCATCAAGCTCCTCGTAGCTTCCCGTGTGCTTTATCGGAACTATCATCAGATGTCCTGAGTTGTAAGGGTACTTATTCAGAATTATGAAGCTCCTCTCGCTCTTATAAAGGACAAGTACATCGCGCCACCTATCTTGAGGTTGGCTTATCGCATGACACAAAAAACAGCCTTCTATATTGTCAACGTTTTCTACATAATAACTCCGCCAAGGTGCCCAGAGAATTCTCATGGTTAAGTGATTCTGAGAAGCCTCTTTATAGCCTGCTGAACCATCTCAGGAGTGGGTATGAAATCATGTCTGTCAAGCTCCATAGTATCCCTGAAATACATTGCAGACGGAAAGTTGAATATTCCGAAATCTTCAAAGGAAGTGTTCTTTGTAACATCCATGTAGTAGAAGCTTATCTTGTCCCCGTACTGCTCCATGTAAGGCTTGAGCAGATTTATAAATTTCTCATTCTCCTGAGAGTTGGGATCAACAAACAGAACAACAGCTGGCTTTTCCGAAGCCATTACCCTCTGATAGAAGTCTTTATCTGAAACCTCCTGAAACCCTTCAAACATAAAAACTAACCTCCTAAAAGTCCAGATCTATATCCTCATCGTCAAACTCAACGTTGAAGTTCGTGACTATTCCCCTCACGCTGAGGGCTGTATTCTTCAACTGTTCAAGGTACTTCAGTATCTCATCATAAACACCCATCATAGTTCTCAGCCTACTGTATTCTTCATGGGAAAGCCTTCTTGTCTTTGCTATCTTTTTAAGTGCAACTTTAGCGAGAGTAGCTTTCCCGTATTTTTCCTGCCATTCAGCCCAGAATTCGGGAGAGTTCATAGGCTTCTTGACGAGGAAGTACTCAAGCTGAGTCATCTCTTCAAGAAGATTTAAATCAAGAGAATTAGGATTTTTCATGGTAATATCCTCCATTTTTAAATTATATTACTTCCGTGAGCCGAAACCTAAAAATTCTTTTAGCTTCTTGTGAGGATCTCCACTCCTCATCAGAGCGGTTCCTATAAGGAAAGCATCAACTCCGCAGTTTAGAAGCTCCTCTATCTGCTGTCTGGTCTCTATCCCGCTCTCTGCTATGACAAACTCCGCTCCGAGCTCCTTTATCTTTGGTGCAAGCTCACGGGTCAGGCTAAGATCAATCTTAAAAGTGTCAAGATCTCTGTTGTTTACCCCCACTATTCTTGCACCTGCATCAAGAGCAATCTTTGCCTCATCAAGGGAGAAAACCTCAACAAGAGGTGGAAGACCAAGCTCCTGTGAAAAATTTATAAGCTCCTTCAGTTTCTTACTCTCAAGAATTCTGACTATCAGCAAAACCGTATCCGCTCCGTAAGCTTTAGCCTCAAGTATCTGGATTTCATCTATTATGAAATCCTTTCTGAGAAGAGGAATATTTACAGCTTCCCTCACTTTCTTCAGGTCATCAAGAGAGCCACCGAAGAACTCTCTGTCTGTAAGGACAGATATCGCAATTGCCCCTGCAGATTCATAGAGTTTAGCCTGCTCGGCTGGATCAACGGATTTTATATGACCCGCGGAAGGAGAAGCCTTCTTAACCTCCGCTATTATCTTTGTTCTGCAGTCTTTAAGAGATTTTACAAAGTCAAAGAACTTATTCCTTTCTTCTATCATTTGTTCAAGAGACCTTATGTATTCGCTATCTTTCCTTATTTCTTCTTCTTTTACTTTAATGATTCTTTCAAGAAAACCGCTCATTTCTAATGATTTTAGTCTAAAAGTGTCTGTATCCTCCTTCTACTTTTTTTCCATTCACATGCACTCCCTCTCCCTCTGAAACATAGCCTATCTCCGTCATATCAAGGAAGGGATTCCACCTTTCCTTTGGATGAGTAAAGAGCAGTTGATAGTCCTCCCCACCATAAAGAGCATAGTCAAGAGGATCTTTCCCGTATTTCTCACAGAACATTTTAAGTTCATTAGAAAGAGGAATCTTAGATGCGTCTATCTCAATTCTTACCTTACTCCTTTCCGATATGTGAGACGCATCTGCTATAAGCCCATCGCTTATGTCCATACTTGCGTTTGCATACTTCTGTATGTGTTTTATGTAATCCACCCTTGCAGTGGGTCTCAGATGTCTCTCTATAAGAGAGAGTTCAAAGTCCTCATAATCTTTTTTATTCATCTTTAAAAGTTCAAGACCTGCTCTTGAATCTCCGAGCGTTCCCGAAACAAACAAGCTGTCTCCGGGTTTTGCCTTAGTTCTCCCGACAGGATTGCTGCTCAAACCTATAAGGAAAACATCAATACCTATCTTCTCACTGCGGGAGATGTTTCCTCCTACAACCTCACACCTGTAAAACTGGCAGGCTCTTTTTATCCCTTCATAAAGCCTCTCCACATAGCTCACTTCCAGATCAGGAAGCATCAGTGAAACCAGAGCCCACTTCGGCTCTCCACCGTTTCCGACCACATCACTTACGTTTACGCTTATGGCTTTCCATCCGATCGCCTCGGGCAGGTATCTCCTCAAAAAGTGAATATCCTCAAGAAGTATGTCTGTTGTAAGAAGAAGATTTTCACCGCTCAGCTTCAGATGAGCGCAGTCGTCTCCTATCAAATCAGAACCTAAGATCTTCTTTATCCTCTCTATAAGACCGAACTCACCGATTTCAGATATACGCATGAGTGGGCACTCTCTAACTCTTTTAGTATAGGCAGGAGATCAGTGAAAATCCATCTGAGAATGAAAATCCCTTATTTAATAGGGATGATTTCAACAAGCAACGGAACAACGATAACATTCCGTATAGGTCAGTCGCAATCCCTCAATTAACAGGGATGATTTCAACGACCCACAGGAAGCGGAAAGACCTATGAGGTTCTTGAAGCGTCGCAATCCCTTATTTAACAGGGATAATTTCAACTACGATGCATTTGGTAGAAATGAAAGGGGAACAAGATGGTTTGTCGCAATCCCTTACTTAACAGGGATAATTTCAACCCTACCCTTTAAAATATCCTTTTATCAACAACTTAGAACTGCGGATTATTTGCAATTAGATTTGAAATCACGATTTTGTAGATTTATCAATTACTTCCTTCTCCTCTTTGTCCCCAACGTTTTGCTTGAAATCCATCCTATTCCCTTGCCAAAGAGCCGGTAAGGAATTTTTCCCTACTCTTTGAGTTACAGATAGTTTGAATACTTAACGAAAAATATAATATGATCTAAACCATGCTTACAAAATTTCAACGAACTTTCAAAAACTTACGAAAACTTTTGAAATTTTCATCTAAGTCGTTGATAGTGCAAAGAATTTGAAATTAAAAATTGTGTCAGATTTCAGGCTTTCTTTTCGTTATATTAGGTGCTCTGATCGTTCATATGCTCGGTGT
>CAZPVY010000007.1:0-32527 GCA_964590265.1 uncultured Aquifex sp. | reverse complement strand
TATATCGCTTTAACCTATTTACTCTCAATTTGTCTACTTTTTTTAAACAGGCTCAGCTCAGAGGTGTTAATTATAATTAATAATCAGCGGGCGTAGTTCAGTGGTAGAACGCCTGCTTCCCAAGCAGGAGGTCGCGGGTTCAAGTCCCGTCGCCCGCTCCAAACTTTATTCAGAAGTTCTGTTTCTCCTTGTGGCTATCTCCATGTAGATAGCGTAGAGAGCAGGCACAAAGAGCAGGACTATTGTAAAGGTTGAGAGTATCCCACCCACCATCGGAGCGGCTATCCTTGACATGACTTCGCTTCCCGTTCCATGTCCTCTCATGATCGGAAGGAGCCCGAGAAGTATAGCCGAGAAGGTCATGAATATAGGTCTTATCCTCTGAACTGCTCCCGAATATATAGCCTTAAAGGCTTCCTCTCTGTTGTGTATCTTCCCGCCCAGCTCCATCGCTCTGTGAACAAGTGAGTTCTGAATGTAAACAACCATCACAATTCCCATCTCTGCTGCAATTCCAAGAAGGGCAAGAAAACCTGCTATTGAAGCTATGGATATGTTGTAGCCAAGTAAATACATGAGCAAGACTCCGCCGAAAGTGGCAACTGGCAAAGTTAGCAGAACGAGTATCGTCTCAAAAAGCTTGTTGAAGGTGAAGTAAACGAGGAGGATTATCAGCAGGATCACTATCGGGATTATGACCTTCAGGTTCTCAAGGGCTTTTTTCCAGTACTCAAATTGACCGCTCCACTCGTAGTAGTAACCTTTAGGTAGCTTAAGCTTTTCTTTTAGCACCTTCTCCGCTCTCGCTATCACAGTTCCCATGTCCACGTCAGGAGAAGGTGTTATAAAGACATAGCTCGTGAGCAGTCCGTTTTCAGACTTTATGCTTATAGGGCTTTCGGTTCTCACTATATCAGCGACCGCCGAGAGAGGAATGAGCTTGTTCTTTAAAGGTAGCATCAGATTCTCAAGGTCATATCTGTAATCAAGAGGAACTCCGAGAGTGATTCCGTATCGCTCCCTTCCCAAAATCATCGTTGATGCGGGGGAGTTAGCAAAAAGCTGAGCTATTGCCATGTTGACATCGGAGACAGTTAGACCATACCTCTCAAGGGCTTCACGCTTAGGTCTTATCTCAATGTAGGTGGCTTTTGTTGATCTCTCTCCAAAAATGCTCATTATGCCATCAACTTCTTTGAGCAGCTGCTCTATCTGCTGGGCGAGTTCATTGAGAGTGTTTATGTTGTCTCCGTATATCTTTATACCCAGAGGTGTCTGAATTCCCGTCGTTATCATGTCTATTCTTCCCTTGATGGGCATTGTCCACATATTGGAGAGTCCGGGAACCGATATAGCCTTATCCATTTCTCTTATGAGTTCTGTATATGTAATCGTTCTCTCTTCAGGAAAGACTTCCCTCAGAAGATTCTTGATCGGCTCCGGTATGTTCCAGTTGGAGTAGAACCTTTCTTCCTTAACTTTTCTCCACTCGTGCTCTGGTTTCAGAGTTATAAAGGTCTCTATCATTGAGAAGGGTGCGGGGTCTGTTGCAGTCTCAGCCCTTCCCGCCTTTCCGAATACGCTTTCCACTTCAGGAAACTGCTTGAGGATTCTATCCTGTATGTTGATTATCCTGAATATCTCTTGACGGGATACGCTTGGAACGGACGTAGGCATGTAGAGGATAGTTCCCTCGTTCAGAGGAGGCATGAACTCCCTTCCGAGCTTTTCATAGAAATAAAGGGTGCTTGCTCCCATAAGAACAAAGAGAAGAAGCATCAGGTATCTGAGCTTGACAGCGGTGTGAAAGAGGGGATCATAAACTTTTATAAGAAATCTCACCAGAGGGTTTTTCTCCTCAGAAGGTATAGGACCCCTGACAAAGAAATAAACCAGAACAGGAACCACTATGACTGATACTATTGCTGCAACAAGCATAGAGAGAGTCTTCGTGGCAACGAGGGGTTTAAAGAGCCTTCCTGCCTGTCCTTCCAAAGCAAAAAGTGGAACAAAGGATACGGTGACTATCAAGAGAGCAAGGAATATGGGTTTTCCCACATCCTTTGCGGAGTGTGTTATCGCTGTTACCAGGTCGTCACCGCTCTCCAATCGCCTGTGGACGTTTTCAACAAGGACTATAGCCGCATCTACCATCGTTCCTATTGCGATAGCTATTCCTCCCAGCGACATGATATTTGAAGTGATCCCGAGATGATTCATCGCTATGAATGTTGCAAGTAGGGAGACGATCAGGAAAATGATTATCACTATCGCGCTTTGAATATGAAAGAGGAAGATACCTACTATTGCAAGAACAACTATGGACTCCTCTATTAGCTTGGCTTTGAGGTTGTTTATAGCACGCTCTATCAATGTTGATCTGTCATAGACAGGCACTATTTCAACGTCTTCAGGAAGCCCCTTTTTGATCTCTTCTATCTTCTTCTTGACATTCTTTATAACCTTGTAGGCGTCCGCTCCAAAACGCATAACGACTATTCCGCCAACAGTGTCTCCCATACCGTTGTAGTCTGCTACTCCCATTCTATATGCTGGCGTCTCTATCACCTTCGCTACGTCCTTAATCCTGATGGGAATTCCCTTACGCTCTACTATCACTGTGTTTGCTATATCCTCTTTGCTTTTGGCATAACCAACGGCTCTTATAAGGAACTCTCTCTCGTTTATCTCAACGTACTTACCTCCCATCTCAACGTTGGTTTTTTTGAGAGCCATATAAACGTCCTTGAGGGAAAGTCCGTACTGATAAAGCTTTTCTGGCTTAACAAGAACTCTGTATTCCTTCTCATATCCCCCTACGGATGCTACCTCTGCAACGTCAGGAACTGCAAGGAGAGCATACTTTATGTAAAAGTTCTGAAGCGACCAAAGCTCGTCCAAGGTTCTTGTCTTTGAAATCAAAGCATACTGATATACCCAACCTACACCTGTGGCATCAGGTCCGAGCTGAATATCAGCCTCCTTAGGAAGCTGTCCTCTTATAGTTGCAAGTTTCTCAAGAACCCTTGATCTTGCCCAGTAGAGGTCTGTTCCGTCCTCAAAGATTATGAAGACAAGAGAATAGTTAGGAACCGAATATCCCCTGACCGTCTTGACCTTAGGAACGCCCATCATGTTTGTCACGAGCGGATAGGTGAGCTGGTCTTCAATTACCTGCGGAACCTGTCCTATCCATTTGGAATATATGATCACCTGAACGTCCGAAAGGTCAGGTATTGCATCTATAGGTGTCTTCTTAAGTGAGTAATAGCCGTATAAAAGTAGGAATAAAGTAACGAATAGTACCGCTATTCTGTTTTTGACAAAGAACTCTGTCAGTTTGATCATACTACACTCCTCCGAATCACTTGAGTAATCTCCTCATAAGCATCGCATTTATAGCTACTATCACAGTGCTTGCACTCATGAAAATCGCTCCCACAGCAGGCTTGAGAACTATTCCCCACGGTGCAGCAACCCCGGCGGCAAGAGGTATTGTTATAACGTTGTACCCGGCAGCCCAGAATAGGTTCTGAACCATCTTTTTCACAGTGATGACCGAAAGCTTTATCACCTTGACCACATCCCTTGGATCGTTCTTCACAAGAATGATATCAGCGCTTTCAATCGCAACGTCCGTTCCCGAGCCTATAGCGATTCCCACGTCCGCCTGGACAAGTGCAGGTGCATCGTTAACCCCGTCACCGACCATCGCAACTTTCATTCCTTTTCTCTGAAGTTCTTTTACCTTTTCAGACTTCTGGTGAGGCAGGACTCTTGCGAAAACTTCATCCACACCGAGCTCCTTTGCAACGAACCTTGCCACCTCTTCTGAGTCTCCCGTTATCATCACAACTTTCTTGCCGAGCTTTTTGAGTTCTGATACAGCTTCAAGAGATTCTTCTCTTATCCTGTCAGCAAGTGCTATACATCCTGTGAGCTTTCCGTCAATCACTATGAGAACGACTGTTTTTCCCTGTGATTCAAGCTTTTTAACCTTTTCAAGAACCTCTTGATTTTCTTCGGCTGATATCTCCTTCATGAGAAGAGCTGTTCCAACGGCAACTTCATATCCTTCAACTTTCCCGATGATACCCTTTCCAGGAACAGCCTTAAAGTCTTTAACTTCAGGGAAAGATATTCCCTTCTTTTCAGCTTCTTCCACTATCGCCTGTCCAATCACGTGTTCCGAGTTCCTCTCAAGACTCGCGGTCAGTTTGAGAAGTTCCAACTCTGATATTCCTGCTGAAACAATATCTGAAACACTGAACCTTCCCTCCGTAAGCGTTCCTGTTTTATCAAACATAACTGTATCCACGTTCTTTATAGTTTCAAGGGTTAATCTATTCCTTATGAGTATCCCATTCCTGGCAGAGTATGAAGTTGAGAAAGCAACCACAAGAGGTATTGCAAGCCCGAGGGCATGAGGACAGGCAATAACCATTACGGTAACTGCTCTCTCAACAGCGAACTGGATATTCCCTGTCAAAACCTGCCATACCACAAAGGATATACCGCCAACTGTTATCGCAACTATCGTCAGATAGAAAGCAACCCTGTCAGCCATGTCCTGAAGCTTTGTTTTAGACTCCTGAGCCTCTTTTACCAATTTCAGAACCTGACTTAAATAAGTTTCTTCTCCCGTCCTCTCAACCCTGACCTTTATTGCTCCTTCCATGTTTATGGCAGCGCCTATAACTTCATCCCCTTCGCCTTTAGGAACAGGTTTTGATTCTCCTGTGAGCAGAGCTTCGTTCAAATGGGTTGAGCCTTCCACGATTATACCGTCCGCAGGGATCTTCTCTCCCGGCTTGACAAGGACTATATCTCCCGGCTTCAGTTCTGAGACATGAACCTGAACTATATTTCCATTCTTTATAAGGTTTGCTGTGGTTGGCATCAGCTTAATAAGCTCTTTCAAAGCCTTTGAAGCTCCAAGAACAGATTTCATTTCAATCCAGTGCCCCCAGAGCATAACCACTATCAGGGTAGTAAGCTCCCAGAAGAACTCCTTTCCACCGAAGATCAGAGTTGAGAGACTGTATATGAAGGAAACGGAAATAGCAATCCCTATAAGAGTCATCATTCCGGGTTTTTTCTTTTTTAGTTCGTCAACCATTCCCTGGAGGAAGAAAAGCCCTCCATAAAAGAAAACTATCGTTGCCAGAACAGGTGTTATCCACTCGCTACCCGGAAATACGGGCATTCTGAATCCGAGAAGATCCTGAATACTCTTAGAGTAAAGGACTGCTGGAATAGTGAGTACAGTTGAAATTATCGCCCTTTTCTTTATGTCCTCCATGTGCATATCATGGTCGTGTTCTGCATGAGTCCTGTGTTCTTTGCTTTTATAGGATTCATGTCTATGCTTGTGTCTGTGAGCTTCATGCGTCATAAGGGAATCATAAGAATGCTCATTTGTGTGTTTATGTTCTTTCATAGGCTGTTTTTTCACCAAATTCATACCACACTTTGGGCACTTTCCCGGCTCATTTTTCTGAATTTCAGGATGCATGGTACAGGTATAAATATCTTTACTCCCTCCACTATGTGTACCATCATGATTATGTTTCATAGCAGATCCTCCAAGAAAAGCTTGTAAATACGGGGCTTCACGTGAAAATAATAAAGGTAATTTAGGTGTTAATACAAGATGTTTTTTTAACGTTAAAAACCCGATAATTTAACGAAAAATTTAAATATTGCAAATGTTTTATAAGAAAAGTAGAATAAACTACGCGACCATGATCTAAATCATATCAGGAGGTGGTACTATGAAAAAGGCTTATTTATTTTCAGCACTTGCATTTGCAGTTTTTGCTCCCTTTGCGGTAAATGAGTACTTTAACAGCAAGTGTCCGGAACTCCCAAAGGAGCTTATCAAAATTAATAAGGCTCAAGCTTTGCCAAGCTTCGCTAGACAGACAGGTTTCACATGTAGTACCTGCCATACAATCCCTCCGAGGCTTAACAGGTACGGAATGATGTTCAAGATGAGAGGTTATACAGAAGGAAAGGCTCTTGAAAATATAATGGCTGGTGGATGGATATACTATAGGGAAGTTCAATCCTGTTTCTGTTAGGGTACTGAGTTATCCTTATAGCAAGAGGAAGGGAGAAGATAGGAATATTATCTTTCCCTCAGAGTTCATGATAGCTTTTGCAGGAAAAATTACAGAGAATGTAGGCGCTGTTCTTGAGCCTATATATGAAGCTGAAGAAGGAAAATGGGATATTGAATATGCAAGAATAGCAGGGGTTAAGGATTTTGGCAATGTCTTAGTTGGTGTTATGGGTGGCTGGACGTCCCCTACTGGAACTGATCCGTTTATAAGCCTTGACTACCATGGAAGGAGATTAACAGTACAGAGAGCAACTCCCCATGATGCTGTTAGGAATAAAGGTCTTGAGGACATTTTTGATTTTAACAATAGAGGTGCTTCAGTCTATGCCTACATAGCGAACACGGTCTACTTAAACTTAGGACTCTATACAGGATCTACAAGACTTGAAAATGAAAATTTAGGACTTGGAGAGGAAATAATTAATAAAAAAGGAAAAGATCCTATTGATTTTTATGGTAGAGTAGCTTTTACACCTCCAGCTGACTTTGCGGACATAAATGTGGGAGCCTTTGTGTACTCAGGAAAGGATGAACTGCAACAACCCGATGGGACTCCCATAACTATAGATTCAATAACCTATAAGAAGAATAAAGCTAACAGAATAGGTTTAGATCTTGGATTACAAAAGTATCTACCAAATAATCTCATATTTGAATTGTTAGCCCTTTACGTTGCAGGAAAGGATAAGTTTGAATCTTCTTCAGCAACTGAGGAAGTCAAACATAATGGATTTAACCTTTCAGGTACAGTTTACTGGAAAAATAAGGTTGGGATCTCTTTAGTTTATGGACAGTACAAATATAAAGATGATATACCCCTTACTGAAGAGGACGAAAAAGACCTGAAAAGGAAAGATTTAACTCTTCATCTGTCTTATATGGTAAGACCCAACGTCAGACTTGGCGCAGAGTATACCAAAACAGATTACTCTGGAGATGTAAAGGACACACGCCTCACTTCACTTATAGTAGACTTCGCCTTCTGAGGGGCTTTTGCCCCTTTTATCTTAAAATTACGCTCTAAGCCTCCTTCCGTAAGGGAGAGGATACGGAGCGTCGCCGCAAAGCATTTAAATAAATAGCCAATGGATAATGTGGAAGAACTTCGGATACCTCACCTATAACTCAGGAAAACTCTACAATCGAGCCCTCTACCTCCTTGAAAACAAACTCGCCAAGGTCAACATGTTTGACCTCTACAACAAACTGAGTTCTTCCATACACCTTAAAGCCCTCCAATCAAGAACAGTCCAAATAGTCTTGAATAAACTCGTAAGGGCTTACAGGAACTGGTTTGAATACCTCAAAGACCCCGAGAAGTTCAAAGGACAGGAGATAAAACCTCCAAAGTTCAGACCTAAGAGGAATTCCCATAAAACTCTTACTTACGACAAGACAGGTTTTAAGGTATTAGGCACAAAGATAAGGCTATCTCTTTCAAAAGCGCTAAGAGAATGGCTAAAAGAAAAGCACGACATACACGTCAAATACCTCTCTCTGGATAGAGATGGGATTAGAGTTAAAAGAAGGACTCACAAAGAATGTCCAGATAGTTCCTAAAGGTGGAGAGTTTGAACTGCACATAATCTACGAACCCAAAACTTAGAGTAGAGAGTATCAAGGTAACAGAGTTAAGAACAAGAACAAAGAGAGCAATCTGAACTCGGTAGCAGACCAGATGTAGAGCTTACTACCTAATGGTAAGGTCAAGGAGTATTTAGAATACAAAGCTAAGGAGTATAGAATAGAGGTGGATTGGATAGAAGAATCTTACACTTCAGGGGTGGACTCCACCCCTCCGTGTGGAGTTAGCAAGGAAAATTACATCCCTGAAACGAGGGTAAAGAGAGGATTGTTTAGAGGCTCTATAGGAGAGATTAACGCAGATGTAAACGTATAGCAGGAATATGATGAAGTTGTTAGGTAAATACGACCTTGAGAGCGGATTGGGGAGACCTGTGAGGATAAGGGTATTCAAAAGCATCTCCGTAAGCTCCCTGTATGTTTAGATAGGGGTAGGAGTAGGGGCTGAGTGAAAACCCGCCTGTGGTGGTAAGGAACATGGGTCATGTCCAAACCCACCACGAAGCTCCTTCCGTAAGGAAGGAGTAGTTCACTCCTTCATAAGGTATTTAGCAAAGGCAAGCACTCCGAGAATAAGAAAGAGCACGACCAGAACCCATATAAGGGTCATACCCCAGCCGTGCATACCAAACCCATCCATCATAGCAAACTCCTTTAATGCATATGCTTCATATGTCCACCTTCTCCGCGTTTCATACCAATATGTCCCATATCAAGGTGCATAAGAAACTCAGAGTCCATGTCCTTGAATCTAAATACTTTTTTGCCCTTGGCAAACTTTTTGGCTTTCACAAGGCTTTTGAAAGCAACTATGTCCGGTCCCATGGGACCCTCGTCTATTGCCACGTAGTAAGCTCTCTTACCATTGATCCACTTTCCCGTAGCAAAGTCCTTAACCCATATCTCGGCAACGCGGTCTTTATTCTTGAGATAATACTGGATAGCGTGCTTAGGAGACTCCGTGTAAAGATATTTGCCGTTTTTTAGTTTGATCTGTGAAGTGAACTTTGGCATCATGTTCACATCCATACCACAGACCACGCATCTTGTACCCCTGGGAGGATCCTTCGGCTGAGCAAAGGCAATAACCATTAGCGCAAAAATTCCCAGTAAAGAGACTAACTTCTTCATCCTGACACCCCCAATCCGAAGTCGTAAACTAGTTTTCCTCCGAGGTTTCCTTGAATAAAAAGACCAACCACGCCAGCGATTAAAAGAAGTAGATACAATAACCTTAGCAACTTAACGGACTTGATCACATACACCGCTCTTATCAGAAACATAAAGGCAAACAGTCCTGCGAGAGTTAAGCCGATCGTTTCGTGGATGTGAAGAGCCTCAAGAGCTTCTTTCTTTATGGGCAAGCTCTCCATGCTCTTATGGGCTATGTATCCTGTAACCGAAGTGGTTATCACTGCACCCGATGCAACAAGAAGTGTAAAGAACTCAAGGTCATCAGGAGATTTCCTTTTTAATGTATAGAAACCCTCCGAGAGGAGGGCGAAGAGAGGAAGAGCTATAGCAAAGTGCACGGCAGGTGGGTGCAGCTTGACAATTTCCGGGTATATAACCTTTTCTATCTCATACGAAGTTCCTTCTTCTATAACAGCTTTCCTCTCATGAGAGAAAGAAAAAAGGGAAAAGAGAAGAGGCGCGCAAAGAATTATTATATACCTCATCATTTGTGCCTCATCATTTGAGAAGTTCTTTCATCTTCTTCTTTAGCTCGGGGTTCTTTCTCAGAACTTCCCTAACAGCCTCAGGGTGCATGAGCATCATGTGCATCATTCTTTCAACAGCAGGAGTTCTTTTCGCAAGCTTCTTCATCAGCTCACGCATGCATTTCCGACGATGTTCTCTGATTATTTTCATAGTCTCCGGATCCTGCATCATCATACCCATCATTCCCATTCCACCCATACCCATCATTCCTCCCATCATCGGCATCATCATCATAGGCATCATGGGCTGATAGTAGTAGCCATAAGGCTGCATCATCATAGGTTGCATAGGCTGTTGCATCATTCCTCCTTGCCCACCCATCATGCCTTGCATACCTTCCATCATCTGGGAAAACCCTATTCCAGATAACATAGCTGCTACCGTTACTACTAAGAGTAGTTTCTTCATGGTTCACCTCCTTTCATCTGATCAATATGTAATCTTTTTCCTCCTTCCCCAAGCCACTTAAAGTTCCATGAGGGGAGTAAACTCCTCTGGCGCCCCTTGTTCTGAAAAGAGCTTCTATTCCTTCAGCGGGAACATGACCTTCTATGAACTTGTTCCCTATTTGCATGGTGTGACAGGAACGTTTATCTACCGGAACACCAAGCTCATCCTTTTTCCTGTAAAGAACTGGATATTCCACTTCTATCCTTTTAATCTTGTATCCTTTCTTCTCCAAGACTTTGAAGTATTTATGACAGCAACCGCACTGAGGATTGTAGTATGCGGTTATTTCCTTCGCAAAAGAGAAGCCAACCAATCCTATAAGAATGACAGACAGAAATTTCCTCATGGTATGACCTCCCTTAGTGGTGATGGTGTCCTCCTCCACTTCCTGTTCCGTAGACTCCCCTTATCTGCGCTTCAGAGTCAAGCAGGAATGTTCCTTTTACAACTACCTTATCACCTTCTTTGAGTCCATGCTTGATTTCATAAAATCCCTCTGCTCTTCTGCCGAGCTTTACGGGAACGGGCATATACATACCCTTTTCCATCTCAACGAACACAAGGGTTCTTTTACCTGTATCAACTACTGCAGTTTCTGGAACGGCGAGAACTTCTCCTATGGGAACTTCAAACAAAACATCTACAAGAGCGTTAGGTTTCAGGGCGATGCCTTTGTTTTTTGCCTTTATTCTTACTTTAATGGTTTTAGCCATGTGGTCAGCTTCAGGGAAGATGTAATCAACCTTTCCTTCTATCATGTTCTCTGGGTCATCTTCAGGGGTTATAAGGACAGGCGTTCCTTTTTTAATGTAGCGAGCTTGATTTAGGGGTATCTCCGCTACTATCCATACGGTTGATATGTCCGCTATCCTGTAAGCGGTCTGCCCCTCTTTAACGTATCCTCCTTCAAAGACCTTCTTGTCTAATATTACACCGCTGACGGGAGCTTTAACAATTTCTTTTATCTTTAGGTACTCCAGTTTCTCCTTAGCTTTCTTTATTAGCTCTGGATCTCCTTTTTTCTCTGCTAACTTAAGCTCATCAAGGGTTATCTGAATATCTGGGCTTAGAACCTTCATAAGAGGAGTTCCCTTCTTCACATACTCTCCTTTAAATCTGCCAAAGGTATCCTCTATCCATGCATTGGCTCTGACAGTAATGTCGTATACCTTTGAAAGGTCGTAGCTTATGTACCCTACAGTTGAGAAGGTTTTTACAAGCTCCCTTTTCCTAACAGGTTCTGTGACCACTCCAAGAAGTTGGAGCTTTTCAGGTTTGACCATTATATGCCCTGCGTGCGCTGCAGTTCCGCCACCGGTACTCACACTGTTTGTCTTGGACAGGGGAACAAATACATCTTGGGTAGCTATTCCATCATCAAACACAGCCCTTATCTGCCACGGACCATCCATGCTGATATTGATAGATCCTTCATAGACACCGGGCTCAACTTCCTCAAGTACAGCGACGTTCCTCATTTCGTCCATCCCGGGCATAGGAGGCATATAGAAGTAGAACTCTTTTAGAGTCTTCGGAGGTTTTATAACTACCTTTATCCTGTTTCCTCCGCTCTTTATCTTTCCATCACTTGAGTACACAGATACCTGCAGATCACCTTGTTTAAAAGTTATGACCTCTCTGTAACCACCGGCTCCTGAACCTTTAAAGAAGAAAACACCTACTCCCAGAGCAATTAGAACCACTGCTCCTATAAAAATCCACTTCTTCATTGCAAAGCCTCCGCTTTTGCTACCAGCTGATTGATTTCCTTGATCAGTTTTGCCCTGTCAAATTCAAGAGACCAGAGAATTCTGTAAGCCCTGAGTATGTCTCTTATATCTGTCTTTTCATACTCGTAAGCTATCAGGAGAGCCTCAATCTCTTTCTTCTTCTCTTCAATCTCCTTCTCAATGGTTGAGAGTATCTCGGAGTTTATCCTGTAGGAGCTTTCAAGGGCTGAGAACTCTCCCCTCACTTTCAGCTTCACATCCTCAAGCTCAAGGAGCTTTGAGCTGTATCTTTCCTTCTTCTCAAGAACAAGCATCTTCTCCCTTTTTTCGTACCAGACAGGCAAGGATATACCAACACGGAAGGTAAATAGGTTCGGTATATCAGGTCTTATCATATATCCCGCTGAAAGGAAGAGGTCAGGATAGTGTTCAACTTTTGCCCTCTCTATTTCCTTTCTTATAACTTTGAGTTGTTCCTTATAAAGCTTTACCTCAACGTTTTTATCATGATCAAAGTTCTCAGGAAAGGATAAAGTTTCCAGCTTAGAGCCTTTAAGCTCTATCTTGCCTCCCGCAAGTGCGTATATTCTTTCTAAAGCTGTCTCTCTAAGTTTCTGAACCTTCGCCAGTCTTTCTTTAACCTTCAGAAGTTCTACCTTTAAAAGTATCAGATCCGACAAGAGAGCTTTTCCATATTTGTACTTTTCTTCAGTTATATCCATCAGAGACTTTATTTCCTTCTGAATATCATTCAGGATTCTCTCTACCTCAAAAGAGTAGGAGAAATCCCAGTAAAGGGTCTTTAGATCTTTTATCAGCTCTTTCCTGAACTTCTCCTGCTTCAGCGAAATCTCCTCCCGTTTCTGGTTAAATATCTCTGCGGTCTTTTCTCTTTTTACAGGAAGAACATACTTCTGAGAAAGATAAATACCAAAACTGCTCATAGGATTCTTTTTGTCAGGGAAGTACCTTTCTGTATCAAGGTTGTTTAATGCACCCGCAAGCTGAGGGTTTGGTAGAGATAGAGAGAACTTCGCACGGTAAACAAAAGATCTTTTAACGTTTTCAAAGGATTTTAATCTCGGATTGTTTTCAAGAGCAAAGTTTATAAGTCTGTCTAACTCACTACCAAAAGATAAGCTGGTAGCCAGAACCATCAAAACCGTAATCAGAATTTTCATCGGACTTAATCATATGTAGCTTCTAATGTGAATTCAATATTTATATTTTCCGTTAATTTAACACGATTTGAACATTTTTAAAAATAAATTTTTAATATAATGTTTTTTTAATGGGAAAGATACTGCTTGTAGTCTTTGCCTATCTGCTTGGTTCAGTTCTGTTCGGGGAGGTAGTTGCCAAGACAAAAGGTGTAAACCTGCGCGAAATAGGCAGCGGGAACGTTGGAGCAACAAACGTTGGCAGAGCACTCGGTAAGAAGTATGCATTGCTCGTGTTCTTCCTTGATATGCTGAAGGGTTTTATACCGACAGCTCTTGCGGTATCCTTCTACGGACTCGGAAGTAAGGCGGTTGCCTTTGCTGGTATAGCAAGCGTTCTCGGGCATATGTTTTCTGTCTTTGATAACTTCAGAGGCGGTAAAGGGGTCGCTACAGCTTTCGGAGTGATTCTTGGGATCTCCGTCAAACTTGCTTTCTTGATGCTCGTTGTGTGGTCTGTAGTTCTCTACTGGAAGCGTTACGTTTCCCTTGCATCAATAATAACCTCCGTTGTTGCACCTGCAATGTTCCTTTTTGCAGGCTATCCATTCCACATATTCCTCATGGGTATTGTGATAGCCGGTTTGATAGTTTACAAACACAGATCCAATATAGAAAGGCTCATGAGAGGTGAAGAACTGAAGGTATGAAACCCTTTCATATTGCGGTTCTGGTAAATTTTCTATTTCTTATCTTCAGAATTTTCTATGTTCTCCTTTACCCCATTGACTTGTCTCCTGAGGAAGCTCAGTACTGGGACTGGTCAAGACATCCTGATTTAAGCTACTACTCAAAACCTCCCATAGTTGCCTACCTGAACATGATCTCAACTGCGATCTTCGGCAACACCGAGATCGGAGTAAGGATAAACCCTATACTGATGTCCTTTGTCCTTTCCATACTTGTCTTCTTATTCGTCAGGAAACTCTTTGATGAAATAACCGCGCTCTTTTCCTCTATCATCCCGAACCTGTTTGTAGGAACAGCCATCAACTCAATACTTATGACCACCGATGCACCTCTTCTCTTCTTCTGGGGAATATCCGTGATGCTTATATACTTTGCGGTGGAGAAGAACAACGTTAAACTCTGGCTTCTGGCAGGTATTTTTGCCGGTATTGCATTCCTGAGCAAGTATCCTGCAGTTTTTCTTATGCCCCTGACACTGCTCTACCTGTCCTTAACGCGGAGAGATCTCCTGTTTTCTTCCAAGCCTTATGTATCCTTAATTCCTGCTTTCATACTATCACTGCCAGTTTTGATCTGGAACATACAGCATGATTTTGTATCCTTCAAACACGTCTCCTCCCTTGCAGATAAAGGCTCACGGTTTCCCAGATTTGATACAGCACTTGAGTTTATCGGAGGTCAGCTTCTTTTGCTGTCGGTGTTTCCGTTCTTCTTTCTCATCTACGGCTGGTGGAAGAGTTTAAAAAAAAAGGATAGGAGACTGATCTTTTTGACCGTCTATTCCTTCCCGGTGGTTCTGTTTTTCCTCATACTCTCTCTCAGGAAAGGGGTGTATGCGAACTGGGCAGGTTTTGGCTACTTTACAGGAGCGATTCTCTCTACGGTATATATGAAAAGGCTCTTTGACAGGAGCAGGTTCTTTTTCTACTTAATAATTGCCTTCTGCGTATTCCTCGTGACGGTCTTGCATTTCACCCCTTTAATTGACCTTATAGGTCTGAGAAAACTTCTGCCCCCCAAGAGGGATCCCGTCAAGGTTATGATCGGCTGGGAGAAACTCGGAAAGGAGGTGAGCGGATTTTACACAGGAAGGGAGCTTGTTTTTTCTATCGCATATCAGATATCCGCAGAGCTCGCTTTCTATATGAAAGGCAATCCAAGAACTTTTGTGTTCCATACGGGGCGAATGACTCAGTACTTCCTGTGGGAAGATCTGCTTCCGGGCTTCACAGGCAGAGATGCCCTGTTTGTTAACTACGGCGGTCTTCCGGAAGCAGTTAAAAAGAACTTCGCATCGTACGAATTCCTTAAAAGGGTTGATATTACGTGGCGCGGGGAGAGGATAGTGAGCTTTAACATTTACAGATTGAGGGGTTTTAAGGGAGAGTTCCATGATACTCCGAAGGGTTATTAGATACCTTCTAACGCTATACATCTGGGGCTTTGTGATCTATCAGGTATTACCCGTGAAAGTGGTACATTACATAAACTATGCTCCAAGAGAGTTTCACCCCAAACCGGTACTTTATAAATACACTTACGCCTACGATGTGAAAACCGCCTTCTCAAATCATGTCGGCAGTATAAAGAATCTGATTCAGGCAATGAACAGAAACGGCTTTGATATAGCTTTCGGAGATTTTCCTCAAAGCATAGTGGACAGACTGGTCCCCACTCCAAAGGGGAGTAACTGCTATGTGATAAGGAGTTCGCAGGCTCGTCTTTTTGAAAAGATTCTGCATCTGCTGTTTGAAAGTCTACCTAAGAGTATCGTTATGAGAAGATCCGAAGATATGCTGATGCGGATTTTCCCTGAAACTACGGGGGAGTGTTATCTGGTAGCTCATGACGACAGAATCCTCATCTCAACCTTTTTCGGACTTGAGATTCCCTCTTACGATAGCATTTTGGGAAATAGGAAGAACATTCACTTTTCAAGAGATGTCTTGATAAGGAAAACATACTCCGAAGAGTTTTTAAAAAGAACAGTTGTCATATTTGGTAATAATAAAGTGACGGTTTTTGCTTATTCGGACAGGAGCTTTTATCTTCCGGGAGAGAAAACAAGTTACAATTTTAAGTATGTTGTTGATACTGATATAAAGAACCCTTTGATATTTCTTTTCAGGGACGGCAATCTTAAGGGTACATTTAGTCAGAGCAGAATAAATGTAGATGTATCAGAGAAGGGTCTCTACACATCTATCATCGCAACTTACAAATTTAAGATCAACATCTTTTACTTCGGGTTCAGAACTGTCGCCTTAGTCTCTGCCATAGGACTGATGTAAAATAGAGCTGGATGCGAGCTTTCGTTGGATACTTTACAACAAAGAGCCTCTACGAATATGTTGAGAAGTTCCGCGATGAGACAAAGAATTTCGTGAAGGGGAAGTGGATAGAACCCCAGAACCTGCACATGACTTTTCAGTTTCTTGGCGAAATATCTCAGGAGCAGGCGATAAGCGTCCTAAAGAACCTTCAGAGGATTGCAGATAAGTACTCTCCCTTTCAGGTTCAGTATAAATCTCTCGGAGTATTCCCCGACAAGAGAAGACCAAGAATTCTGTGGATAGGTGTATCAAGAGGGGAAAATATCCTTAAGAAGTTGGCGGGTGAGGTGTTTCAGCTCAACAGAAGGGCTGGTATAAATGTTGATTCAAAACCTTTCCATCCTCACGTTACAGTTTGCAGGATAAAAGAGGTTGACAGGAAAAAGCTCATTTCTTTTATGAATAGATATAGGAACTTCAGCTTTGGAGAGGAAACTATTGACAGAATTGCTCTGATCTCAAGTTCTCTCACGAGCATAGGACCCATATACACCGTTGTTGAAGAGTTCTACTTCAGGAGGGAAGAGTCTTGACTACGTATAAGGATGCAGGTGTTGATATAGACAAAGCAAACGAGTTTGTGAAATATATAAAGGAAAAAGTAAAGGTAACATTTCCTCAAAAGCTCCTTACAGATTTCGGCGGTTTCGCAAGCGGTATAGAGATAAAGGGTTACAGGGAGCCTGTCATTTTTTCAAGTACTGATGGGGTGGGAACGAAGTTGAAGATAGCTCAGGAAATCGGAGTGCACAACACGGTGGGGATAGACCTTGTCGCAATGAACGTAAACGACGTGATAACTACCGGGGCGGATCCACTCTTCTTTCTTGATTACATAGCAACCGGAAAGATTGAGCTTGATGTTTTGAAGCAGGTTATAGACGGGATAGTGGAAGGTTGCAAACAAGGAGAGGTATTTCTTGCAGGCGGTGAAACTGCAGAGATGCCGGGATTCTATCCTGAAGGAGTTTACGATCTTGCAGGCTTTTGTGTAGGAGTGTGTGAGAAGGAAAGCGTTATAACAGGTAAGGATATAGAACCAGGGGATGTCCTTATAGGAATAAGGTCTTCTGGATTTCACAGCAACGGCTACTCGCTGATAAGGAAAGTTCTTAAGGACAAAGGCATAAAATTGTCGGATAGCGTAGAGGAGCTTGAGGGAACCGTAGGTGAAGTACTGCTTACTCCGACGAAGATATATACAAAGGATGTTAAGAAGTTGAAGGAAAATGTGAAGGTAAAGGCTCTTGCTCACATAACAGGTGGAGGGATACCGGAAAACCTTATAAGGGTACTTCCCGAAGGGGTGAAAGCTGTTGTTGAGAAAGATAGAATTCCTGAAAATTCCGTTTTTGGCTGGATTCAAGAGCTTGGCAGTATCCCTGAGAAGGAGATGTTCAGAACCTTTAATATGGGCGTTGGCATGATAGCGGTTGTTTCATCAGAGGATTTGGAAAAAGCTCTCTCCCTTCTCGGAGAGGAAGGCTTTGTATGCGGTTATATAGAGGGAGGAGAAAGAGCTGTTGTAATCTCCTCCCTTTGATTTTATCACCTGCACTTTTCAAAGTTTACGCTCTCAATACCGAGAAGATGAGCGTACTGAAGTTGAGTCTGGGTCATTATCTTCAGAACTGCATTCTCATCTCCCGGATCTTTTATTCCTATGGTGAGAATCTCTCTCCTCTTTCCGTCAACCCTTACCTTACACACGGGAACGTGAAGCTCTCTTATCTCCTTCTTTAGAATGGTCGGAAATATACCTCTTTTAACGTAAAGAACTTTATTGTAGACCTCCTCCACCCTCTCATAAAACTTCTCGTACTTAGCTCCTGTCTGGCTCAGATACTTATCTTTGAGTACATGAAGGGGGTATCCGTACGAGTTAAGTTCATCAATTATTGCCGTCGTTGCTCCTTCCTTCTGAGCTTTCCTGTCAAGCTCATCCAGTCTTCTATCAACTTTATTCACGTATTCTACATCTTTCCTATACTCCTCCTCACTTATATTAGATCCGAGAGACAAACCAACTATGAAGAGAACCGCCAAAAGTAACTTCATGTGATGCCCACCTCCTAAATATTAATCTTTCCTATGTTCTTTTATACCAATTATCTTTTCCTTCAGCTCTGAAAGCTTTATAAGAGCCTGAAGAGGCGTCATATTCGCTATATCAAGGCTTGCTATTTCATCAATTACCTCTTCAACTTCTTTTTCCTCTATAACTCTCTCAGATTTCCTGAAAGTCTCCTCAAGCACTGGAATTGAACGATCCTCTAAGGAAAGGAGTATATCCCGTGCTCTCTCTATCAGCTCCTGCGGAAGCCCTGCCATTTTTGCAACCTCAACTCCGAAGCTCCCTTCAGCCTTTCCCGGAACGAGAGTGTAGAGGAACACTATTCCCTTGCTGTCTTCACTTACAGCCATGTGGTAATTCTTCACCCCATTGAGCTTCCCTTCAAGCTCAGTTATCTCAAGAAAATGAGTCGCAAGAAGAGTCCGTGCTTTTAGTTTCTTAGATATATATTCAACCAGAGCCTTAGTTATTGCTATCCCGTCGTAGGTTGAAGTTCCCCTACCTATCTCATCAAGAACTATCAGGCTCTTTTCCGTGGCATTTGAGAGCATATTTGCCACATCAAGCATCTCATTCATGAAGGTGGACACCCCGAGAGCTAAGATATCTCCTGAACCGATCCTCGTAAAGATGGCATCAACATTTCCTACCTTCGCACTCTTTGCTGGTATAAAGCTTCCCATGTGAGCCATAAGGACGAGGAGAGCGGTTTGCCTTATGTAGCTTGACTTCCCCGCCATATTGGGACCGGTTATCACGAGTATGAACTCCCTCTCATTTATGTTCGTGTCGTTCGGGACATAACTTCTCGTGAACTCCTCAATGACAGGATGCTTTCCTTCTTCTATCCTTATCTCAAAGCCTTCGTGAACCTCCGGCTTTACCCATCCTTTTCTACTTGCCACTTCGGCAAGGGACTGGACGTAGTCTATCTCTCCGACAAGCTGAGCGTTCCTTCCTATTCTTTCAAGTTCCTTAGTTATTTTCTCTCTGAGCTGGACAAAAAGCTCATACTCTATGTCGTTTATCCTGCTCTGGGCTGAGAGGATCTTCTCTTCAAGCCTGCTGAGTTCATCCGTTATGAACCTCTCGGCGTTTGAGAGGGTTTGCCTCCTTCTGAAGTAATCTGGAACGTATCTGAGGTTGGGCTTCGTGACTTCTATGTAGTACCCCATCACCTTGTTGTAGCCTATCTTCAGGCTGGAGATTCCTGTTTCCTCTTTCAGCTTCTTCTCGTAACTTCTTAAGAGCTTCTCCGCGTTGTTTTTTATGTATCTCAGCTCGTCAAGATACTCATCAACTCCCTCCTTTATAAGTCCTCCATCCTTTACGTGAACGGGCGGGTCGTCAACGAGGACTCTGTCTATCTCGTCCGCTATCTCCTTCAGGTCTTCAAGGTTTCTCTCAACTTCTCTGAAAATCTCGGCTTTTAAGTCCTTTATCTCATTTCTCAGCTCCTCAACCTTGTAGAGTGTGTTCTTCAGATGCAGAATTTCTCTCGGTGTTGCCATGTTTGAGCTTATCTTGGACACGAGCCTTTCAAGATCAGCCATACCACTGAGAATCTCCCTTATCCTTTCCCTCTTCTGGAAGTTCTTAACAAGTTCCTCCACCGCAGACTGAACCTTCCTTATCTTCTGAACGCTCCTGAAGGGATTGAGTATGTGGAATCTGAGCCTCCTCCTTCCCATACCAGTGAGTGTTCTGTCAAGAACTGCAAAAAGTGAGTGATCTTTTCTTCCTTCTATACTTTCTAAAAGCTCAAGCCCCTTCCTGACTTTGAGGTCTATCCTCACGAAGCCTTCATCCACGAATGGTTTGGGCTTCTTTATGAAGGGTGTGTAGCTCTTTTGGGTTAACCTTGCGTATCTGTAAACCGCACCGATGGGTATGAGGTTTTCTTCCTCATCAAAGCCGAGCGCCCTCGCACTGTATATGCCGAAGCTACTCTTTAGCTCCCTTTCACCTTCTTCAAAGAACTCTTCATCAAGCTCCGTGAGAAAAAGGTTTAAAACCTTTATCGTATCTTCTGGAACTTTCTCTCCTTTCTTGATTATCAGCTCTTTAACGGAAAACTTGGAAAGGAAGTCAATAAGGTCTTTTCTCCTTACCTTACCTCCTATGAAGTCTCCAACTGCAAGGTTCAGATAAGCCACGTAGAAGCTATCTCCCTTTCCGAAGATGCAGGCGAGACCTCCCGTTTCTTTCTCAAAGTAAGTTCCCGGTGTTATGACTCTGATCACTTCGCGTTTAACTATTCCCTTAGCCTTTGAAGGATCCTCAACCTGTTCACATATCGCTATCTTGTAGCCCTTTGATACGAGCCTGTGGATGTATCCGCTTGCCGAGTGATAAGGAACACCGCACATCGGTATTCTCTCCCTTCCCTTCCCTGCAGGTCTTGAAGTGAGGACGAGATTCAGTTCCTTTGACCCGACAACTGCATCCTCATAAAAGAGTTCGTAGAAGTCCCCAAGCCTGAAGAACAAAAGACAGTCCTGATACTGGTTTTTAAAGTAGTGGTACTGAGCAAGCATAGGGGTGAGATCCTGTTTATTCTCTTTCATAGGTCTTATATTAACCCCGCCTGCATCAAAGTTCCATAATACCTTTAAATTCTTCTTGAGAGGAAGAAGTTTCCTCCAATAAACATGACTGTGCCGATAGCGATCAGGGCGAGAATGTTCATGTAGATATCCGATATACCGAGTCCTTTGAATATAATCCCAAAGGAAGACTCTATATAGAACCTTAGAGGCATCAAGAGTGAAAGATAACGAAAGAACTGGGGCATAGATTCCACGGGAGACCATGTACCGGATAAGTAAAGCATTGGCATGAGAGTCATCATGCTGAGTTGGACAACTTGAAGCATGTTCCTTGCAAAGGAGGCTATGAACATACCTATCCCCGTTGTCGCAAAGGAGTATATTGCTGTAATAAGGATAAAGGTAAGGTAGCTTCCCCTGAAGGGTATCCCTAAAACTCCCTTTATAACGAGGAACAGGGATATCAAAGTGAAGATGAGAACCACTACGGTCATCGCAAGAGACTTACTCAAAAAGAAGAGGCGGGTAGATATGGGAGATATGAGAACCATCTCTATATTACCCATCTCTTTCTCTTTTATAACAGCAGATGCAGGGAGTATAACAAGAAGGAGTGTCAAAACTATAAGAAGCTCAGAAACACCCATGAAGTACTTGCTCTCTGCATTCTCGTTAAAGAGGATCCTTTTCCTCACCTCAAGAGGCTTTTCCTCAAGCCCTAACCTTTCAAGAAAGAAGTCGGATATTATATGAGAGGCATAGCCCGCAAAGAGGTAGCTCGCCGACGCTTCCGAACCATTAACCAATATCCCAATTCTAACGTTCTTTCCCTCTTTTATCCTTTCCTCAAAATCTGAGGGGATCCTTATAACTCCGAGAGCCTTGTTCTCAAGGAGCAGTCTATCAACTAAATCCCCTTCCATTACGTATCCCTTAAAGGAGAAGAAAGGTTCCCTGAACTTTGAAACAAGCTCTCTTGAAAGGTAGGAGTTGTCATAATCCTGAACGTAAAAGCTTGCATTCTTCAGACTGGTATCCATGCTTACTGCTGCTACGTATACGTCAATCGTGAAGGCATAAATCACGAATATGATCAGTCCCCTGTTTCTCAGGAACTGCACCAGCTCCTTGTAAAGGAAAAAAAGAAATGTCCTCATTTCTCCCTCTTCTTGAATCTGAGTACGCTTAGGAGAAAGAATGTAAGGTAAAAGATCAGTAGTATAAAGACATCCTTAAGAAGGTGCACGACTCCAACACCCTTCAGGAAGCTTCCTTTCACTATGTTCATGTAGTAGAAGGTGGGAAAGAGGTGTGCTTCTATATAAGCTTCCCTTCCCATAGAGCTAACAGGGATCAGGTATCCAGAGTATAGGAAGGCTGGAACCATTGTCACTATTAGAGTCACCACAACAGCTCCTATCTGGGTTCTGAGAAAGGAGGAAACAAGCATACCTATGCTTGAGGCTGTAAGTATATAAATTTCTGTGGCTAAGAAGAAGAAAGGAAAGTTTCCCCGAAAGGGAACCTTGAAGAGGAATATTACAAGGAATGAAAGTAAGATCACGTCTATCGTGTATACGCTCAGCGTAAGGAGCTGTTTTCCCAAAAGATACTCAGACCTGCTTACAGGAGAGGTGTATATGTTGTAGATAGTTCCCCTCTCCCTCTCCTTAGAGAATATCAGAGCTGTGAACACCGCTGGAGATATGGTGAAGACGACAGCGAGTATACCTGAGGAAGTGATGTACTTCTGCCTCAGTTCCTCGTTAAACCAGTAGCGAATATCCACGCTGAAAGGCATATCGTCAAGAAGGGAAATAAGATCAAGGATGAAACTGTTTGCTATCGCATCAACGTAGGTTCCTGTTACCTCAGCCTGAGAAGGGAATGTACCGTCTATCAGCACCTGAATGTAAACCTTCTTGCCCTCCTTCAGGTCTCTCTCAAAGCCCTCGGGGATTATCACACCGAACTTGACCTTCCCCCTTAGTATCATCTCTTCAATCTCTTTCTGTGATAGGGCGTAGCCCCTGAAGTTGAAGAACTCTCTGTTTTCCTTTAACTTGCTCACAAACTCCGTGCTAAGCTGACTCATGTCCTCATCACAGACTGCAAAGGGGACATTTTCTACGTCAAGGGACATACCGTATCCAAAAAGAAGCGTTACGACAAGTGGAACCACAAAAACAACAACCCTTGATATCTTGTCCCTGGCAAGCTCTTTTAACTCCTTGATGTAGATAGCTTTAACTCTGTAAAGCCTCATCCCGAGCCAGCCTGCTAACAAAGACATCCTCCATGTTTACTTTGGTTTTTCTTAATCTTGAGTATCTCAAATCTTTCAAAATCTCTTTTGGGTCTTCCCTTGTGAATATCTTCAGCCTTCTTCCGTAAGGAACCGCAGTCACTCCTTTTTTCTCAAGCCTCTCCAGTGTGCCATATATGTCTTCCGGAATTATCTCGTAAGCGTTACCCTCCTCCCTTTCAGTTTCCTTCTTCAGCTTCTCGGGAGAGTCTAATGCGATAACCTTTCCCCTGCTGAGGAGGCAGACCCTGTCGCAGTATTCAGCCTCATCCATGTGGTGGGTTGAAACTATCACCGTAACGCCCTTATCCTTTGAAAGGTGTCTTATCAGTTTCCAAAAGTAAGCTCTTTCCACCGGATCAACTCCTGATGTGGGTTCATCCAGAAAGAGTATGGGAGGTCCGTGAAGGAAGGAGGAGAGGAGGCTGAGTCTTTGTTTTATGCCGAGAGGAAGACTACCAACCAGCGTGTCTCTGAACTCCTCAAGCCTGAGCATTCTGAGACCTTCCTTTATTCTTCTCTCAAGCTCCACCCGCGGTATGCCGTAGGCTGAACCCCAAAGGAGCAGGTTCTCCTTTACGGTTAAGTCAGAGTAAAGTGAAAATTTCTGAGACATATAGCCAACGTTTCTTCTTATCTCCCTCGGATCCTTCCTTCCCGCCACGAATATGCTCCCTTCAGTAGGCTCGTAAAGACCTACCAGTATCTTTATCAGTGTTGTCTTTCCGGCTCCGTTCGGACCGAGTAATCCCAGAACTTCACCCTTCCTAACCTCAAAGGAGATTCTATCAAGTGCTTTAAAACCACCAAAGTGCTTTGAAACCCCCTTAACTACTATGGCTGGATCGGGTGCTTCCCCTCTTATTTCAAAGGGAATGACTACTTCCTCTTTTCTTACCGCTACCTCTTCTCTGAAGAGCTCCTCAACACTTCTATCTCCGAGATCTTCCGTTTTCATAGTTCTGAGGATCCTTCCTTCGTAAAGCAGAGAGAAGAAAGTCCCCTTCTCCGCCTCGTCAAGATAAGAGGTTGATATCAGTACTGTTTTTCCCTCACGGCTCGTAGCCATCAGGAGTAGTTTCCACATCTCCCTCCTTGAGAGCGGGTCTATACCTGTCGTCGGCTCGTCAAGGATTATGAGGTCGGGCATGTGAATCAGCGAGCATATTATTCCGAGCTTCTGCATCATTCCTCCTGAAAGCTTTCCCGCCTCCCTGTTTCTGAACTCATAGAGACCCGTTATCTTCAGAAGGAACTCCTTTCTCTTATCGGTAATCCCTTTTGGAAGACCGTGTAGTTCTGCAAAGAAGTTCAAATTCTCCTCAACGCTGAGGGAATGATAGAGGTTGTGCCCCAGTCCTTCGGGCATAAAGGCTATCCTTCCCCTCACCCTCTCAACCTCCCTGTATTTCCTGAAATCAGCTCCGAGGACGTGCACTTTCCCATCGTCAAACTCTAAGACTCCTGCAATTATCTTCAGAAGGGTTGACTTTCCCGAACCGTCTGGACCGACCACAACACCGAGCTCTCCCTCTTTCACACTGAGAGAAACATCTCTGAGAGCTTCCCTCTTCTTGAATTTCTTGAAGAGATTCCTTACCTCAATAACGTTCATCTCAGTTCAATGAAAGCTTCGGCAGGCATTCCGGGCTTGAGCACGTGATCGGGATTCTCTTTGAGACGGAGCTTTACAGCAAAGACCTGCTTTACCCTCGCCTCCTTGGTTTGAACCTCCTTAGGAGTGAACTCAGCTCTGTCGCTCACATAAGAGATCTCTGCAGGAAACCTCTTTTCTGGAAAGGAGTCAACCTTTATGAACGCCTCCTGACCTATTCTGATAAAGCCGAGCTTAGTTTCGGGGATGTATCCCTTGAAGTAAAGTCTGTCAAGGTTCACAATTGTAAAGAGCCTCTTTCCGGGAGCCACAACCTCGCCTTCCTCGACCATCTTTTCAACAACGGTTCCATCAACGGGAGACCTTATCACCGTATCCTTGAGGAGAGCCTTCACTTCATCCACAACCGTTTCAGCTTCCTTAACCCTTGAGAGAAGAGACGCAAGCTCCTCTTCCTTTGCCTTAATCGTTTCTTCAAGGGACGCTATCTCTCTATCAAAGGCAGAGACCTCCTTCATCCTTTCCCTTGCAAGCTCTATCTCAAGCTCAGCTATCTCTATCCTCTTTCTAAGCTCCTCTATACCTCTTTCGGTCGCCTTTATCCTCTCCTCCAAAGCTCTTGCTTCAGACTCTATCTCCTCAAGCTTGGACTCCGGTATGACACCCTTCTTGAAGAGTTCCTTGAACCGTTCCAGATCCTTAATGATCTTCCCATGACGAGCCTCAAGCTCCCTTTTGGTATGTTCCAGCCTCGCAAGATTGCTTCTCGCTATATCCTTCTTCCTCTTCGTTGCTTCAAGGCTCACCTCCACTTCTTTCTTCAGAATCTCCCTTTTTATCCTCATAGAGCTGAGTTTCTCCTTTAGGATCTTCACCTCCTTCCTCTTTGCCTTCACGGAGTTTTTAAGAGCTTCAAGACCAGCCTTGGCTCTTCTGAGCTTCGCTTCTATCTCGTCGGATTCCAGCTTCGCAAGAACGTCTCCCCTCTTAACCTGAGAGCCTTCGGAAACCCGAATCTCCAAAATCTTTCCGCCCACCTTCACACCAACATCGTATTCGTCTCCCTCTATCCTCCCGCTCAGAAAGATCACATTCTCCTCTTTTCCGCATGAAGTAAGCAAAAGAAAAATCATAAGAATCAGACCCATCTTATATGACTGACCCATCAGTTATATTATAAGCTTTGCAAAGCTGTTAAAATAAAAAACGTGAAGGAGCTGGAGAAACTAAGAGAACGGATAGATCAGATAGACGAGGAGATACTGAAGCTTTTAAACGAGAGGGCAAAGATAGCTAAGGAGATAGGAGAGATAAAAAAGCAGAAAAACATGGAGATCCACGTTCCCGAAAGGGAGAGAGCTATTTTTGAAAAGATCTTAAAACTCAACAGAGAAAAGTTTGGAGAGGAGTTTCCTTCGGAAGCTCTTGTTCATATATACAGGGAAATAATCTCAGCCTGTCTCTCTTTGGAGAAACCTCTCAAGATAGCGTATCTAGGACCGAGGACGACCTTCACTCATCAAGCAGCACTTGAGTTCTTTGGCTTCTCCGCTCAGTACGTTCCCTGTGCAACAATAAGGGACGTGTTCCTTGAGGTTGAATCCGAAAGAGCGGATTACGGAGTTGTTCCCGTTGAGAACACGATAGAGGGAGTTGTGAACTACACCCTTGACATGTTTCTTGAAAGCGATCTCAAGATATCGGGAGAGGTTGTGATTCCCATAAACCTACACCTACTCTCTACGGTGGAAGATATGTCTGAGATAAGAAAGGTTTACTCTCACAAGGTTGCGATAGGTCAGTGCAGAAAGTGGCTTGAGAAGAATCTTCCCGGTGCCCAGCTTATAGAAACCGAGAGCACCGCAAAAGCCTGTGAGATAGTCCTTGAAGAGGAAGGGGCTGGAGCTATCGCAAGTGAGGTTGCGAGCTATACATATCATCTGAATATACTTGCAAGAAACATTCAGGAAAGCACCGATAACTTCACGAGATTCCTGATAATCTCCCGCAGAGAGATGAAACCAACAGGAAAAGACAAGACGAGCCTGATCTTTGCAGTCAGGGACGAACCGGGAGCACTTTACAAAGCCCTTGAAGCTTTCTATAAGAGGGGAGTGAACCTTACAAAGATTGAATCAAGACCATCCCGCAGAAGGGCATGGGATTACGTTTTTTTTGTAGACCTTGAAGGACACAAAGATGATGAGAAAATAAAAGAAGTATTGAAGGATCTCAAGTCCAGAACCCAGATGGTAAAGATACTCGGGTCTTATCCAAGAGCTCTTTTGAGTGAGTAAGCAATGGTTAACTGCGGTAGGCTGGTTCTATTTAAAAATAGAAGAACTGTTAAGGAGACTTGAAGATGGATAAGGAAATATTTGCACTGATAGGTAATTTCTGATGGCTTTTGCAATGGCAACTTTGACTATTCTAATAATGTGGAAAAGCAAAAGGGAAACCGATAGAATACCTGAGTTGTGTTTTGATCAAAATCAGCCCTATTCAGTTGTCAAAGAGTCGGAAGGGAAGTTTTCAATTTATGCTTGTCAATAGATTAACCTCTTTATGTCAGCTACTATAGAGTTGTAGTTATAGATAGCGTTCAGATACAAAAGCTTTGCATTCTCATAGTTTTTCCTTGCTTCAAGAAGCTCAACCTGAGAGCCTACACCGTAAGCATATCTCTGAGTTGCGAACCTCAGGGACTCTTCGGAAGCAAGCAGTGTATCTTTTCTTGCCTTTATCTCCTCCTCCGCGCTCCTGAGCTCGGCAAGTAAAGACTCAAGCTGATTTTTAAGCTTCTTTTTCGTAAACTCTATTTCCTTTCTTACCTTCAGACTTTCAATTCTCTCCTGCGCGATCCTTGCGCTTCTTCTCTGCCCGTCAAAGATGAGAAAGTTCAGAGTTAAGCCGAAGTTGTAGCCATGACGTACATCTTCTTTTAATCTTCCGCCTTTGAAATCCTTTATGTTCTCAAGGTTGTAGTTGAAAAAGAAGGAAAGCTGAGGATAGTATTCCGATTTCCTGAGCTCAACGGAAGTGTTTTTAACCTCCGCAGTCTTTACTAAGACCTTCAGCGTGGTATTGTTTTTCTCCAGCAGTCTGAATGGATCATTCAGCTGTAGCTCGGCTTTTTTAAACTCTCCTTCAATTTCAATGTCTCGGACGAGTCCGAGAAAGCTCTTCAAGGAGTTCAAAGACGTTTTGAGATCACTCTCTGACCTTATCAGATCTGCCTTAGCCTGTCTCAGCTGTGCCCGTGCTCTGAGGAATTCGTACTTCGGAATTATCCCTTCTTCATATTTTTCCTTAACAAGCTGGAAGTAATTTTCCCAGTATTTTAAGGACTCTCTTTTCTCTTTAACTATTTCCCTCTTCAGCAGAACAGCCCAGAAGAGTTTCTCAACCTCTGCAAGAAGGCTCTTTTCTACATCCTTTATCACGAGCTTTTGAAGCTCTCTGCTCTTCTTGGCAACTTTAAGGGCAGACCAGACGGTTTTGTCAAAGATAGGCTGGCTCACAGACAGGGTTAAGGTGTACTTATTCTCAGGAATGAAAGAGGATATGTAGTTTGGATCCCATTTTGTGTACTTTGCGGAGAGACTCACCGAAGGTAATATACTTCCTCTCACCTCCCTGATCCTTTCCTCAACCTTTTTCAGATCAAGCATCGTCTTTATCTTTTCTATGTGGTTCTTTAAGGCAAGTTCCTTTGCTTCCTCTAAGGTGAGTGAAAAACAAAGAGATACTGCTGTCAAGAGAAACAGGAAAATCATCTCTCTATCACCTTAGCTCCTTCGTAAAGGAACATCAGACCTTCGGTTATTATCCTCTCACCTTCTTTTATATCTCCTCTTATCAGGGTTATACCCTCTTCGTAGGCAAGCACATCAACGGGCACTTTAACCGCTCTTGAATCTCTCACTGTCCAAACAAAGCTCTGCCTCTGAGAGAGCTGAACAGCCTGTTCTGGAACCGCTATCGCCCTCACCTTCTTAAAGTCAAAGGAGACCTCTCCGTACATGTTCGGTCTGAACCTGCCGTCTCTGTTCTCAATAAGAGCTTTTACGGTGAACATCCTGCTGCTGTCTGCAGAAGGAGATATATAAATCACCCTTGTTTTTATCTTTTCCCCTCCCGAAATGATCGTTATGTAGGAGTTCACTTTCAGGCTTCCAGCAACCTCCTGTGGAACTTTGAAAACGAACCTCAAAGGCTTCAGCCTGACAATCTCATAGACAGTCCTCTGAGGAGTTACGTAATCTCCTATGTTCACAAGTCTTCTGAGTATATATCCATCTGTTGGGGCTTTTACCTCCGCTTTTTTGAGTTCAAGCCCTTTCTTCTCAAGTATTGCCTTCAGGCTCTCTATACGGGCTTCCAGAACTTCAAGACGTGTTTTTGCCTCCTCATACTCCTCTTTGCTTATAAGTTCCTTCTCAAAAAGTTTCCTCCTTCTCTCATATATAGCTTTTACATTCTCATAGTCCCTTTCAGCCTGCCTCAAGTTCCAGAGGGTCTCCTCATAAGCTTTCCTATAAACAGCATCATCTATCTTAAGAAGGATGTCTCCTTTCCTTACCCTTTCTCCTTCCTCTACATAAGTTAACTTAACCTTCCCGCTAACCTCCGGCTTTACGCTCACGCTGTGAACCGCTTCAAAGTAACCACTCGTTCTGTACTTCAGGTAGTAATCTTTCATCTCAGCCCTTATCGTTTTTACCTCAAATACCCTTTCCTTCGCCCTACTCCTCTTTTCTTCTCCTTTGCAGGAAGAAAGGAACATAGCGATCAAAAGGACGAGGTAGATAACTGACTGACTGGTCATAGGCATATTATAATCTCCCTATGTACAGATTTTTCATAAACCGTCCCATCACCACCTTCATGCTGATGATAGCCTTCGTTATCTTGGGCTATTACGCTTACAGAAATATTGCGGTTGACAGATTTCCCGATGTTGATTTCCCGATGATAACGATAACAACAGTTTATAAAGGGGCAAATCCTTACGTCGTCGACACAACAGTAACAAGGACTATAGAGGAAGATCTTGCAAGTATAAGCGGTATAGATGCGATCATTTCTAAAAGCTATACCGGTCTTTCAAGGGTAACGGTGGTTTTTGATCTTGATAAGGACATAAACATTGCTGCTCAGGAAGTAAGGGACATAGCCCAGAGGGCTTACCGCAGGCTTCCCGAAGGGGTTGACCCTCCCGTGGTCAGGAAAATAAACACTTCCCTCGCACCCATAATGGCGATTCTCGTTTACGGTGATGTGGACTACGATGTGGTTTCTTTCTTTGCGGAGAAGGTTGTAAAGAGGGAGTTTGAAAGGATAAAAGGCGTCGGAGAGGTTCATCTCGGAGGTTTCAGAGACAGAGTCCTCTGGATACGACTTGATCCCGATAGACTCTATGCAAGGAACGTAACCGTAAGCGAGGTCATAAATGCTTTTAAGAAAAATCATGTAGAGACGCCTGCCGGCGTGATTTATGGAAAGAACAGGGAGTATGTTCTGAGGATAATCGGGAAGTTCAGAGACGCAAACGAGCTCAACGACCTTATTATCAGAGACGGAGTCCGGCTCAGGGATGTAGGACATGCGGAGTTCTCTTACGAAGAAAAAAGGAACACGGTGCGTTTCAACCTCAAATCCGCGGTCGCCCTGATAATCTACAAGGAGAGCAAGTCCAACACGGTTGAAACTGCCGAGCGAATCTGGGAGAAGATAAAAGAGCTCAGAAAGATAGCGCCTAAGGGTGTAAACATAGATGTGAACTACGACGCCTCGGTGTTTATCAAAAGGAGCGTAAATGATGCCATCTACGAAATAGCGATAGGGAGTCTTTTAACCGCTCTTACTGTCTTCCTCTTTCTCGGCTCTGTCCGCCTCACCCTCATACCCATCTCTGCGATACCCATCTCAATTCTTGGAACGATCTTCGTTCTCTACATGACAGGAAACTCTCTGAACATAATGACTCTGATAGCCCTTGCTGTTGCAGTCGGGATAGTGATAGATGATGCGATAGTCGTTCTTGAGAGCATATACAGAAGGAATGAAGAGGGTCTCAGGGGTATTCAGGCAGCGGAGAAAGGAACAAGAATAGTTATTTTTGCCCTCCTCACCTCCACATCATCGCTGATAGTTATTTTCTTGCCTGTTCTCTTTTTAAAGGGTCCAATAGGAACCTTCTTCGGAGCCTTCACCCTTGCTCTGATAACAGCGATAGCGATCTCCTTTTTTGTATCCATATCCTTCACACCGATGCTCTCCGCAAGACTTGTGAAAACTTACGAAAAAAACATCTTTATGAGAGCCTACGATAGGTTTGAAAAGGGATTTGATATAGCTCTCAGATGGGCACTTGACCATAAGCTCCTTGTTCTCCTCTTGGCGATTGGAACAGTTATTGGAGGTTTCCAGCTCGCGAAAATGACCAAGAAAGAGTTCTTTCCACTCGTTGATGAAGGTAGGTTCATAATCAGGTTTGAAACTCCCCTCGGCTCATCTTTTGATTTTACAAACAGAAAGGCGAAGGAAATAGAGAAGATCATCATGTCCAACCCCTATATACTCAGATACGGGATGGCTGTGGGAGAGGGATTGATCAGTCCCACTGTGAACGGTGGAATGTTCTTCGTAACCTTGAAAGAAAGAAAAGAACGCCCTCATCAGGGCGTTGTCATGAACATGATCAGGGAAAAGATAAGAAAGATAAAGGACGTCAAAGCTTCCGTTGAGGTTCCTTCTGTCATCGGTGCAAGAGGAGGTAGGCAAACGGATATACAGTATGTTGTCAGAGGCGATTCCCTTGAAGAGCTCGGAAGAATAGCGGACAAGCTGAAAGCTTACCTTGAGGAAGTGGGAGGATACACGGACATAGACACCGATATCAGAATAAACCAACCCGAGGTGAGGATAACTATAGACAGAAACAAGCTCTACGACCTCGGAATTAGTGTTGAGGACATAAACAGCACACTGAATGCTCTCTTCGGTAAGCTCTGGATCGGAACCTACGAGCTTGGCTCTGAGAGCTACGATGTTTACATAAAGGCGGAGGAAAACTTCCTAAAGACCTACGAGAACCTGAGGAGGGTGTATGTAAGAGCCAGAAACGGCGAACTTGTTCCGATAAGCTCCGTTATCAAATTTGAGCTCGCCCCTGGCTATACTGTGATAAACAGATACAACAGGCAGTATTCCTTTATACTCTTTGCAAATCTCAAAGACAAAACTCTCTCAGCAGCTGTTGAGGAGATAGAAAATTTCCTGAGAAATATCCTCCCGCCAGGATACACCTTTGAACCCACAGGTCAAACCAAGGAATTTCAGAGAGCTTTTAAGGGTTTGGCTATGGCTCTGCTGATAGCGGTCGTAGGAGTCTACATGGTTCTTGCATCACTGTTTGAGAGCCTTATTCATCCCTTCACGGTCATGCTCACTCTACCGCTTGCGGTTTCGGGAGTTTTTGGACTCCTGTATCTAACAGACAGCAGTCTGAGTGTCCCTTCCTACTTCGGGATAATCCTCCTGATAGGGCTTGTGGCAAGGGACTCCGTCCTCTTCATAGAGAGGATAATTCAGCTCAGGAAAGAGGGAGAATCTGTCAGGGATGCAATCATGAAGGCAAGAAAAGAAAGGCTCAGACCAATCCTGATGACGACACTGACCATCATGTTTGCCCTTCTTCCCGTTGCCCTCGGACTCACGGAGGGATCCGAGCTTAGGAAACCTCTCGCTCTTGCGGTTATAGGAGGATTAATAACAGCTCTTCCTCTGAGCCTCTTTGTTATTCCCGCTCTTTATGAAATATTTGAGAAGTTAAGAATGTTAAGAAGAGCTCAAACATAGCCAAAATCTCCGCTCAGGTCTGTATTCACCTTTATCCATTTAGGCATAAACCTCTCTGGCTCTTTTACAGGAAAGTCAAAGTCCTCAAACCCTTTCTCTCCTCCGCAGAACCTTGAGCCGATTGCCCGGAACTTTATGTAAACGTCTGCGCCGTCCACACTAAGGTGCAAAAAGTCATCTCCTTCTGGTCTTTCTCCTATCTCCGCTTTGAATCGCTTCGCTATGAGACAGCTGAACTTTAAGGTTGGATAGAGTATTAAAACTTTAC
>CAZPVY010000006.1:0-33835 GCA_964590265.1 uncultured Aquifex sp. | reverse complement strand
AAAGTATCTCCGTTAGCTCCCTGTATGCTCAGATAGGGGGCAGGAGTAGGGGTGGAGTGAACCCGCCTGTGGTGGTAAGGGACACATTAAGTGTCCAAACCCACCACGAAGCTCCGTGTCTCTGACATGGGGTAGTTCACGCTTATCATTATAAGTGGTGAGAAAAGGTATAGCCAATCTCCCCCTACATTATGGGAAAGCTCCTCCGTGGCTTTTCAACAGAATGGTTAAACTCTCAAGAAGCATACTTGAGCTGATAGTGATTGAACACGGTCACAAAACACTCTTAGAGAGACTGTCTGATCCCTTCTGGTTCCAATCACTCGGTTGTGTTCTCGGCTTTGACTGGCACTCAAGTGGACTTACCACCACAGTCTGCGGTGCTATAAAGGAAGCTTTGAAGGATGTTGGTAAGGATATAGGCGTTTTTATGGCAGGAGGAAAGGGCAAAACAGCACTAAATACTCCGAAAGAGCTTGAGATAATAGGAGAGCAGACAGGAATAGATACTGAACCCCTTATGGATGTAAGCAGACTCACCGCTAAGGTTGACAATGTTCTCCTTCAAGACGGATACCATCTTTACCACCATACGATAATCTTTACCGAAAACGGATTCTGGGCAGTTATTCAGCAGGGCATGAACACTTCTAACAGATATGCAAGGAGATATCACTGGCTAGGTGAAAGATTGAACAGCTTCGTAGAGGAACCCCACAGCGGTATATCAGCTCAAAAGGTGCACGAAAAAATAACTCTGAACATGACCGCAGAGGAGTCTTCTGGTTCAAGAAATGCAATTACCGAGATGATTAGAGACAAGAAAGTTCTTCTACAAGAACTTGATAAGATAAAGACTCTCAACCTTCCCGAAAGACATTACATAAGCCCGAAGGACTTAGATACCAAAAAGCTGAAAGAGATGATAAGAAAGATTGATGAAAGCTCCATTAAAACCTTTGAAGATCTCCTGCGGGTGAGAGGTATAGGATCCAAGACCATCAGAGCCCTTGCACTTGTAAGTGAGCTTCTCTATGGTGCCGAACTTTCCTTTAAAGATCCTGCAAGATACACCTTTGCTCATGGAGGTAAAGACGGACATCCCTATCCAGTTAGGAAAGATATATACGATGCGACTATTAACACGCTTAAGAAGGCTATAGAAAAGGCTAAGGTAGGCGAGCGGGAAAAGATAGAGGCAATTAAAAAGCTTTCAAAGATATTCAACGATTGATTCAAGATCCTTAAAGAAGTCGGGATAAGATATCCTCACGCAGTCCGCATCATCTATAACTGTATCACCGTCGGCAACCAAGCCAGCTACCGTGAATGCCATCGCTATTCTGTGATCACCGAAGGTTTCTATCTTAGAGCCCTTTAACTTCTCTACTCCCTCAATAACAAAGCCATCCTCAAGTTCTTCAATCTTTGCTCCCATTGCTCTCAAATTTTTAACCACAGCTTTTATTCTGTCGCTCTCTTTAACCCTCAGTTCTTTGGCTCCTCTCACCTCTGATGTTCCCTCGGAGAGAGCCATAACAACTGCAAGCACAGGAATTTCATCTATCATTGCAGTAACTTCCTCAGGATAAACCTTTGCCCCTTTTAATCTTCTACCCCCTCTTATCCTTATGTCCGCCACCGGCTCTCCCGATATCTCTCTTTCGTTCTCGTAAACCAGATCCGCACCCATCTCTATGAGCTTTCTGTAAAAGCCATCTCTTGTTGGATTGATGAGAACGTCTTTGAGCAGGAGTTCCCCTTCAGGAGCAAGGAAGCATAGAGCACAGAAGAATGCCGCAGAGGAAGGATCTGCAGGACAGTATATCTCAGTTCCTTTCAGTTCCTGACCACCTTTCACTTTAACTGTATGTCCCCTCTCATCAGGAACATTTATTACCTGAACTCCGAAGAACCTTAGCATCCTTTCTGTATGATCCCTTGAAAGAACAGGTTCCGCTATCTCCGTCAGCCCTTCAGCTCTAAGACCGGCAAGAAGAAGAGAGGATTTAACCTGAGCGGAAGCCTTTTTATTAAAAAAGGATATGCCTTTTAGATCTCCCCCCCTAATCGCAACAGGCAGCTTATTTCCCAATTCTCTACCGTCAATCTTAGCTCCCATTTCCCTTAAAGGCTCTACAACCCTAAGCATAGGTCTCTGCCTTAAGCTATCATCTCCTGTAAGGGTGCTGAAAAAGGACTGTGTGGAAAGGACACCCATCATTATCCTTGCAGTTGTTCCGGAATTTCTGGCATCAAGTACATCCTTGGGCTCTGTAAACTCAAAGTTCCTTCCCTCTATGATGAGGATGTTCTCTTTTTCTTTCACCTCTGTTCCAAGAGCTCTGACTATCTCAAGAGTAGCCTCCGTATCTTCAGACCTGAGCCAGTTGTAAACTATCGTCTTACCGCTTGCAAGGGCACCGAGAATAACAGCCCTGTGGGATATGGACTTATCAGAGGGAACTCTAAGCTCTCCTTTAACACTTCTGACCTTTTTATCTATCCTGAGTTCCTTCATTCCAGACTAAGCCTCCTCGTCTTTGCCTCTCTCAGATAACTTGTCAACTCCTCCTCTTTATCATCTTCTATAAGGCTTTTCAGTTTCATGAGGGATTTCACATACATATCTATGGACTTAAGAACATTTTCTTTATTCTCCAGAAATATGTCTCTCCACATTACTGGATCGCTCGCCGCTATACGTGTAAAATCCTTAAAGCCTCCTCCCGGGTATTTGAACAGATCAACTTCATCGGACATCTCAATCAGTGCATCAATCAAGGCAAAAGCTACAGCATGGGGAAGATGGGAAACTGCACCGAAAACCCAGTCGTGTAAAGCGGGATCCATGAACTCAATAACTCCTTCAGTCAATTTCCACAGCTCCACCACCTTTTCAAGGGCATTCTTGTTCGTGCTTTCCGTAGGGGTTATGATTATTTTCTTGCCTTTGAACAGTTCTCCAAAGCTGTGCTGAACGCCGGATTTCTCCGTTCCCGCTATCGGATGACTGCCGACATATCTGGTACCGAGGATTCTCTCAAGATCAAAGACGAGCTTACCCTTCACGCTCCCAAGATCGGTTACTATGCACTCTTCTTTTAAGTGAGGCTTTATACTCTCCGCTATACCTCTGAAAGTTCTTACAGGTGAAGCCAAAACAACTATATCAGGATAAAAGATTTTTGCAGAACTTATATCCGTGCTCCCGTCATCTATTACGCCGAGTTCCTTTGCCTTTTCAATACTCTCTTCGTTTATATCAAGTCCGAAAATATTTCCCTGGAAACCGCCTTTCCGGAGGGCGAGAGCAAGGGATCCACCCATGAATCCAACGCCGATTATGAGGAGGTTTTCCGCCATAGAAGAGAATATTAAAACATATCAAGGAGTCTGAACTCTTTCTCTACCTCAGGAGGGATCTTTATATCCCTGACCTCACTGCCCACTATCATCACCGCACTGCCTGGCTGTAGTTCAAATTCCTTAACGAACTCTCTGAACTCCTTTTCGGTTTCCTTCTTAAACTTCTCATACTCTTTCATTTCCCTCCTCATTCCCTCCTCAAACTCTCTTCTGAACTCCTCAAACTCTTCCTCTTCTCTCTTTCTATATCTGATGAACTCTCCAAACATCTTCTTTACAGTCAGGTAACCGTCCTTAAGGTATATACCTATCCTGTCATTCTGAGCCGACACCATGAATCTTGTACCCTTTATGCCTATGATTACAGATCTGACCCTTACCTTTAGACCCCTGCCTTCACCTCTTTTTCTTATCTGAAAGATAGCCCTTCCACCTTCAAAGTTCACCCTGTCAATACCCTCTATATAAAGCACGCTGTTTTCCATGAGAACAAGCTTGTCTACTCCGAGAAGCTTTACGAAAGCAAGAGATCCGTAATCCGTTTTCAATATATCTTTTACATAGAGCTCCTTGGGAAGACTGGTGACGAGCTCTCCTGTGAGAGAGTTCTCCTTGTATAACTTAACCCTCCCCTGTTTTTTCACTATCTCTCCGGCTTTCTCTCCAGAAAAGGCAGTGATAGTAAACATAAGGAGAACCAAGAGGATTCTCATCTCCCTCCTCCTTTCCATCTATTGTATAACTCGTGATCAATTCCAGCTATATCAAGCACCTTTCCTACGACAAAGTTCACAAGATCGTCAATGCTCCCAGGCTTGTGATAGAAACCCGGACTTGCAGGAATCACAATGGCACCTGCGTCGGTGACTTTAAGCATGTTTTCAATGTGCACTCTTGAGTAAGGCATCTCTCTCACTAAAAGCACAAGCTTTACCCTTTCCTTTAAAGCTACTTCACATATCCGGTGTATCAAGTTAGTATTCACACCGTTTGCAACACAGGCTAAGGTGCTCATAGAACAAGGCATGACGAGAACCGCTTTGTATTTTGTTAAAACCGACCCGCTCGCTACGGGAGAGGCTATTTCTTTCTCTCCGTAAAAATCAACCTCCGGAAATTCAAGCTTAAGATCCTTTAAGCTCTTTCCAAGTTCCTCCTTCATAACGAGAAGTCCGGCATCCGAAACAACCACATCAAGGTGATGTTTCTTGGAAAGCTCCTGAATAGTTCTGTATCCGTAAATTGAACCGCTCGCACCTGTTATGCAGATAACGAATCTCTCCATCAGAGAAGACTCCTGAGAATGCCTCCAAACGTTTCAAAGAAGAATCTTATTTTCTCTTCAGACTCGGGAAGTGAAACAACAAGAGTCCCCTTTTTGTCTTTTCCAATTTTAATTTCTAAATGCGCAAGTGAAGGGTTCTTTCTGAAATCGTAAAACGCTATGATGCTTTCCAAGTAGGACAGGTGTCTTTCAAGTTCGTGGGGCTTACCTATGATCACGAGCAGATCTGCATCTCTGGAAATTTCACCCCCAAGATGTGCAAGGTATTCCACAACCTGACTCTTCAGCTCTTCCTGTGAGGACAGAACATTCACCTTTACCCCTTTGAGATCTCTCGTCCAGTCGGACTTTCCCCCGCTCTTGCCAGTAAGCTGAATCTCCTCAATCACCATGCTGTCATCAAATCCTTTGCACATATCGTAGACATTCAAAAGAGCTGTGGAAACGGCGGTAAGAGCTTCCATCTCGTATCCTGTTCTGGCTATACCGCTTACCTTTGAAAAGACCTCAACGCTTTCATCGTTTACCTTGACTTTAACCTCTACAAAATCAATCGTTATGGGATGGCAGAAGGGCAGTATCTCCCCTGTCTTCTTTGCTCCGAATATGCCGGTAAGCTTGGTAGCTTCTTCCAGATTTCCCTTGGGAAGCTTGTTTTCTCTTATCAGCTTCACAGTTTCCGGCTTTAACTTTATCCTTCCATACGCACTTGCACTTCTGTGGGTCTCAAACTTTGAGCTGACATCAATTGTCCTCATAGGCTTTAATATAACTTAAATGAGGAAGATTCTTCTCTCTCACGGATCAGGTGGGGAAGAAACTCAGAAGCTTATAAAGGATCTGTTTATAAAGTATTTCTCTAATTCCATACTTGAAAAGTTAGAGGACTCTGCCCTAATTGAGACTGGATCAAAGATAGCTTTTACGACTGATTCCTTCACAGTATCACCGCCCTTTTTCAGAGGAGGTAATATCGGAAAGCTCGCTGTGGCTGGAACTGTAAACGACCTTTCTGTTATGGGAGCAAGACCTAAGTATCTGTCCGCCAGCTTTATCATTGAGGAAGGCTTTGGTTTTGACGAGCTTGAGGAGATAGTGAAAAGTATGGCTGAGGAGGCTCAGAAGGTTGGAGTCAGTATAGTTACAGGTGACACAAAGGTAGTTCCCAAAGGACAGGTAGACAGGATATTTATAAACACTTCGGGTATAGGTGAGGTGGTTTATGAAGGAATATCCGCTCACAACTTACGGGAAGGCGATGTAATCGTAGTTTCTGGAACGGTGGGAGACCATGGTGCCTGCATCCTTGCGGAAAGGGAAGGTATGGAGTTTGAGATACCCATAGAGAGCGACTGCAAGAGTATATGGGACATGATTGAAAGGGTTCTGCGTTCAGGAGCTGAGGTTCACGCGATGAGAGATCCAACAAGGGGAGGGCTTTCAGCTGTTTTGAACGAATGGGCTGAGCAGTCCGGAGTTGAGATAGAGGTGGAAGAGGAAAGTATACCCGTAAAAGATGCTGTTCTCGGCTTGTGTGAGCTTCTCGGTTTTGAACCCACACATCTTGCTAACGAAGGGATGGTTGTCTTTGCAGTTTCAGAAAAAGATGCTCAGAGAGTTCTCAGTTTGTTGAGAGAACACCCATACGGTAGAAACGCTCAGATAATCGGAAAGGTGGTGAAAAAGGGAAAACCGAGAGTTATTCTAAAAACGCCCTATGGCGTAAAAAGAATAATGGAAGCACCTTCCGGTGAACTTCTTCCAAGAATATGCTGAGCAGTTTTTAGCCCTTCAGTACGCTGAGGATCCTCTCCACCTTTTCAAGATCCACACTGAGCTCCTCTTTTATTCTCTTCTCCTTCTCAACCACCTCCGGCGGTGCTTTCTTGATAAAGTTTTCGTTGGAAAGCTTTTTGTTTACCCTTTCAAGCTCAGCAAGTAGTTTCTCCCTCTTTTTCTCGTAGCTTGCTATCAGCTTTTCAAGATCAACGTGTCCCTCTATGGAGAGGTATATCTCTGTATCCTTTGAGAAGGTAGCAACCGTACCTTCGGGTCTTTCGGAGACCTCTTCAAACTCTTCAAGCTTGGCGAGGTTTAGAATATGAGTTCTGAACTCCTCTATTACCTTCTTTGAGAATTCAATCTCTGTCTTGAAGTAGGCTCTGAGCCTCTTTGAAGGTTCTATCTGGAGATCAGAGCGCAGAGACCTCACCGCTGTGATGATCTCCCTGAGCCTTTCTATCTTATCGGTTTCTTCAGGGAATATCTCCTCCTGTTTCTTCTCAGGGAAGTCCTTTAGAGAAATGCTCTCCCCTTCACTCGCGGGAAGCATATGCCATATCTCCTCGGTTATATAAGGCATGAATGGATGGAGGATTCTGAGAGCCTTTTCAAGGACATAGTGAAGAGTGTAAAGGGCTGTAGTCTTTTTAGATATTATTCTTGCTTTCTCTTCCTGGGACTTCTCATCATCTCCTTCAGGCGGTTTTTTGTATATCCTCTCCTTTGTGAACTCTATGTACCAGTCGCAGAAGTCCGACCAGAAGAAGTCGTAAATTGCCTGTGCTGCCTTTGAAAAGTCGTAGCTCTCCAGAGCTCTGTTTACTTTTTCCGCAGTCTCGTTTAAAAGCGTCATTATCCATTTGTCCTCAGCTCTAAGAGGTGCCATATATGGAAGCTGGCTCGCAAAGTCCTCTGGAGTATTCATCAGGACATAACGCGAGGCGTTCCAGATCTTGTTGGCAAAGTGCTTGTATCCCTCAAACCTCTTTTCGGATAGCTTTATATCCCTTCCCTGAACTGTCAGGATCGCGAGCGTGAATCTCAGAGCGTCTGCACCGTATTTTTCAATTATGTCAAGAGGATCTATCACGTTCCCTTTAGTCTTGGACATCTTCTGTCCCTTCTCGTCTCGGACAAGTGCATGAACGTAAACGTCGTGGAAGGGAATATCCTTCATGAAGTAGGTTCCCATCATGATCATTCGGGCGACCCAGAAGAAAATGATGTCAAAGCCTGTTACCAGAAGATCCGTTGGATAAAGGTTTTTGAGATCTCTTGTGTTTTCAGGCCATCCAAATACACCGAAGGGCCACAGTGCGGAAGAGAACCATGTATCAAGGACATCTTCTTCCTGTTTGAGGTTTTCGGATTGACATTTTTTACACCTTAAAACCATCTTCCACTTCTTGGTTTGAGGATTGTATCTGTAGAGCTCTCTTGTAGAAACCCCCGGTGTGAGCATAGCCATAGGATTCGCTTCCTGAGTAAAGAAGAGTCTCAGAGAGTTTGCATCCATGTCTGTTGAGTGGTATTTGTGGAAGACAAACTTCTTGTAAAAGTCAAGTACTGACATCTCAGGATGAACGAAGTTGGGAGACTTCAAAATACTTTCAATCTCTTCGGGTGTAAATTCCTGACCGATTTTTCCATCCGCTATCAGGTTGAATATTATCTTGTCGTAAGCTCTGTCAAAGTCATCATCGGTGAAGACATTAATTTCACCGCAATCTTGACAGTACCAGACCGGTATCCTGTGTCCCCACCAGATTTGACGTGATATACACCAGTCTCTCAAATTGTACATCCAGTCAAGGTAAAACTTTTTCCACTGCTGAGGGATGAATTTGACCTGTTTCTTCTCCTCAGTTACCTTCTTCTCCCTTTCAGCTTTAACCTTGATTGACCTCTGCACAGGTTCAAGACGTGCCTGACCTGACTCTACTACCTGAAGGAACTCATACTTTTCATCTTCCCATCTGTAAAGGTTTAATCTGTTTCCTTCAGCAGCAAGAAGGTATCTTCCTCTATCTATCTTGCTTTCAAGACCCGCTCTAATAACAGAAATCTCACCCTCAAGACCTATGAGAAATTCAAGATCTGCTCTCTTTCTCATAAATTCGTAAGTGAGCTTTTTAGCAACTTCTATAACCTCGGATTTTCCTTCCGGGTAGTAAACGTAAGCAAGCTCGCCTTCCCTTACACCTGACAGAAACTCTATACCTTCATTCAGAATGATCACAGATTTGGTATCCCCCGTTATCTCATCGCTTACAGGAATCGTTATCGTTAGTTCTTGCACCTCCGCATACTGGATAAAGATCTCCTTCTCTTCCTTTTCTTCTATTCCTTCTTCAACTACTTTGATAGATATATCCTTAATTGCCTGATCAGAGACCTTAACGAACCACTGAACTGAAACCATTGGCTCAACAACAGTCTTACACCTGTAGCACCTTCCAACAGCGTGGATGTGCTCCTCTTCCTTCTCAAGGAGTCCTTCTTCCTTCAGTTTTTCAACTATCTTCTTCCTTGCATCATACCTGTCCAGTCCTCTGAACTCCCCCGCATTTTCGTTCATCACAGCCTTTTCATCCATCACCTTCACAAAGGGCAGGTTGTGGATTCTGCCTATCTCAAAGTCATTAGGATCATGGGCAGGAGTCACCTTAACCGCACCGGTTCCAAACTCCTTTTTAACTCTCTCGTCCGCAATTATGGGTATGTATTCGTCTATCTCTTCTCCCGAGAGGGTCTTTCTCTTCCACCTGACAAGAGGAAGTCTTACTCTCTTTCCGATAAGGTGTTTGTATCTTTCATCTTCGGGATGAACAGCTACCGCGGTATCTCCGAGCATCGTCTCTGGTCTGGTTGTAGCAACGGTTATGTATCCTGAGCCATCTTCAAGAGGATATCTGATATACCAGAGTCTGCCCTTTTCTTCTTCATGCTCTACCTCAAGATCGGAGAGAGCGGTCAGATCCTTCGGACACCAGCTCGTTATGTACTCACCTCTGTATATAAGCCCTGCCTCGTAGAGTGCTCTGAATGCCTTTCTAACAGCCCTTGAAAAGCCTTCATCTAAGGTGAACCTCTCCCTTTTCCAATCAACGGAGACACCGAGCTTCTCAAGCTGTGTTCTTATCGCATTCCTTGACTTTGGAACCCACTCCCAGACCTTTTTTAAAAACTCCTGCCTTCCAAGCTGGAGTCTGCTTTTGCCTTCTTTCTGAAGCTGTTTGTCAACTACATACTGAGTTGCTATCCCTGCGTGGTCAAATCCCGGAACCCATACTACCTGCTTTCCCTTCATCCTCTGCCAGCGGACAATGATGTCCTGAAGGGTTGAGTTAAGAGCGTGTCCCATGTGAAGGGAACCCGTAACATTAGGAGGAGGGATAACGACCGAAAACTTCTTCCGTTTGTCAGGTTTTTCAACGTGGTATATGGCTTTCTCTATCCAGAATTTAGACCATTTCTCCTCAATCTCTTTAGGGTTGTAGTCTTTGAGTTCCTTCATAAGAAGGTTATTATACTTCAATGCTACAGACGAACCTGAAGGGCGGTATATATTATTAAACCGTGAAGATAGGTCTTATAAGCCTCGGATGCTCAAAGAACCTCGTGGATAGCGAAATTCTTCTTGGAAAGCTCAAAAGCGCAGGTGTAGAGCTTACGGCAGACATAGAGTCCGCAGATTGCATCATCATAAACACCTGCGGTTTTATAGAGGACGCTAAGAGAGAGTCCATAGACACGATCCTTGAGATGATAGACACGGGCAAAAAAGTGCTCGTGATGGGCTGTCTCGTTGAAAGATACAAAAGGGAGCTTGAAGAAGAGATCCCAGAGGTTGATAAGTTTTTTGGAACTCAGAGTTGGGATGAGATTCTAAAGTATCTTGGACTTCAGCCCAAATATAACGGCTCTTACAGGCTTCTAACCACACCAAAGGCATACGCATACCTGAAAATTGCAGAAGGTTGCAACCGTCTCTGTTCCTTCTGTGCCATTCCAAGGATCAGAGGAAGACATATCTCAAGACCCATAGAGGATATAGTTAGAGAAGCAAAAAACCTTGCAGAGCGAGGTGTTAAGGAAATAAATATCATCTCTCAGGACACCACTTATTACGGAAAAGATCTGTATAAAGAGTACAGACTTGTGAAATTGCTTGAGGAGCTTGAAAAAATAGAAGGTATAGAATGGATAAGGCTTCTATATTTATATCCTACGGAGGTTGGCAACGACCTTATAAACTACATAAAAGATTCTGAGAGAGTTGTTTCTTACTTTGATATGCCTATCCAACACATCTCCACGAAAGTTCTGAAAAGTATGAGAAGGGGATACGATGAAAGGTTTGTTAAAAAGCTCGTAGAAAAGATCAGAAAAGAAATTCCCTCTGCGATTCTGCGGACGACTCTAATAGTCGGCTATCCCTCCGAAACAGAAGAAGATTTTAAGAACCTGAAGAGCTTTATTGAAGAAGGGCACTTTCACTGGCTCGGTGTATTTACCTATTCTCAGGAAGAGGATACGTGGGCATACTCTCTGGGAGATCCAATTCCGCCGGAAGTTAAGGAAGAGAGAAGTTTGGAACTTATGGAAATACAGAAAGAAATAACTAAGAAAAAGAATAGAGAATTTTTAGGTAAAAAATTAAAAGTTCTAATTGAAGGTTACTCTGAAGAGTTCTCATTTGTGCCTAAAGGGAGAGCTTATTTTCAAGCTCCTGAGGTTGATGGCGTTGTATATATAGAAAACGAAGAGAGGGAATTAAAACCAGGAGATCTTATTGAAGTGGAAATAACGCAGTCAGCTGATTATGACCTTGGAGGACAAGCAGTATAAGTATTTCAGAATATATTGATATAACTTACGATTTTTGATTTATAAGAAATTGAAATCTATTAAAAATTAGGAACGAGAGTTAAAATCCTTAAGTGAAATCAGTCTAAGGGAGGTAGGATTATGAGAAAGGCTTTACTTATAGGGGCGCTGTTTTCAACAGCAACCTTAACCTTTGCAACAAACGGTGACAATATGATAGGTTTAACTCCAGCCTCAAGGGCTATGGGTGGAATCGGCGTTGGTATACCCGTGGGTCCCGTTGATGCCATTTTCAGGAACCCTGCGTGGATGGGTGTTATGGAGAATAAATTCACAGCCCAGTTCGGCGGAATTCTGTTTATGCCGAAGGTAAAGGGTAGATTTAGTCATCCTGCATTGGGAGATACTGGTTATGTGAAAAGTAAAGCTGATACTTTTGTTGTTCCAGAAATAGGGATAGTTCATAAACTTAGTGATAGGCTTACTTTTGGTATAGGTGCTTTTGGTGTTTCTGGAATGGGTGTAGATTATAGGAATAAAGATCAAAGACTTTCCAATATGCATACTACATTCCAGTTCATGAGAATTATTCCAGCGATAGCATTTAAAATAAACGACCTAATAACAATATCAGGAGCTATTCATGGTGCTTGGGGTTCATTAGATATGGGTAATTTTGATAATAGTGGCAATAATCAAGGGGGTGGACAATCTCAAACTCTTGGTGTAGGGTTCCAGATAGGAGCTTCTCTAAACTTCGGAGATTTTCTATATGCTGGTATAACATACCAGTCCCCTGTATCAATGACTTACAAGAGAGTTTATGATAGTGATAGTAAGGGACAGTTTGAAGACTTAAAACTCCAGCAACCTCAAGAGGTTGCTCTTGGTATAGGTGCTGCTCCTCTTGATGGTCTTAAAGTTGGTCTTGATGTAAGGTGGATTAACTGGAAAGATGCTGATGGTTATGGAGATTTCGGTTGGAAAGACCAGACCGTATTCGCTTTAGGTGTTGAATATAAACCAATGGAGAATCTATCTCTCAGGGCTGGATACAACTACGGGAAAACTCCTATAAGGGGTAAGGATAATCTCTGTACGGATCCCACTGCCACATCGTGTCCGAATAACATACCGAATTTTGCTGTCCCGTTTAACGATTTCGGAGTTGCTTGGTTTAACTTAATAGGATTTCCTGCCATCACCGAACAACATCTAACACTTGGTCTGGGATATGAATTTACCAATAACTTCGGGATAGATGTCTCTTATGTAAGAGCGTTTGAAAAGAAAGTTGAATCCACAGGTCAAGGTGGTCCGATTGCAGGTGCCAAAAACGCTCAAGACTCCATTTCCATTGGTGTAAGCTGGAAGTTCTAAGGATTTTGCAGAGCCTCCTCCGGTGGGAGGGGGCTTTTCTTATATAAAATCACTCTCCGATTATTTTGATTATCACTCTTTTGAGTCTCTGCCCGTCAAACTCAGCATAGAATATCTCCTGCCAAGGTCCTAAGTCTAACTTTCCGTCAGTTATAGGCAAAACTACCTGAAGGTGAACAAGAAGATTTTTAAGGTGAGCATCTCCGTTATCTTCTCCTGTCAGATGATGCTTATAGTCTGCCCTGAACGGTGCCAGATTCTCCAACCACTCCCATATATCCTCGTGGAGTCCTTCTTCGTCGTCCTGAATTATCACCGCGGCGGTCAAATGCATTGCGGAGACAAGACAAAGCCCTTCTTTTACACCAGACTCTTCAACAGCCTCTTTGACTTTGTCGGTTATCCTTATTAGCTCCCTTCTATTCTCGGTTTTGAAGGTCAAATACTTTGTGTATGCCTTCAACTCAGTTTACCTTCAGTTCCTCAAGCTTGTTCTCTATCTCTCCAAGTTTTCCCTCAAGCTCTTTAACCTGCTGCATTATCTTGGGACAGTAAAAAACCTCTCCTTTGGAGATGTATCTTGCTCTCTTCTTAAGTTCCTTAATTCTTCTTCTTATCTTTCTTATGTCCCTAAGGTAGAACCATCTTGCAATGGAGCTGGCAGTCTTGAGGAGGTCTTTATCATTACATCTCAGTTCTCTTTTAAATCTCCTTCTTTCCTTCTGACCTGCATGGAATGAGAGAAGCTCAACTGTTTCCTTTCCCTTACCTTCTTTAACAATACTCTCCATTACGTCTCTGAATGAGCCCTGAAACTTCTTTTTCGTTTTCCCTATCTTTACCCAGAGTTCCATCGCTCTACCTCCTCGGAGAGAGTGCATATTATAGCACAATAGTTTATCATACAATCCATGGAGCTCAATCTAAACCGGGAAGAGGTCAAGAAGCTCTCAAAGGACTACAACGTTATTCCTCTGTATACCGAAATCCTTGCGGATGTTGAAACTCCGCTTTCTATTTTTTTAAAGCTAAAAGAGAAGGATAGGTTCAACTTTCTTCTGGAAAGTGCCGAAGGAGGCGAAAAGTGGGGAAGATTCTCATTTATAATTACGGGTTCTTCCTTTTACATCAGAACCAAAGGTAAATACGGTGAGATATACGACAGAGGAAGGGTGAAGTTTTTTGAGAGTAATGACCCTGCAGATGTAATTGATGGGATTATCAAAAAGTACAAACCCTACAACGATCCTATTCTTCCCAGATTCTGGGGTGGACTGGTTGGCTACTTTGCTTACGATGTCATCAAGTTCTACGAGCCTGTAAAGGATGAAAACCCTGATCCGATCAGCACCTACGATATATACCTTGTTCTTACAGACAGGGTCGTTATACACGACAACCTCACGGGAAAGATAAAGATTGTCTGTCCTATCCTTACAAGCAGGGATGTTGAAAGTGAGTATGAAAGAGCTGAAAAGTGTATTGTAGAGACTATAAAACGCCTGAAGGAGAAAGCTACAGAGCATATAAACTTTAAGGAGAGAGAACCTGATCTTTCGGTGTGGGAATCCAACTTCAGAAAGGAGGAGTTTGAGAAGATAGTGGAAAAAGCAAAGGAATATATCGCTCAGGGGGACATAATTCAGGTTGTTCTCTCTCAGCGCTTCAGAAGAGTATTTGAAGGAGATACAGAAAACATATACAGAGTTTTGAGATATCTGAATCCATCACCATATATGTACTATCTTGATTTCAGGGAATTAAAAGTCATAGGCTCCTCACCTGAGGTTCTTGTCAGGGTTGAAGGAAAGAAGATAGAAACGAGACCGATAGCGGGAACGAGACCGAGAGGAAAAACACCTGAGGAGGATAAAAGGCTTGAGAAGGAGCTTCTTGCAGATGAAAAGGAGAGAGCTGAACATCTAATGCTCGTTGATCTTGCAAGGAACGACATTGGGAGAGTGGCAGAGATCGGAAGCGTGAAGGTTGAGGATTTCATGAGGATTGAGAGATATTCCCATGTTATGCATATTGTCAGCGATGTTGTGGGAACTTTAAAAGAGGGCTACTCAGCTTTAGATGTTCTTAAAGCTACATTTCCTGCCGGGACGGTTTCGGGAGCACCAAAGGTGAGAGCAATGCAGATAATAGAAGAGCTTGAGAAGGAAAAGAGGGGAATATATGCGGGCTGTGTGGGATACGTGTCCTTTCAGGGAAACATGGACATGGCTATTGCCATAAGAACTGCTATCGTGAGGGACAAAGAGGTTTTTGTTCAGGCAGGAGCCGGTATAGTTGCGGATTCAATTCCCGAGAGAGAGTGGGAGGAGACGGTAAACAAAGCAAAAGCCCTGATGAAAGCCATTGATACCGCAGAATCAACCTACATAGAGTGAAAGATCTGGGATGCCGTAGAACTTTTGAACCTCTCTTTTTACAAGTTCTCTGAATATCTCCTTGTTATTTTTGAACTCGGCATATTTCTTCATTATCCTTTCCCTTTCCTCCTTACTCATCTTCTTCCACAGCTTGCTCACTATGCTTCTTTCAAGCTCCTTCAGTATTCTATGGGCTGATTCCTCCGAATCTGGCTCGCAGACCTCACCGTCTATCATATGGCTTACAAGTTTTATCTTTTCTTTAAACCTTCTCCTCCAGTCTATCTCTACCTTCTGGGCTGAGAGCCTTTGAAAGTTTTCATATACCTCCATTATGCTTTTGAAGCAGAGAAAAACAGGGTGCTTACTCCTTCTCTTGGGACTGAGAGCTGTGTAGCATTTTTCAATACCTTCCCTAACAACAGATTCGGGAATTTCCATCTCTTCAAGGAAGTCTAAGAACATTTTTTCTCTGGGTGAGAGGAAGAATACTCCTCCCTTAAGCTCAAGTATAAAGTTTTCCAACCTTTTTGAGTAGCTCATCTTATAAAGGCAACCGCAACGGAGTAATCTCTCTCGTGAGATATGGACACTATCACCTCACGATCTTTAAGTATATCCTCAATCCCTTTCCTTCTAATGACAACGCGGGCAGGCTGACCTTTGTTCCCAAGAACTTCTATCTCTCTGAAGTGTAAAAGGATCCCAAACTCAATGTAAAAAGCTTTCAGGACAGCTTCCTTACACGCCCATCTTGCGGAAAGACAGGGTATAAAACTTCTCTGAGACCTGCAATAATCAAGCTCACGCTCCGTGTATATCCTCCTGAGGAACCGATCTCCAAACCTCTCTATAGCGGTCTTTATTCTCCTGTTTTGAACTATATCCACACCTATCATCAAAGTGGTTTTCTATTTTATCCACTCCCTTCCTCTTGGTTATCCCTGAAGTTTTCAATTATGAACTTTGCTATACCTATCCCGCCTGCATCTGCAAGCTTTTCACTCACCCCTTCAAGGAACATGTCGTAGTACATCCTTTGATAAAAGCCCTTATCCTTGATTATCGGTCTGTAAGCTTCCTTAAGGATCTGCTTTATCATTATCGCTTCAAACTCCTTTGCCACACTTTTTATGTCCTTCTTCATAAACTCTCTGTAGTTATAAGAAGGATTTGAGAATATGATTTTCATAGCACCTCCAGTTTTGCTTTCAAGGCTCCTGCTTCCTTTATGGCTTGTAGGACAGAGATTATCTCCCTCGGAGTAGCCCCTATTTTATTAAGGGAATTGACAAGCTCTTGAACGGTAGTCCCTCTTAGCGGGATGAGTCTTTTCTTTTCCTCTATTACCTCAATCTCCGTACGGGGAACAACCTTTGTCTCTCCGGCAGATAGTGGTGGGGGCTGAACAACCTCATGTCTTTCCTTTACCTTCACCACGAGACTTCCGACAGCAACGGCTACCGGGCTTATCTTTACGTTTCCTCCGAGAACTATCGTTCCTGATCTTCCATCTATCACCACCTTAGCAACCTGAGAGGTTTTAACTTCCAGGTTCTCAACGATGGCGAGGAAATCTACAGGACTCATGTTTTGAGGGATTTTCACTTTAACTGTTGCACTATCAAGTGCACGAGCTATCTGAGAACCGAACCTTTCGTTTATCCTGTCCTGAACTGCTTTCGCCGTTGTGAAGTCAGGAACATCAAGGATTATATTCACCTCTGCTGTGTCCATGCTAAAGGGAAGGTCTCTTTCAAGGACGGCACCGCTGGGTATCCTTCCTACCGTGGGAACGTTCTTTACCTGCCTTGCACCTCTCCCTCTCGCTTCGTAACCTCCCACTATGACCTGACCCTGAGCAAGGGCGTATATCTTACCGTCTGGACCTCTCAGAGGTGTTAGCAGAAGAGTTCCTCCTTCAAGGCTTTTTGCATCTCCAATTGAGGATACGCTTACATCAAATCTCATACCTGCCTTTGCGTAAGGAGGCACCTTAGCCGTTACCATAACAGCGGCAACATTCTTCACAGTGAGTCTCTTTGGATCAACGACTATGCCCATCTTCTGAAGCATGTTTGCAAGGCTTTTAACCGTAAACTGAGTTGCCTTACCGTCTCCCGTTCCCCTCAGACCAACTACAAGACCGTATCCCTGGAGATAGTTAATCCTGTTGCCCTCAATGGTTGCTATATCCTTTATCCTCTCCGCAAAGGAAAGAGAGATAAGGAGAAGTATCAGAAGGGGAATATTACCGCAAATATTCTTGCAAGCCATCCCGGCTTACCTCCGTCAGCCATGTAACCCTTTCCATCAAGGAAGATCTCCATGTTTGCAATCTTGTCGCTCGCTACTGTGTTGTTGCTGTCTATATCCTCCGGTCTGATTATCCCTCTCAGAACGAACTCCCTCTTCATTCCGTTCACCACTATATACTTCTTAGCTTCTATTAACATCGTCCTGTTCGGGTAGACTTTTATCACTCTTCCAGCGAGTCTGGTGGTGAGAACCCCCTGCTGCTGTATCTTACTTGCTCCTTTAGAGCTCAGGCTTCCTTTAGCCTGCGATCCCAGATTGGCAAGAGTACTCTGGGGAACCCCAAAGAACGAGCTTATAGCGTTTGAAAAGGAGGTGGACCTTCCTATCTGACTGGACACGCTTTCAACAGCGTTCATACTCTCAACAACATGAATGAATATCAGATCCCCGGGCTTTGATGCTCTATTCTCTCCGTAAAGGTCAGCCCACCCGCTGTCAGCAAAGAGGCTTCCTCTTGACTTCGGAGCAGTATATTCTCCTTCTGGAAAGGGATTTTCCTTTTCGTAGGTTTTTAAATCCTTAGGTTTTTCAGCACATGACAGGAGCAGGAGTGTTAAAAGGATTATCGCGGAAGTTAAAAACCTTCCCATCATTCACTAAATATAGCAATTAAGGGGTAAATCTGCTATAATTTGTAGGCAATCATGATAAATCTCTCAGGAAAAACAGCTCTGGTAACGGGCTCTACTCGTGGTATAGGTAAAGCAACTGCGGAGAAGCTCGCTGAAGCTGGAGCAACAGTCATAGTTACCGGTAGAAGTGAAGATAGAGCCAGAGAAGTAGCAAAGGAGATAAAGGAAAAGACAGGCAGTGAAACCTTCGCGGTAGGTCTTGACATAGGAGTTAAGGAGTCAATAGAGAGTGCTTTTAAAAGGATCAATGATGAATTTGGCACGGTTGACATCCTCGTGAACAATGCGGGGACAAACAGGGACACTCTCTTTATCAGAATGAAGTATGAGGACTGGGAGGAGATAATCAGGATAAATCTCACAGGAACCTTCCTGATAACCCAGCTTGCGGTAAAGGGAATGCTCAAGAAGAGATGGGGAAGGATAATAAACATGTCCTCCGTAGTAGCCTTTACGGGAAACATGGGTCAGGCTAACTACTCATCGGCAAAGGCGGGTCTGATAGGCTTCACCAAGACACTTGCCAAGGAGCTTGCGGGAAGGAACATAACGGTGAATGCCATAGCTCCCGGGTTTATAGAGACGGACATGACAGACAGCCTGCCGGAAGACATAAGGCAGGAGTATCTGAAGCAGATACCAATCGGCAGGTTTGGAAAGCCTGAGGATGTCGCAAACGTGGTTCTGTTTTTGGCTTCGGATCTGTCCGGTTACATAACAGGTGAGGTAATTCATGTCAACGGAGGTATGTTTTGAATAAAATTCATCGGAGGTGAAGAAAGATGGCTATTGAAGAAAGAATTAAGGAAATCATAGCAGATCAGCTGGGGGTTGAGGCTGATAAGATAACCCCTGAGGCTAAGTTCGTTGAGGATCTCGGAGCAGATTCACTTGATGTCGTTGAGCTGATAATGGCTTTTGAGGAGGAGTTTGGTATAGAGATACCTGACGAGGATGCAGAGAAGATACAAACCGTAGGCGACGTCATAAACTACTTGAAAGAAAAGGTGGGTGAATGAGAAGAAGGGTAGTTATAACCGGACTGGGTGTAGTAACACCCATAGGGACGGGCGTTGATAAGTTCTGGAGAAATTTGATCAGCGGCGTAAGTGGTATAGACTACATAAAGGGCTTTGATCCTGATGAGTTCGGTTTGACCGTTAAAATCGCCGGAGAGGTAAAGGACTTTGATCCCCTGAACTTCATGGATAAGAAGGAAGCATCCCGACTGTCTCTTTTTATCAAGTATGTGGTCGCCGCAGCCGAGGAAGCTATACAGGACAGCGGGATAAAGGAATCCGATTACAATCCGCTGAAAGTCGGTGTGATCATAGGAACGGGTATAGGAGGACTGAAGGATATAGAGAAAGAACACTTTGTGCTGATCCAGAAAGGTGCAAGGAGGGTATCTCCTTTCTTTATACCCTACGGTATATCCAACATGGGTGCGGGTTACGTTGCAATAAGGCACGGGTTCAAGGGACCGAACTACTGTGTTGTTTCAGCCTGCGCCACTGGAAACCATGCGATAGGCGATGCTTTCAGGCTCATACAGATAGGGGATATAGATGTAGCCATTGTTGGCGGGACTGAAGCTGCTATAACACCTCTCGGTGTTGCTGGTTTTGCAGTTATGAGAGCTCTCTCCACAAGGAACGATGAGCCTCAGAAAGCCTCAAGACCTTTTGATAGAGACAGAGACGGCTTTGTCATGGGAGAGGGAGCAGGGATACTGGTTCTTGAAGAGTACGAAAGAGCGAAAGCGAGGGGTGCAAAGATATATGCTGAGCTTGTGGGCTACGGTGCTACGGACGACGCTTACCACATCACTGCTCCCCACGAATGCGGAGAGGGAGCTTACGAGTGTATGAAACTGGCTCTTGAGGATGCTGGACTTAGTCCCGATGAAGTTGATTACATAAACGCTCACGGCACATCAACACCCCTGAACGACAAGATAGAGACGATGGCTATAAAACATCTATTCAAGGATCATGCCTACAAGCTCAAAGTAAGTTCAAACAAGTCAATGATAGGGCATCTTTTAGGTGCGGCAGGAGCGGTTGAGGCTGTAGCTTCCGTAAAGACAATAGAGACCGGAGTGATACCACCTACCATAAACCTTGAAAATCCTGACCCCGAGTGTGATCTTGATTACGTTCCCAACAAGGCTGTGGAAGGTGATGTGAGGGTTGTTCTTTCAAACTCCTTCGGTTTTGGGGGAACGAACGCCTGCCTTGTATTCAAAAAAGTAGAGGATGTTTGAAGAGCTTGAAGAAAGGATAGGATACAGCTTTAGGAACAAAGAGCTCCTGAGACAGGCTTTCACCCATGTATCCTATGCAAGAGAAACAGGACTTTCCCACTACGAGACCCTTGAATTCCTTGGGGATGCTCTTCTAAACTTTCTTGTGGTTGATATCCTCGTAGAGGAGTTTCCTAAGAAGAGAGAGGGAGCACTTGCCTCTCTGAAGGCTTATTTGATAAGTGAGGAATTCTTCCACGAGCTTGCTCAGGAACTCGGGCTTCCCGATTACATACTCATAAGCAGGGGTAAGAAGAACGTCTCAATCATCGGAGACGTCTTTGAAGCTCTGTGGGCTGCGATATACATAGACAGCGGGAGAGATTGTAATACTGTCAGAAAGTTGTTCAACACCCTCTTCAGAGAGAGAATTCTTGATACCATAAGAACACACAAAATAAAGAAGGATTACAAAACGATGCTTCAGGAGATAACCCAGAAGAAATGGAGGGAGAGACCGGTTTACAGGGTGATAAGTGTTGAGGGTCCGGAACACGCCAAGACCTTTACTGTTGAAAGCTCAATAAGGGGTTTCTCAGCTGTCGGAAGAGGTAAGAGTAAAAAGGAGGCTGAGCAGGAGGCTGCGAAGAAACTCGTTGAGATACTTCAGGAAGCTGAAGGGGAGTAACTTCTGAAAAGTTCTTCAATGTCCGAGAAGTATTCCCTTACTAACTCTTTTCCCCCTTCCGCTATCTTCCTTCCCCTTTCCATTAGGAAGACCTTATCTGCGAGCAGGAGTGCTTCAATCGGATCGTGGGTAACTATAACAACGGGTATGTTGAGGTTTAGATTCTTCAGAAAGTCTATGATTCCGATTTTTCTCTTGAAGTCTAAAGAGGAAAAAGGCTCGTCCATCAGGAGTGCCCTAGGGTTATAGGCAATGGCTCTGATTATCGCTACTCTCTGCCTTTCTCCGCCTGAAAGTTCATAGGGATATTTGTTCTCAAGCCCCTTTAGCCCGAACCTTTCTATCAGCTCTTCAGCGGAAACCCCCGCACCGTTGGACTTTCTCAGGGCAAACTCTATGTTTCCTTTCACGGTAAGGTGAGGCAGAAGATTATCTTCCTGAAAGACTATCCCGAGCTTTCTCCTTTGGGGAGGAAGGAATACGCCCATCTCTGTATCAAAGAACGTTTCCTCACAACACTTCATGAAGCCCTCATCTGCCCTCTCAAGTCCGCACATCACCCTGAGTGTGGTTGTCTTTCCACACCCAGAAGATCCCAGAATTATGTTGAAGCCTGTTATAAACTCAAAATCAGCTCGGATCTCCAGTGCGGGATATCTTTTCCTGAAGCTGAGGACTATAGAGGTGTTCTTACCCATTTCCTCCTCAAGAAGAATATAATACTTAAGGCTGTAAGGGAGACTATTAGCAGGGCAAGGGAAGCTCTGTGAGCCTCTCCGTAGTTAAGAGCCTGAACCTCATCGTATATGTAAATTGAGAGTGTCCTTGTTTCTCCCGGTATGTTCCCTCCTACCATGAGAACTACTCCGAACTCACCCATCGTATGGGCAAAAACTAAGGCACAAGCTGTTAGAATGCCCCCCCAGCTGTTGGGAAGAACTACCTTAATGAACGTTTCAAACTTTGAGTATCCAAACACGTAAGCTATCTCAAGGTATCTCCTGTGAACACCCTGAAAGGCATCTATCACTGGAAAAACTCCGAAGGGTAATGAGTATATGACGGAGGCTACGAGTAAGGCTTCAAAGGAGAAGAGTATGGATCTTCCGAAGATATGCTCCACTAGCTTTCTGATAGGTGATTCGTATCCAAATAGGTATATCAGATAGAAGCCAAGGACAGTAGGCGGCAAAAGTATCGGAAGTATAAAGAGAGCTTCCAGAATTCCCTTTCCGGGAAAGGTTTTAAAGGCGAGTATATAACCGGTTACGAGTGAGAAGACGATCAGTAAAAGCGTGGTTAGGAAGGATAGCTTCAGGCTCAGAAGCAAAGCGGATTCCATCAGGGCACCTCAAAACCATTGTCTTTAAGGATCTTTTGGATCTCCCTGTCTTTCAGAAATCGGAGAAACTCCACTGCGTACCTTTTGTCTTTCCCCCTTACGGTTATAACAGCTACATGTTTTATAGGTGAGTGCATTTCTGAAGGAACTATCCAGTAATTGCCTCCTCCATATGCTTTGACCAAGGAGAAAGCAACAAGTCCAGCTTCGGCTCCTCCCGAAACAACGAATTGAAAAGCCTGTGCCACATTTGAACCGTAAATGAGCTTGCCTCTGAGCTCATCGTATATACCATACCTCTTGAGAACTTCAACCGCAGCCCTCCCGTACGGAGCGTGTCTCGGATTGGCAATCACTATCCTCGCTACCTCTTTCAGAACGTCAAGCCCGGCTGATAAATTTAGGTCTCTGATGGTGAAAATGACAAGCCTCCCTCTGGCAAACTTGGTGTAGCTGTCTTTTAGAGCGTAACCTTTTTCTACAAGCTTTTCTGGATATACGGCGTTCGCGGATATGAATATATCGTAGGGTGCTCCACCAAGTATTTGTCCATAGAGGTTTCCGGAAGAGCCGAAGGATAGCTTCACATGAACATCTTTATTCTTTTTCTCAAACATACTCACTACCTTTGACAGTACAGGACGCATGCTTGAGGCAACAGCTATGTGGAGTGTCTCCGCCGAAGCGAAGGAAATCAGTAATAACAATAAGATGAGGAGTCTCATGGTTAAGATTATATGACATAAATGTCATAAAAGCAAAAAGCTCACTATAAGCTTCAGGTGATATAATCCTAAGTCATGGAAACAAGATCAACCACGATCCTCGCTGTCAGAAGAAACGGGGAAACTGTTATAGGCGGGGATGGACAGGTCACAGTAGGAAGTTCAATCATAAAGCACTCCGCAAGAAAAATAAGAAAGCTTTACAAAGATCAGGTGATAGTTGGCTTTGCAGGAAGCGCTGCCGACGGAATGGCTCTCATGGAAAGGCTTGAGAGGAGGCTGGAAGAGTTCAGAGGAAATCTTATCAGGGCGTCTGTTGAACTCGCTAAGGACTGGAGAATGGACAAATATCTGAGAAGGCTTGAGGCTTTGCTTTTGGCAGTTGATAAAGAACATATGCTTCTAATTTCGGGAAATGGAGATATTATAGAGCCCGATGAGCCTGTCTTAGGAATAGGTTCAGGTGGAAACTATGCGAGGTCAGCAGCTCTTGCCCTTTACAGAAATACAGATTTGACCGCTGAAGAGATAGTTAAAAAGTCCCTTGAGATAGCCTCGGAGATCTGCATCTATACGAACTCCAATTTTGTGATTGAGAAGCTATAAACTATCACTCAAGGTACTTCTTGACTTCCTGTTGAAGATGGGCAGGAAGTCCAAGCTTCCTGAGGCGTTCTTTATCCGCCCTGATAAACTCATAGAGATTTTCAAAGTTCCTGTAAATGATCTTCTTGCGTGCCTCTCCTATGCCTTTAACACGCTCCAGAATGTCCTCAAGGGCTTTTTTTGTCCTGAGCTTTCTATTGTAAGAGAGGGCAAACCTGTGTGCTTCATCCCTGATGAGTCCAAAAACCCTATAAAGAAGCGGTTCCTCTTTAAGCTTAACTTCTCTGCCGTCGTCCGTGAATAAGATCTCCTCTTCCTTTGCGATAGAAAAGACCCTAACAGGGAGCTTGAATCTATCCCTTACGCTGATGCCAATGTTGAGCTGTCCCTTTCCACCGTCTATGAGCCAGAGGTCGGGCATAGGCTCCTGTTTTTCTTTTAATCTCCTTGCTCTTCTTGAGAGAACCTCTCTCAGAGCCGAATAATCGTCTATCTGGGAAACGGTCTTTACCTTGTACCTTCTGTATCTCTTTTTGTTCATCCTCCCTTCTTCCCACACAACACAGCTCCCGACCGTATCCTCGCCGTAGAAGTGGGATATATCAAACCCTTCAATTATCTTGGGAAGCTGAATACCGAGCTTCTCTTTGAACTCTTGAGCGAGAAGGTCAAGACTGAGGTTTTCCTTTACGTTCTCTTCTGCAAGACTTATCAGCTCCGAAGGTATATTCTGGGTAAATTCTACGCTGTGCTTGGCTCTCTTCTCAATCCATTCTCTAACGTATGCAGGGACTTGAAAGTTGCTCACTACGGTTTCAGGTATGTAGTTGGAGTAGTAGTAACCTATGAGGAACTCCTCAAGTTCTTCCTCTCTGTCAAGGTCGTATACTTCCTTGCTGATCAGCTTTCTCCCTCTGATTAAGAAGAGTCCTACCCTCCTCCCTATCTGATAGAAGAAATCTGCATACCTGAAAGGTAGTCCCGATACGGTCTGACCTCTCGTTATGTTCTCAAGAGCCTTTATCTGGTCTCTTATCTGGGCGCACTTTTCAAACATCATCTCCTTGGCAAACTCTTCTATCTTCTCGTAGAGCTTTGGTAGGACTCTTGAGACCTCCCCCGAAAGGAGAGCTTTAGCTCCTTCAACATTGAGTCTGTACTCCTCTTTAGTGACAAGGTTCGTGCAGGGCGCAGAGCACAGACCGAGATGGTAGTCCATGCAGGGTTCTTCTCTTTGAGGGAGCGGGTCGCAGGTTCTTAACTTAAAGAGCCTGTGTATCAATTTTTTCACTTTGTATGCTTTAGTTGCTTGAAGGAAAGGTCCGAAGAGTGTTCCTCTGTGCTCGGTTCCTCTAACCACTTTAACCGTCGGAAACGGATCGTCCGTCAGGAGGATCATTGGATAACCGCCGCCGTACTTGTGGAGGATGTTGTATCTCGGCTTATGGGACTGGATTAAATCAACTTCAAGGACGAGCGCTTCAAACTCGTTCCTCGTGATTATCCACTCAATACTCACGGAGTCCCTGAAGATAGCAAATTCTTTTGGATCACATTCAGAGAGCTTCAGGTGTTGCTGGAGCCTCTTCTTGATGTTCTTTGCCTTTCCTATGTAAACGGGTTTCTTCTTTCCTTTGAAGATGTAAACTCCACACTTTTCGGGCGCTCGGGCTATCCGCTCTGCCCAGTCCATAGCAAAGAAATATAATTCTCCTTAAGGACTGATGAAGTATAAAGAAGGCTGGATAATCTTAGCGTTTATAATAATCCTCACTGCGATAATAATTCCCATACCTGCCTTTTTGCTTGATGTCCTTCTTACCACGAGCATTACCTTCTCCCTTGCAGTTCTCGTTCTTACTTTCTTTGTGAAAACTCCCCTTGAGCTCTCATCCTTCCCGACAATACTCCTGATAGGAACACTTCTCAGACTTTCTCTGAACATAGCTGCAGCGAGGAGGATACTTCTCTACGGACACGAGGGAACGGATGCAGCGGGGCACATAATTGAGGGCTTCGGGAAGTTCGTGGTCGGCGGTGATGTGGTTGTTGGTCTCATCGTGTTCCTGATATTCATAGTTATCAACTTTGTCGTTATCACGAGGGGTGCGGAGAGGATATCTGAAGTTGCAGCGAGGTTCACCCTTGACGCCATGCCCGGAAAGCAGATGAGTATAGACGCGGACTTGAACGCGGGTCTGATAACCGAGGAGGAGGCTAGGAAGAGGAGACAGCAGCTTGAGAGAGAAGCTGCCTTCTACGGAGCTATGGACGGTGCAAGTAAGTTCATAAGAGGAGATGCAATCGCAGCGCTCCTGATACTCTTTCTGAGTCTGATAGGTGGTCTGATTGTGGGATTGGTCTTCAAAGGTATGGACTTCATGGATGCTCTGAATACCTATACCTTGCTGACTGTTGGTGAAGGGCTCGCCTCTCAAATACCTTCCCTTATACTTTCAACTGCAGCTGGCTTAATTACCACGAAAAGTTCCTCTTCCGAAGAAGTGGGAAGTGCTATAGCGGAGGAGTTCTCTAAAGAGCCTAAGGCTCTTTTATTTTCCTCTGGTCTCCTTGTGTTCATAGGTCTGATCCCGGGGCTTCCGAAGATTCCCTTCTTTTTCATGGCAGGGGTTCTGGGAGGACTTTACTATTTGCTCAGCAAGAGCCTAAAGGAGAAACAGATAAGGGAGCTTGAGAGACTTGTTGAAGAACAGAAAAAAGAAGAGGCGAAGAAGAAAGAGGAAAGCGAAGATGAGCTCCTGCCCCAGCCTGATCCCATAACTATGGAGGTGGGCTACGGATTGATACCTTACGTTGATGAGAGTCAGGGAGGAGATATTCCCCAGAGGATAAGAACTATGAGAAGGCAGATAGCTCAGGAGTATGGGGTTATAGTTCCCCTCGTTCACATAAGGGACAACCTCAAGCTCCAGCCGAACCAGTACAGGATACTGATAAAAGGGATAGAAGCTGACATTTACGAGATAATGCCCGGCTACTATCTGGCAGTTGATCTTGGGACTGCAAGAGGAAAGATAGACGGGATTGAAACAAAAGAACCAGCCTTTGGGCTTAAGGCATACTGGATAACTGAGGAGAATAAAGACGAGGCTCAGAGAAAGGGTTACATGGTCGTTGACATAAGCACTGCGATAATAACTCACCTCTCCGAGGTGATAAAGAGGAACCTTCACGAGCTCCTTGGAAGAAACGAGGTTATTGAGCTCATAGACAGGCTCGCAAAGAAGTATCCAAAAGTAGTTCAGGATATAGTTCCCGATCAGGTACCCATATCGGTGGTACACAGAGTCCTTCAGAACTTGCTCAGAGAGGGAGTTCCCGTGAACGACCTCCTTACTATACTTGAGACTCTTGCGGACTACATAGAGCAGACGAGAGACCCGGAGATACTCACGGAGTACGTCAGGCAGAACCTTTCTAAGAGGATAACAAGGATGTACCTCACCGATGGTGTTTTATACGCGATAGCCCTATCTCCAAGAGTTGAAGCAAAACTTATGCACCTTATAAATGAAGGCAAGGAGGATGAGTTCATAGATATAGTCCTTAACAAGCTCTACAAGAAGATTTCAAAGGAGATGGAAAAGTTTGTACAGTTTCAGGCTACCCCTGTTCTTCTGACTTCAGCAAACTTAAGAAGATATGTGAGGAAAGCCTTAGAGCCCTATTTACCTCAGCTCGCAGTTTTGTCCTATAATGAACTTGAAAAGCAGATTAACATGAAAATATTAGGATTAGTAGATGAAGACTGAAAAAATAGTCGTAAACTCACTGCAGGAGGCAGTGGAGGAGTTAAAAAGAACGTATGGGGATAATGCGATAGTTCTCTCTTCAAGGATAGTTAAGAGAAAAAAGTGGAAGTTCCTTCCTTTTTTTAAGTCCACACTTCTTGAGGTTACCATAGGTATTCCTGAAGAGGAGGGAGAATTCCAGAAGGAGTTTGAAGAGAAATTAAAAGTTTATGAAGAGCTTGAAAGGTTAAAGAATACCCTTAATGAAGTTATAAAAACAGTAAGGCTTCAGGAAGAGGGAAAGGAGATACCCAAATCCGAGATGGGTGATGAGCTATCTCTGCGCGCCCAGAGAGTACTTTCCAAAATGGTTTACAGAGGCGTCCGTAAGGATATAGCGAAAAAACTCATAGAGGAAGCCTGTGGGTACGATATTGAACTGGGAAAGCTTGATTTCAAAGAGGAGATACATGAATCTTTAATGGAGAGTTTTGAAAAAAACATAGTTATAGAAGGGGAGAAGATCTTTGAGAAGACTCCCAGAATAATAGTTCTAATAGGACCTACCGGCGTTGGAAAGACTACAACAATAGCGAAGCTCTCCTATCTATTCAAGAGAGCAGGCAAGAGACCCGGTGTTATAACCCTTGACAGCTATCGGGTGGGAGCAGTAGAACAGCTCAGAGCTTTCATAAACATCATGGAACTCCCCTTCAGAGTAGCGGACACTCCCGAGGAATTTTTAAGGAGCGTTGAAGAGATGGAAAATAGGGACGTGATACTTGTTGACACAGCGGGAAGAAGTCAGCACGACAAGCTAAGGCTAAATGAACTCAGGCTATTTTTGGAGAGTCTTGACACGAACGTATACCTGACCCTAAGTGCCAACCTCTCCGAACTTGTGATGTATGAGGTAATAATGCAGTTTGGCATATTTCCCATAAAGGGGCTCATATTCTCAAAACTTGACGAGACTTCATATCCCGGAAATGTGATAAATGTGGCTTACAGGACAAAACTACCCATACTCTGTTTTACAACAGGTCAAACAGTTCCTGATGACATCGTGATGGCTAACTATGAGTACCTGACCAAATTAATGTTAGAGGAGAGGCATGAGCTTGAATCAGCAGGTAATCCACCTGAAGCATAGGGAAGGTGCACCTATAGGTACCAAGTACATCGCCATAGCGAGCGGTAAGGGTGGTGTTGGCAAAACGATTTTATCTCTCAGTGTAGGAAAATGTCTTTCCGAAACGGGAAAGAAAGTACTGATAATAGATGGTGATCTTGGACTGAGCAACATACACCTTATGCTCGGTTTGACTCCTAAGAAGAACCTCGCTCACTTCTTCTTCGGAAAAGCTTCTTTTGATGAGATAATTGTAAATATAAACGAGAACTTCTCCTTTATCTCCAGTGGAAACGGTATATATGAACTTGCCAAACTTCCCAAGGAGCAAGTAATAAACCTGATAAAGCGTCTTCGGGAGCTGGCTGAGGATAATTACAGCTACGTTATATTTGATACTCCTCCGGGAATTCATGATGACACCATAGCCGTGGTATCTTCGGCTGACTTTCCTCTGATAATTACTACCCCTGAACCGACTGCGGTTGCGGACGCTTATGCACTTATAAAGATAATCAACAAAGAGAACGAGATTGAGGACTTTTATCTCGTGGTGAATAAAGTAGAAAGCGACAGGGAGGGGAATAAGGTTTACGAAAGTATAAAGCTCCTGACAGAGAAATACACAACCGCAAAGCTGAATTTCGTTGGAAACATAAAGTATAGAAAGAACCTCATAAGAAAAATAATTGAGCAGGATCCCTTTGAAAAAGGATTCGTTGATGATGTGTATAATATTCTCTCCAACATGGATATGGAAGTCATTCCCAGAAAGAGAAGCTTCTGGGAAAGCATTATGTCAAGGTTGCTTGGAAGATGAAAAATCCGTACGCCTTTAGGGAGAAGGAGAGGGAAGAACTTATCCTGAAGTACCTTCCCCTCGTCAAGAGCATAGCCTTCACCATAAAGAGACACATCCCCTCAACGATTGATGTCAGGGATCTCATAGGTCACGGGATAATAGGCTTAATAAAAGCTCTTGAAAGGCTTGATACTCAGAAAAATCCTGAAAGCTATTTGAAGATAAGGATAAGGGGGGCAATATACGATTACCTCAGAAGTCTTGACTTTGGAAGCAGAAGGATAAGGGAGAAAGAGAGAAAAATAAGAGAAGCTCTGAAAGAGCTTACAGAGAAACTTGGAAGAGAGCCGACAGATGAGGAGATAGCAGAGCACTTGGGAGAAAACATAGACACCCTTCAACATGACCTCAGCAGGATATCTTTTTCTTACATACTGAATCTGGAAGACATATTCACGGAGGAAAGGAGAAGCTACGAAGAAGTCATAGGCTCAAATAAGGTAGACGTTGAAGATGACATAATCAAGAAGGACCTTATAGAAAAGCTTAAAAAGGCTGTGGAAAAGCTTGATGAAAGGGAGAAGCTCGTTATACAGCTCATATTCTACGAAGAACTTCCCCTCAAGGAGATAGCCCAGATACTCAACTGTTCAATATCAAGAGTGTCTCAGATAAAGGGAGAGGCAATAGAAAAACTCAGGAAGTTCATGAAAGATTTTTAGCCCTGAGCCACTCTTCAAAGGTTATACCCTTTTTAATACTTTCCAGAATTTCCCTTTCTTCTTCTGTTAAATCTTTTGGAATAAGATCGGGACGCTTTTTTAGCGTGTTCTCTATTCTGTACCATAGCTTCCATAACTCAATGAGCTTGTGGTTTCCCGAGAGAAGGACATCCGGCACCTTCATTCCTCTGCAGATTCTTGGTCTCGTATATACTGGATAGCCAAGCCACCTTCCCTGATAGGAATCTTCCTTTATGCTCTCTGGCTCACTCAGAACTCCCGGAATTAGCCTGCTTACTGCATCAATTAGCGTAAGTGCAACCAACTCTCCCCCGCTTAGAATTAAATCTCCTACGGATACTTCCTCATCAACTATGCTTTTAACCCGCTCATCAATACCTTCATACCTGCCACAGATTATCATTATCCTTTCTTTACTCAAAAGCTCCCTCACGTAGCTCTGATTTATCTTTTTTCCCCACGGCTCAGTTATAAGGACGTAGGGCTTTCCGCACTTTTCCACAACGCTCTCGTAAGCCCTAAATATAGGTTCGGGCTTCAGAACCATTCCGGGGAAACCGCCGTAGGTTGTGTCATCAACCTGTCTCTTATCCGCAAATTCTCTTATATCTATAGCTTCAATTTTTATCTTTTCCTTTTTAATAGCCTGACGGACGATACCGTACTCTGAGTAGCATTTCACTATTTGAGGGAAGATGGTGAGAATATAAAATTCAATCATTCCCTTTCTAAAAAGTTCCTTACAAGCTCCTCTGCCCTCCTCTGGCTGAACTTGTAGTAAGTCTCTATCGTCGTTTTTATGTTAGAGTGTCCCGCAAACTCTTTAACAACCTCCACGGGAAATCCGCTGTTCACAAGGTTTGTGATATAGGTATGCCTGAAGCTGTGAACACTAAAAGGTATCCCGAGCCTTTTTGAGAGCCTGTCAGTGTAAACCTGCAAAACTCCCCTCTTCACAGAGAAGTTCTCCTCAAAGTTCTCTATCCACTTGAGTATTCTATCGGTCACGCGATAGGTTTCTTCTCTATCTGGAGCAAGGACAGGGGCAAGTCTGCCCTTATTTCTCTTGGTCATGTGTGGCTCAAGCTTTATCCATAGGATACCGCTTTTGTCAAGATAGAAGTTCCTTTTCTCAAGGTTTTCAAACTCTCCAAGTCTTATACCACTGTATAAAAAGAGAGAGTATATCTTTTCGTATCTCTTTCCTTTAACCGCACCGAAAATTCTCTCCACTTCCTCTTTGGTAAGGGCTTTCGGATAACTCCTGCTCTTCTTTGTGTTTAGTTCTTCCCTGATCTCTTCAATAGCTTGTTCAATATCGGTGTATTTATCCCTGTCTATGTATTCCCTTCTGAGAAGGAACTTGAAAAAATGTTTTAAAGCGGAGAGGTTTGCAAGAAGGGAAGTTGCACCAAGACTTGAGCTGTCCACATATTTGAATATCTGAGTTGAGGAGACATTAAACAGGGTATTTTCATCTTGAATAGATACCACATTTAGAAAGTTGGTTACGTGTCTGATGTATGCTTCGGTGGTTCTGTAGCTCTTCGTTCTTATTAGATTCCTTTTCCAGAGCTCAAGAACCTCCATAGATTTCATAATAATAGATGTATGAAGATCATTGCAATTGTAGGTTATCACAATACAGGAAAGACAACGCTAATAGAAAGACTGGTGGAGTTTCTCAAGGAAAGAGGTTATAGAGTAGGCTACATAAAGCATGATCCAAAAGGACACGGTATAACAGATAAAGAGGGTTCAGACACAAACAGAATTTTCAGAAAAATAGATAGGGTGGCTCTTACATCTCCAGATAGGGTAACGTTATGGGATAAAAGAGAAGATGATCCCGTTTCCATAGCACGAGAGTTCTTCAAGAGCTTTGACATAGTCATACTTGAGGGGTACAAAGGGAGGGATGATATACCGAAGGTTGCAGTGGGTGATGTGAAAGCTGAGAATATAGTCCTTAGAGTTGATGATCCCGGAGATCTTAGACATATTATAGAATTAGTTGAAAAGATGGAGGATAATCTATGAGAACGAGGTGTCTTGAACACCGCGAGCTGTGCCCGTTCTGTCACAGGATAGCTCTGAAAGTCTGCGAATATTCCGAGCCTTACCCCAGGGTTGAGGCAACCTGTGAGTGCTGTGGATACAGATCTTACGATATACCTATGAAGCTTGATAGGGAAATCTTCTTCAAGATACTTGATAAGCTTTCAAGGAAAGAGATAGGTGAGATATGCATAGATGACAGATGCGGTTCAAGGGATATAATAAAGCTCCTTCAGGAAGGCAAATATACCGAATACAGATGTCTTGAGTGTGGTGCTGAGTGGAACAGCGAAGAGGTTGCTAAGGCTATTAAGAGAGCTAAGTCAGTTCAGCCCTACATAACCAACGGAACGAACCTGATTGAAGTCCTCAGAGCAGGAGAGGGAGAATGCCCTCTCTGCGGTTGGGATATAGGACATCTTCACGAAGGCTATATAGTTGAGATAAAGTGTCCTGTATGCGGATACCACAACGAGTTTAAAGAGGAATTTCCTGAAAGAGAGCCCCCTCCTGAGGTTTGTGCTCAGTTTGAGAAACCTGAGGAAGCTGGATGAAGCTACCCTTCCAGGAACTCCACAGGTTTATGAACTGGAAAGACAGATTTCTGAAAAACTATGAAAAGATTGAGCAAACAGATCTTGACGTCATCAAGGAAGAGATAAAGGAGATATGGGACGAAGAGTCAGACGATAGGCTACTTAAAGCTATAAGATCCATGTATGTTGGGGGGATGGAGCAGAGGGTTGAGGATCCTGATATAAGGAGATGGACAAACTGGGCTGCTGTCAAAACCTACAAGACTTTTAATAGATTTCCCATACTCTCTGACATTGAGCTCGCCTTTGTGTTCTATTCTATAGGTAAACTCTTCGTGCCGCTGCTTATGCACGAGAGAGGGGTTAAGTCGGAAAGTTTTAAGAAGCTATCTAAAGAAGAACAGGAAGAGGCGGTGTTTGAAGAACTTGATACCATATGGGAAACTCAGCTCACTCTTATCCTTCAAGCACTTCAGTTTCTTGATCTGAAGTCTATGACAAAGTGAGCCCCCTTTTCTGAAGGGAGAGCTTTTATATCCCATCCGTGATCATCAACTATCTTCTTAACAACAGCCATTCCGAGACCCATCCCTTTCGGATTACTTGAGTAGTAAGGCATAAATATGTTTCCTATATCCTCCTCTTTTATACCTCTACCATTATCCCTGTATTCCAGCCTATCCTTATCCACTTTCAGGATCACTTTATCTGCTCCCCATTCAAGACTGTTGTTAATCAGGTTATAGAACATCTCCTTTATTAGAGAAAGATCCCCTTTAATCAATCTGTCTCCCTCAAGCCTTATATCTACACCTGCAGATAAATAGAGCTTCCGAAGGTCACTAATCAGATCTGATAGTTTGAACTCCTCAACTTTCAGTTCTCTTGTCGGGGTCAAGTGCTTGAACTGGTTTATCAGATCGCTTATCCTGTCTATCTCTCTAAGTATCAGCCTTATCAATTCGCCAAACTTTTCTTTATCTATCTCTCCCCGCTGGGCATACCTGCCGAGCCTCTCAAGATTAAGCCTTATAGGTGTCAGCGGGTTCTTTATCTCATGGGCTATCCTCCTCACAGCTTCCTGCCAGGTTTTGAAACGCTCCGCCAGAACTATTGAACTGATGTCCTCAATCAGGTATATATCACCGTCTGTTCCCTTTATGTGTTCAAGCCTGAGATTTTTATCCTTTTTAACGTGCTCAAGGACGGAACTTATGTTTTTTGGCTCTCC
>CAZPVY010000005.1:0-35942 GCA_964590265.1 uncultured Aquifex sp. | reverse complement strand
TCTCAATCATAGGTGGAAGCGGGAGCGGAAAGACCTCAATAACAAAACATATAATAGGTCTATGGAAGCCAACTTCGGGAAAGGTTTACGTCTTTGGGAAAGATGTCTCCCAGATGTCTCAGTCGGAGCTTGATGAGCTCAGGAAGAATATAGGCTACGTCTTTCAGGAGGGAGCTCTCTTTGACAGCCTAAAAGTGTGGGAGAACGTTGGCTTTTACTTTCTTGAACACACAAACATGGGAAGAAATGAGATAAGAGAGATAGCCCTTCAGAAGCTCAAGCTCGTTGATCTCGGGGAGGACGTGCTTGATCTTATGCCCTCAGAACTGTCAGGAGGTATGAGGAAGAGGGTTTCAATAGCGAGGGCGATAGCCACGAACCCGAAGCTGATAATCTATGACGAGCCTACATCGGGACTTGATCCCATAACGAGCAGAGTGATAGACAGACTCATTCTTCAGCTTAGGGAGAGGACAGGTACGACCGCAATAGTTGTGACTCATGACATGATCTCCGCCTTTACTATCTCTGATAGACTTCTTGTTCTCAGGAAAGGAGAAGTAGTGGAAACAGGGAGACCGGAGGAGGTGATAAACTCACCAGATCCTTTCATTCAAAACTTCATCGGAAGCATGAAGGAGTGCTTAGTCCACCAGAGCGAAGCTTCTTAAAAAGTTCCTCTTTATAACAGGATAGTCGTTCTTCGCACCCTTTGAGAGCAGGAACTGGAAGAGATGATTGCTTCCTGTATAGAAGGAAACTGCGGAGGATATAAGGTAAAGATCCCACATCCTCACGAACTCTTCCCCGTACATTCCTCTTACAATATCCACCTTCTCCCAGAAACGTTTTCTCCACTCCTTCAGAGTTCTGTAATAGTGTAGTCTCCAGTCATCAAGATCTATCAGGCAGAAGTTTAAACACTCAAAGGCATGTAGAATTTCTGGAATGCTCGGCAGGTAGCCTCCGGGAAATATGTACTTCCTTATCCATCTGCTCTGTTTGCCCGGATGCACTTTGCCTATCGTGTGTAGCAGAAAGACCCCTCCGTCCTCAAGGACACTCTCAACCACCTTGAAGAAGATCCTTAGATGTTCTCTTCCGACATGCTCAAACATACCCACGGAAACAACCTTGTTGAACTTTAAGCCAAGTCTTGGGAGATCGGCGTAGTGCATGAGGTAGACGTTAACTTTATCCTCAAGCCCTCTTTCCCTTATCTTTTCCTTCACATACTCATACTGATTTTCTGAAAGGGTTATACCGATACACTTTATATTGAACAGCTCTGCACTCTCCAGAATTATAGATCCCCATCCGCAACCTATGTCCAGCAGTCTGTCGCCGCTTTGAAGCTGAAGCTTCTCGTAGATAATCCTCCTCTTCTCACGTTGGGCTTCATCTATGCTCATGTCTGGTGAGCTGAAGAAAGCACAGGAGTAAGTCATTGAAGAATCAAGCCATAACTTGTAGAAGTCATTTCCGAGATCATAGTGGTGTTTTATGTTCTCCTTCTCCTTGAGTTTGTTTACAAAGCCGAAAGAGTTAACGATTCTGAAAAATAGTGTTGAAAAGTTTCTTTTTCTTTCTATCTCATTTATGTACCTGCTCCCGGCTATTAGAACCTTCTCAAGGTCACCCTCAATCTCTATTTCCCCCCTCATATAGCCCTCTCCGAAGCCCATCTCTGGGTCTTTAAGAGTTCTTCTGTAAGCTTCCCAGCTCCTGAATACGATCCTGTGATCTACAGGTCCTTCCGGAACATCTCTTCCATCTGGGAATCTGACACCAATGCTTTCATCACTCTTCGTATTTATGTCTTTAAGGACTTTCTTTAAAATCCTCTCCCTTATCATATCATTGCCCTCCCGAAACTCGGACCTTACATTTAAATATATTGAGGAAGAGGAGGAGGAGGAAAGAATCATGAATTTCTTAGCTCAGCTCCATCCGCCGACGGTTCACTTTGCAATAGCTCTAACGATTACAGGATTAATCTTTGAGATCCTTTCTTTGATCTTTAAAAAGGAAAGTCTCAAGCATGCGGGTTTCTGGACATTTATATTTGGAGTCTTTGCAGTATGGGGTGCGGTACTGACAGGACATGAAGCAGAGGAGGTTGTAGAAGAGTTCGTTTCTGGCAAAGCAAAAGAGCTTCTGGAAACTCATGAAGATCTGGGAGAGATGCTGCCCTATATAATCACTGTAGTCGGGATAATGAGAATATATGCCTTCTTGAAAAATAGTGTTAAGGTTTATTACCTGTTTCTAATAGCAGGAATCATAACGGTAGGGTTAATCGGCTTTCAGGGGAACTTGGGAGGAAAGCTTGTATATGAACACGGAGTTGGTGTGAAGGCAAAGGTAGAAAACATCAAGTATTACAAACATGAGGAAGAGGACTGATACAGGAATTATCCGCCGCATCTTATAACCTCAGCTACAAAGGGAATTACTCCATCTTTGAACATGCCGAGCTTTTTAGCAGCCTGATAGGACAGGTCAAGCTGTCTACCCTTTACATAGGGTCCTCTGTCAAGTATCTTCACCTTTACCGTCTTTCCGTTCTTCAAGTTCTTTACGAGAAGAATCGTTCCCAGAGGTAGCGTTCTGTGGGCTGCGATGTAGTCATGCATATTGAATCTTGTTCCGGAAGCTGTTTTCCTTCCGTGGAACTTCGGACCGTACCAAGAAGCGTAACCTCTAATATATCTGGGACATCTCTTTATACCGTTTTCACCGCACCTGAGAACGCGCACTTTTGCCCTGAAAGATTTCCCCCTGCTCATGAGAGGCTTATACTTTTTGGGGATGCATAAACCCTTTATCCTTTTATTTACCCTGACTGACAGCGTGATACTTCTGCCTGTTTCAAGGCTCGTTACCTTTATCCTGCTCAGATGCTGGAGCCTGTCCGAGTATGCGTACTTTGTCGGACAGTATGTTACCTTCATGTAAGTTACCCTTGGGCACGGAGCATTTAAATCCTTGTAACGGGCAGTTTTCACTCTCGGTGCGCAGGATAAAACCAGCAGAATTACTGCACTGAGAAAAATGAAAGCCTTCATTTTGACTTATGCCGATTATATTCTATCAGCTGATATTTAAAATTTTCCTGCGAAGAAGTCTGCAACAGCCGATGCAGCTATAGCATCCGGTTTAAGAACCGGTTTCAATCCCTGAGCAAGAACGTAACCTACAGCTTCCTTGACTATGATACTTGATCTGTGGTCAGGATGGGGGTTTATGTCAAGATGAACCTCAAAAGGTCTCTCTCCGACCACATCCGCTATCATAAGAGCTGTGTAAACAGCTCTATTTACCTCTTCTAAAAGCCTCTGTCTGATTGAATGTATCCTCTTTACCTTGTCAACCTGCCAGAATATCTTTGCCCCGTTGTTAGAATTGATGTGAACGACAACTACCGTTACAAATACGGTTCTGTTCCTGAACTGTCTTGAGTCGCACCCGACGTATATGGCACTGTCTTCGGAAGAGTTCTTTATGAACTCCCGCACTTCCTCTATATCTTTAAAGCGAGGCATGTCAACTCTTCGGGTTAAAGTCTATATCCCCATACCAGCTGGGCTTGAACATGATCCAGTACCTCATGTTTTCCGGACTTCTTGAGTAGCAGACCTCGCAGAGAAGTCCTTTCGGAGTCAGCTTTGAGTTGTCATCACAGCATTCGGAGAGGTTCCAGAACTCGTAGTTGTCGTGAAAAACGAGCTTTCCGCATTCTATACACTCGTAAAGCTCACAGCCTTTACTTTTCAGGAACTCTTCAAGCTCCATATCTTCAGGAAGTTCCTCAAGCTCAAAAACATTTTTGAGGAACTCCTTTTGCTTACTTGACAGATCTGATATAAGCATAACTCTATTATATTCCTCACTTTTCTTTGGAAAAGTCCTCAAAGAAATCTTTTAATTCTCTTCCGAACTTATCAATTATTTTTCCAGTTTTGCATAAAACCTTATTGAGCTTGCATCTCATTTCGCACTTCTCCCTTTCCTCTTTATCAAGAGGAAACTTCTGAACGCAGTCAAAAATGCACTTGCTATATCTTATATCGCACTTGTTTGGTATCTCCGCACCAAAAGCTAAACTACTTAAAAGGAAAACAACCAGCCACATAACAGGCATTATCTTAGCACGGGGATCACAGGCTCTCCCAGACTGTTCCTAAGCTCGTAATACATACCGCACCCTTCCCGCGACTTTCCCGCTTTGCCTATAACCTGTCTCCTTTTTACCCTTTCTCCAGTTCTCACCCACGGTCTACCGAGCTTACCGTAGACGGAAGCAAACCCGTCCTCCTGCTCTACAATCACAACCCAACCATAACTTTCAATATCTCTTCCTGAATAAACCACTTTGCCAGACTCCACCGCCCGCACAAAGTTTCCGCACTTCGTTTTTATGAAAAAACCTCTTCCCGCACTTTTAATCTCTCCCTTAACGGGGATGTAATAAACGGGTTTCTTTATTTTGACTTTCTGAACCTTAGCGGGTCTCTGAGCACAGGAAACTAAAAATGCCACTGCTATCAGGACTGCGTATATCATAGGTCTCTGTCCATCTCTATACGTGAAGGTGTAACCCCCCTTTGTCCTTTATATTTCCCCGAGTAAACCCTTTCCGGTATGTGGTCAAGCTCGGCAAAGACGAGCTGGCATATCCTCATGCCAACGTAGAGCCTTATCGGAACGCTGTTCGCATTGTACAATTCAAGGGTTATCTGACCTTCAAACCCTGCATCAACCCACCCTGCATTTTCAATGAACAGCCCGAGTCTCCCGAGAGAGGAACGCCCCTCAACGAAAGCTGTTATATGGGAAGGGAGCCTTATGTACTCTACGGTGGTCGCAAGGAGGAACTCTTTTGGTTTTATCTCTATAAAATCCTCAACCTTCTGATACTCAATATTCTTTACCCCTTCCCTTACATCTATAACTTCCGATCCGTTGTACCTGACAAACTCCCTTCCAAGTCTGAGGTCAAGAGAAGAGCACTGTACCTGATCCTCGCTGAAGGGCTCTATCCCAAGAACTCCCTTTCTTATAAGCTCCTTTATAGTCCTGTCGCTCAGAATCATAACCTAATAAAATTATAAGGGCATGAAAGACAGAGTTCTGAGCACCTTTCTGTTACTTCTACTTATGACTGCGGTGCTGAGCAATAGCTTCCTGTTCATCCCTTCTGAAAAGAAGGTTAAGAATATAATCTCCTCGCAGATTTCCTTGATAGAGGAGTCAAATATAAGGGTAATTTATAAAAAGCTCAGCTCTCCCGAGGAGATAGTTCCTGTAAGGTGCGAACGTGTAGTACCCGTAACCTACACTAAGGTGATCTCCTTAAGGGATCTTCAGCCTTCTGAGAGGAAGAAGAAGTTCATAGATCTTGTTCTGCCCTCTGTTCTCATTGTGAATTACGAAGTCAAACACATGAGGGAGAATCTGACAAAGATACTGAAGAAGCTTGAAAGAAAGCTTAAGCTGAGCAGGGCAGAGGTGGAGTATGTGGAGAGGCTCCTTGACAGATGCAGGGCTGATTCCATAGAGGAGGCACTCATAAAGGCAAATCCTGTGCCACCGAGTCTCGTCATAGCTCAGGCTGCGATAGAGAGCGGATGGGGAACGTCAAGGTTCTTTGTTGAGGGGAACAACCTCTTTGGTATGTGGACATTTAAAAAGACGGAAGATGCGATAATCTCAAAAGAGGGAACCGCCCTACTGAGAAAGTATGACTCAATACTTGATTCTGTCAGGGGCTACATATATACGATAAATGTGGGCTGGGCTTATAGAGGTTTCAGGAATCACAGACTCAGAAATTCAGACCCAATAGAGCTTTCCAAGTTCCTCAGTCTTTACTCCATAGAGAGGTACAAGTATGTTGAAAAGATTAAGAGGATTATTGAAGAAAACGATCTCAGGAAGCTTGATCTGTGTTCTCTTGATCCTGCTTACATTCGGTAACGTATCGGCAGGAGGATACGCAACCATTTTGCTCTATCACCGTATCGGAGACGACAGGTATCCTACAACCTCCGTATCCATGGAGGACTTTAAGGAGCAAATGAGGTATCTAAAGGAAAACGGATACAGGGTCATACCTCTGAGTGAACTGGTAGATCTCCTCAAAAAGGGTTCGGATATTCCAGAAAAAACCGTTGTCATCACAATAGACGACGGATATCGCTCAACGATGAATGCTTACAATGTGCTTAAGAAGTACGGTTTTCCCTTTACTGTGTTCCTTTACATGGAAGCTGTTGGCAGGTATCCAGATTTTCTGACGCTGGACGAAATAGAACAGCTCAAGTCTTACGGAAAGGTTGAGTTTGAAAACCACTCTTACTCTCATAGAAGCTTAGGTTTGATTAAAGATGTAAAGGGTTTTATAGAAGACCTTGAAAGGAGCGAAAGAAGGTTTGAAAAGCTCTTCGGAAGAAAACCAAGATTCTACGCCCTTCCGTACGGTTACTACAATAAGGAAGTTCTGGAAGTGCTCAAGGAAAGAGGCTATGAAGCGGTTTTTACACAGGATCCCGGTAATGTGGGACCTCATACAGACATTTACAGAATACCGAGGCAGGCAATAGTGGGAAGCTGGAGCAGGATGGAAAACTTTAAGAAGAAACTGAGAAGAGAGCCTTTGCCGATAACAAGGATAATTCCGGGTTATGGCTTTGTAGAGGAAAATCCTCCACAGAAGCTGGGTGCTGAGCTGATGTTTCCAAATAAGTATAAAAGCTGCAGGATATATATAACGGAGCTTGGTTGGAAGCTGGCAAGGAGGGAAGGAGCTCTTGTTTACAGGAATGGACTGCCAAGACTTGAGAGGAGATGGAACAGGGTTGGTGTGAAGTGCAAGAATAGTGTAACAGGGAGATGGGCTGAGGTCTTTTGGATGATAATCAAAGGAGATGGGAAATGAATTTTCTGATCGTTGGCGTTGGAGCAATAGGGAGTGCTTACCTTGCCTTTCTTACGAAGGCTGGATGCAGGACAGTGGGGCTTGTTAAGAGGGGGAGAAGGATCAGCAAGATAAAGGTGGGAGGAATCTGGGGAGAGTTTGAAGTACCGGTTCAGACTGTTGAAAGCCCTGATGAGCTCCAATCTGAACCCGATGTAGTGATAATTTCCGTGAAGTCTTACGATACCCAAAAAGCGCTTGAGGATGTAAGAAGTATTGTGGGTCGGAAGACATACATAATGATAGCTCAGAACGGATACGGAAACTATGAGAAGGCTACCCGCGTATACGGAGAGGGAAAGGTCATACTTGCGAGGATAATCTTCGGCTCAGAGGTTATAGAACCCGGACACATAAGGATAACAGTTTCTGCAGATGATGTGGTTATAGGCGATCCTGCGGGTAAGATAGATGAAGGTTTTCTAAAGGAACTTTCCAAGCTCTTCAGAGAAGCGAAGATACCCACAAGGTACGAAAAAGAGGTTTATAAATACCTCTGGGACAAGATAATCTACAACTCTGCCTTGAACCCTCTCGGTGCTCTTCTTGAAGTGAACTACGGAGCGCTTGCAAAGAACCTTTATACGAGAGAGCTTATGGACAGGATTATTGATGAGATATTTGAGGTCTTGAAAGTGGGTAATATAGAAACCTTCTGGAATAGGGCTGAAGACTACAAAAGGATTTTTTATGAAAAGCTCATACCTCCCACAGCCGCACACTTTCCTTCAATGCTTGCGGATATAAAGAAGGGAAAAACGGAGATAGACTCTCTCAACGGTGCCATATGTGAACTAGGTAAAAGATATGGTGTAAAGACGCCAACGAACGAGTTTATAACGAAGATGGTTAAAGCAAAGGAGTTAATCTGTCATCTCAACCGTTGATGCCTCTGAAATGTGAGCTTCTCCCATTGAACAGTGCCCGTTGTACACAGCCCCTTCCTCTACAACAAATACATCAACCTTTATATCTCCGCTTAGCTTTGCTCCTCTCTTAAGCTCTATTTTTTTAGCGTTTATATTTCCAATCACTGTTCCATAAATGAGCACCTCGGGGCAGCTAATATCTCCCTCAACACTGCCAGACTCTCCTATTATCAGCATACCCTCGCTTTTTATGTTTCCTTTAACTCTGCCGTCTATTCTTGTAGCGGTTGACAGGTTCAGACTTCCCTCAAACACACAACCCTCACCTATGAGCGTGTTCACATTTGAAGACTCTACCGATTTAAACTCCTTCTTACCGCCGAACATGTCACCACCTCACATACATGTATTTTAGAGGATTCTGCTTTCTTGAGTACTTCCATACTTCATAGTGGACGTGGGGACCGGTGGACATGCCTGTAGAACCCACATAGCCTATCACCTCTCCTGATTTGACCCATCTTCCAGCTCTTACCTTTATCTTTGATAGATGTCCATACAGTGTTCTGAAGCCATAGGCGTGCCTTATTATAACTGTCTTTCCATAGCCTGCCTTCCAACCTGCGTAGATGACCTTTCCGTCGGCTGTAGCTCTTACGGGCGTTCCTAAGGGCGCCTTTATATCAACCCCTTCATGAAATTCATACCGCCCTGTGAAGGGATCCGTTCTATATCCGAACCTTGAAGTTATCCTTCCCCATACCGGAGGTCCGAGAGGTATCCTGCTGAGATACTTGTGAGCCTTTTCAGCTTCTTTGTGAAGGAAACCTATGTACTCAATATCCAAAACATCAATCTTTGTTCTCCCACCACCGATACCGCTTGGTACTTTTTTTATACCCTTCTTTCTGAGAAACCTGTCAATAGTTATCAGTTTTCCTTCAAGCTCTTCAACCTTTTCCTTGAATTGCTGAAGGTAAGAGTTCTTCTCCTTTTCTTTCGCAAGGAGTACCTTGAGTTCTTGTCTTTCTTCTTTTAGCTTAGCAAGCTCCTGCCTGAGAGAGAAGTTCTGGTGGAAGGCTATAACTGAAAATGTCAGAAGCCCTGTTAGAGCGGTTCCCGAAGCGATAAGCATCACCTTCAGGAGACTTTTGTTGACCCTGATGCTTCTTGCCTTCTTCCCCCCGTAACCTACTATGAGGATATTTATATATTTCTCCCTCATAATGCCATTTATTCTACACTAAGAACACTCAAAAATGCTTCCTGCGGCAGTTGAACATTTCCAAATTGCTTCATCCTTTTCTTTCCTTCCTTTTGCTTCTCAAGAAGCTTCTTTTTCCTTGTAACGTCTCCTCCGTAGCACTTTGCAGTTACATTTGCTCTCAGAGGCTTTATTCTCTCGGAGGCTATAACCTTCCCTCCTATCGCAGCCTGTATGTGTATCTCAAAAAGCTGTCTTGGGATAGTCTCTTTTAGCTTTTCAACTATCAATCTTGCTCTTCTGTAAGCTTTATCTCTGTGAACAATGAAGGAGAGAGCATCAACTGGTTTTTTGTTTATAAGTACGTGGAGTTTTACAAGATCAGAAGGTTTGTATCCCACCAGTTCGTAATCGTAGGATGCAAAGCCCCTTGAAAGGGTCTTTATCTTGTCGTGAAAGTCAAGTATCACTTCTGAAAGAGGCAGTTCATACTCAAGGAGAACCGTGTTCTCGTCAAGATAAGAGAACTTCTTCTGCTCTCCTCTCTTCTCCTGACAGAGCTGCATTATGTTTCCTACATACTCCCTTGGAGTGATTACGGTAATGAGAACATAAGGCTCCTCAATAGTCTCAACCAGACCAAGGTTGTCAGGAAACTCTGAGGGATTTCTGACTTCCAAAACCTCTCCCGTATGTTTCTTTCTCACTCTGTATATAACGTTTGGAGCAGTGGTTATTATCCTTACACCGTACTCTCTCTCCAACCTCTCCTGAACTATCTCCATATGAAGGAGTCCGAGAAATCCAACCCTGAAACCCATTCCGAGTGCAGGTGAGCTCTCTGGCTCATAGACTATTGCAGAGTCGTTTATGGAGTATTTCTCAAGAGCGTCTCTCAGCTCTTCAAAGGTGGTATCCTCAGTGGGATATATTCCAGCAAAGACCATAGGCTTTGCAGGTCTAAAACCGGGAACGGGTTCTTTTACTGGATTCCTTGCGAGAGTTATCGTGTCTCCGATCCTTATGTCCCTCACATCCTTGATGGAAGCGGCTATGTATCCAACATCTCCCGCTTCAAGCTTTTCAAACTTCGTCATCTTGGGAGTTTGAGCACCAACCTCTGTTACTTCATATTCCTTACCTGTTGAGAATAGCCTTATCCTGTCCCCGGGCTTTATCTCTCCATCAAACACCCTTACAAAAGCAACTGCTCCACGGTAAGGATCATAGTAAGAGTCAAAGATAAGGGCTTTTAAAGGTTTGTTCGGATCACCTTTCGGCGGAGGTATTCTCTTAACTATCGCTTCAAGTATCTCCTCTATTCCTATCCCTTCCTTCGCAGAGGCTAAGATGACCTCTTCTCCTGGAAGCCCCAGAACATCCTCTATTTGTCTAATTATCCTCTCAGGCTCCGCAGCAGGAAGGTCTATTTTGTTTATCACCGGGATGATCACGAGATCCTGCTCAACAGCCTTCCAGAAGTTCGCAACCGTCTGAGCCTCTATCCCCTGAGTTGCATCTACCAGAAGCAGTGCTCCCTCACACGCGGCAAGCGCCCTTGAAACCTCATAGGAGAAGTCAACATGCCCGGGAGTGTCTATCAGGTGGAGTTTATAGGTTTCCCCGTCCTTTGCCCTGTAAAACATCCTGACTGCCTGCATCTTTATAGTTATTCCCCTTTCCCTCTCTATATCAAGAGTGTCAAGCATCTGTTCCTTCTTTTCCCTCTCTTCAACCGCGCCTGTGAACTCAAGAAGGCGATCTGCGAGGGTGGACTTTCCATGGTCAACGTGGGCTATGATTGAGAAGTTCCTGATCCTCTCGAGGCTCATGAGAATTTAAATTATCGCACAAGAGACTTATGACAAGGAGGCAATTGGACTGCCTCTCCAAGTTGCAATTTATGGTGTGCCAGTCGCATTTTTTAGTGTTCAGTCTCACTTTATGCTGTTTTTTACAAGAATTCATCGGGGCGAGCGGACTTGAACCGCCGACCTCTGGCTCCCGAAGCCAGCGATACCATCGCTAAAACCCTTTTTATGTCTACGTTTCCTCACTATGGTTATTTGTGTTTGACGAAATACTGCCGAAATTAGGTATGTTTTTGACAATGCTTTTGAGATAGCTATCTGTAAGATGAGCGTAGCGTCTGGTCATCTTTATATCCTTGTGATGGAGAAGTTGCTGGACAGCGTATATATCTCTGGAATTCATCGCTACCCATGAAGCGAACGTATGCCGAAGGTCGTGAAATCTGAAATCCTTTATACCCGCTTTCTTGCAAGCTGTGGCAAATACCTTTCTGTATGTTCTGTCTTCATACTTGTATGGGAGACCGTACTTGTTAGTGAAAATATATCCGTGGTCTATCCCTTTCTCTTCCTGCTCTTTTTTTAACTTCAGCAGAAGCTCTTTGACAGCAGGGTTCATAAATACCTTGTAGGTCTCTTTAGTCTTTGTTGTGTCTCTTTCCAGAAGAATTACCTCTTTCTCAAAGTCCACCTGCTCCCATCTGAGAGAAAATATCTCTCCAGCTCTAAGACCTGTATTAAGAACGAAGATAACTACGGGCTTGAACCACTCAGGGCATGCATCTATGAGTCTTTCAGCTTCTTCCGGTGTAAGCGCTCTCACTATCTCCCTTTCCTTGTCAGGAAACAGCTCTATCTTGGGCATATCTCCGCTGTACAAACCCGTTTCTATAGCCCTCTTGACGATGGTTTTGAGTATCCTGAGTTCTTTGTTTATAGTTACCTTAGACGCCCCCTCTTCGAGTCTCCTCCGCTTGTAGTTTTCTACAATAGTCCATGTTATCCTGTCCAAAGGGTATCTTCCAAAGTGGTCTATGAGTCTCTCTATTCTAATGATATGAACCTCTTTAGACCTCTGTCTTGCTCTTGAATGAGTAATATACCAGTCCATATATTCCTGTGCTACCTCTCTGAAGGTGGGAGCTTTCCTTTGAGGAACAAACTCGTCTCTCAGTATCTGAGCTTTGATTTCTGATGCTATCTCCCTTGCAACGGTCTTGCTGACCTTTCCTATCCTTATCGTATACCTCTTCCCCCTGTGCATATATTCCCAGTACCATACCCCATTGCCACGTTTACGCAGATACCCGTCTCCTCTGGGCATAGGGACTATTCCTCCCTTCCCTCACCCTTCTTCCTGATCTCTTCCGCTATCTTTTTCTTCTCCTCTTCAGGGATAGCTTTGACCGACACAGGAATGACGAGGTTCTTCCCCTTATACTCAACCCCCAAATACCACTTCTTCTTTCTTTTAAAGAGGTGCCCCGTCTCTCCCATAATGGTTTAATTATAAGAGAGTTTAAATGAGTTTAAAAGAGTTTAACCCGCTTTTGGTTCCCTTACATAGGGGAGAGACTCCAAGTAATTCTCAAGCTCCTTTTTGAGGATGATAGTTCTCCTGCCCATCTTTCTTGCAGGGAGACGACCCTTGTATATGAGGTTATATATGTTGTGGTCAGTGCATCCCCATATTCGTGCAAGCTCCTGTACTGTGTAGTAATGTTTTTCATCTGCACACCTCTTTCCACCCATGCCACCTATTTTACATCTGATTTACAATTTTTGCAAAATTCTTTTCTTTTACAGAAAAAAGAGAAGAGTAAAATATACCCAACAGATCTCGTTAGGAGGTAGTGATCCCTATTCATCATAGGAACTTGACATAGAAAGGAAAAGCTGATAAATTAAGTATTGGAGAGTTTGTTATAAATTGTAATATTCCGTGACAGGAGGTAAGTGATTATGGCACGGGGTTTTTCAAGAAAAGAGGAGAGGGAAAGAGAAAAGATAGCAGCGGAGAAGATTCTTTACCATATACCCCCCAATGCGGTCAGGTCTATTGAGGAACTGGCAAGACTGTCAAGGGAAGTGAAAGGATTGGGTATCGGATATCTTTCCAAATCACAGCTCAAGTGGCTTTACTACGGAGGTGAGGAGTATCTGAAGGTTTCTAAACCTCTGATTTACAAACTCATTCAAGAGATGAAGGGGGTTCACGGAGCTTTCCCGGTGAACCTCAGGGAGGTTGCGGAGTATCTGCAGGAGAGAATAAGGAAGAAAGCAAAGAAGGGCGAAGTAGATGAAAAATGGAAGAGGATAGTGATAACAGCGTCGGAGGTAGAGTCTATCCTGAGATTTAAAAGAGATCCCTTTTTCTCTAAGGGTGAAAAGACCGAACTCATGGTGGATACCCTTGTAGAAGTTCTTGAGGAGATGTACAGGGAAGAGAAAAAGAGACACAGGAAAGAGGAACCCGAAATAAAGGTTGCTCTGGAGGTGGCGAAGATATGGCAGGAGCGGTTCAGGAAGGTCAAAGAGGTTGTAGGAGATCGTTCCTGAGTGAAAAAGAATTCAGGGAATACGAGAGGAAGCTCTATGACAGACTCCTTGCGGAAGGAGGAATTCATACCATTTACATAAGGGACGTCCTTGGTCTGGATCCGAAGATGGTGCAGTACTTTTTCAATACCGGACCCGTATGGTCCAGGAAGAAGGAAATGTATGTGGAAAGGATTTTGGAGGGCATTAAAGAGCTGTATCCCCATTTTTACGAGCTTATAGAGGAGCTGGAGGAATACCTGTGTACATTGAAAGAGTTCGCAAGGGAGCTTAAACCATGAAAAACGAAAAGGGCAAGCTAAAAAATCGCAGGAACCTGAAAACGGAAGAAGGATCAAGGTTTATCAGCACTATGGTATTAAATACGATATTGACGGGGAAATGCAAAGTATAGCCACATCCGATCTGAATGTTATATAATGTCTTATGGGTTTGGAATTCAAAATGGATAACAGATACTTAATAGGAAACGAACTGGAAAACTTTCCAAAAAACTTGGACAAACCTGTCTGGCGGAAGCTAAATAGAATCTAAAGTCTGGGCATATCCCCTGCTGTGGTATAATTTCTACCTGCAACGAGTGTTTAAAATTTGTAGGTGTGTTAAGGATTTATGGAAGATGATAAAAGTCCTTAACATATCTGACGATTTATATTATTGTTAATACAGGGAAGGTGAGGAGGAGGGGAGGAGGTGCTGAGATGGCAGAGCTAAACAGGGAAAAAGCTAAGGAAATTGTCCAGTACATAGTCTATCTTACCGGGAAAAACCCGAGAACGTTCGGTAAAACAAAGCTTCACAAGATACTGTGGTTTTATGAAGGGTTTATAATGCTTACCAAGGGTAAAAGGTCTATAGGTGGGAGGTTTGTGAAAAATAGGTTTGGACCTACCCTTGAAGAGCTTGATGAAATAATTGAGGAACTCGAGAAAGAGGGAGCACTTAAAACTAAAAAGGTTATTGAGCCGGGTTTTTATTCATTCTATTACCGGTGGATGTTTAAAGCTTCTCCCCCCGAACTTAGACATCTTTCTAAAGAAGAGATAGAATTAATAAGTTTCCTTGTATATGAGTTCGGAAATATGCGGGCTAAGGACCTAAGCAGATATACGCACACACCCAGCTTTGAAATAAAGGAAGCACATAAAGAGATAAGCCCTTTAATGATACTTCACCACTTCGTCAGGGAACCTACGGAAGAAGAAATGGAAGAAGTAAAAACACTTGTTCAGTTTGTTGAAGAGGAGAAATATGATGATATAGTAAAACAAGTGCAAAAGGAGCTTGAGCTACAGTAAATAAGCATGCATGGGTGGGGGATAGCGGAGTCTTCTATAATTGATAAATTAGTAAGGACTTATGCAAACTACCTTGAGAATAACCATTGTATGGATAGAACAGAAGCGTTAATGTTTGTAGATGAACTTGTTATGATCCTTATAGATTACATATCAGGGAACCCAACAGGAGGGAAGCGGATAGCTACGGGACAGATAGAAAAATATTTAGCTGTAATATCCCTTCCTCAGAACTTAAATTTGAGATTCTTGTTTAAGGAAGTCTATTTTGAATGGACGGTAGATTATCCAAGTAAAAAGTTGATTCTTGAATGGTTCAAACTTGTTCCATGGTAGCTGTTACCTTCTCCACCTCTTCTTCCTGTACACCTTCTTTCTCTTCTTCCCGTTCTTCTTGTTGTAGTAAGACTTCTTGTAGGAAAGAGTATCTGACACTTTCACTTTCACTTTCACGCTCTCCAACTCCTTAGCTTGCTCCTTCACGAAGTCCTTTATGCTTGACACAAACTCCTCATACCCACGCTTCTGTTTGTTCTTAACCCTTATCTCTTTAAGCTTCTTCTCCCACTCAGAGGTAAGCTCGGGAGAAGTAAGAGGAAGTTCTTTTTCAAGGAGCTTCTTCACAAGCTCTATCCCCTTCTCCGTAGGTATGAGCTGTTTCCCCCTACCTACCACATATCCTCTCCTCTTGAGAGATTCCAATATACTTGAGCGTGTCGCAGGAGTTCCTATCTCCAGCTTCTTCATCCTCTGTATGATGCTACCTTCTGTGTATCTGGGCGGAGGTTGGGTGAGCTTCTTCTCGCTTTTGACTTTTTTAAGCCAGAGATCTTGACCATATCTGAGTTCAGGGAGAAGTGTGTCTTTCTCTTCCCCGTAAAGCTCCTTCCACCCTAATCTGACGACCCTCTTACCCCTCGCTCTGAAGGTGTACCCACCGGCTTCTACCTTAACCTTCGTTTCCTCATACTCAAAGTAGTCCATAAATGCTCCCACAAACCTTCTCCAAACGAGGTTGTAGAGCTTCTTTTCTTCCTCATTCACATCGGAAGAAAGAGGAGCTAAGGGTATAAGTGCAAAGTGGTCGGTCAGTTTTGAATCGTCAAAAACTCTCTTACCTACCTTGTCCACTTTCCACAGGAGATCCTTCTTTCCGAGCTTCGTAAGAACTTTCTTTGCAAGTTCTTTATCCTTTTCAGACAGATGCTGAGACTCCGTTCTGGGATAGGAGATGAGCTTCTTCTCGTAGAGCTTCTGAGCAACATCTAAGGTTTTCTGTGCAGAAAACCCGTAGAGCTTGGACGCTTCCTGCTGGAGGGTTGTGAGAGAATGCAGGAGAGGAGGAGGTTGTTTCCTGAGCTTCTTCTCTACCCATACTACTGTTCCCTCCTTTACACGCTCAAGAGCTTTAAGTATCTTTTCTGCTTCCTCTGGGGAGATGCAGACTCCTTTCTCTCCTCCTTCTCCTTCTCCTTCGCTTCCTTCATCGCTCTCCACAGGAGCGTCTCCTCCAGCTCTACTACTTTTTCCACTCCTCTCTTCCTTCCAGAGAGTAGCTTCAAAACTTTCCTTACCATCGCTGAAGACCCCCTTTATGACCACATAAGGTTCAGGTTTAAAATTCCTTATCTCCAGCTCCCTCTGAACCAAAAGTGCTAAGGTAGGAGTCTGAACCCTACCTACAGACCACCTGCCCTTGAGGTTGTACATAAGAACCCTCGATAGAGGTATCCCCACCAACCAGTCTCCATGCTGACGTGCAAGAGCTTCCCAGAAGACGCTGTCGTAATCCTTAGAAGGACGCTTCGCTCTTATTTCATCTCTTACCACGTCGGGAGTGAGAGCTTTTGATGTCCACATCCGATAGGTCCTGTCCCACTTCTTCCATCCCGCTTGAAGAAGTACAAGTCTTATGAGAAGCTCACCTTCTCTTTCAGGGTCTCCGAAGTTCCACACCTCATTTGCTTTTTTGACCAGCTCTTTTATCACTTTGAACTGCTTACCTGCTCCTTTCTTTAAGCGATACTCAAACTTCTCGGGAAAAGGTAGTTTTTCTTCTCTCGGTGCTATCTTCTCCGTATCTATTTCGAACAGGTGTCCGAAACACCATGTTATGTAGAACTCCCCCAGCTCCCTATCCCACGCTTTTATGTACCCATCCTTTCTCTCCACCTTAGAGAATGCCCTTGCTACATCTTGGGCAACAGAGGGTTTTTCGGTCAGTATGAGCTTCATCTTTCAAGCTCCCTTGCTAAATACATTTTCTGCTATGTACTGGTGAAGGTTTGCAAGCACTCTCTTCAGCACATCGTCAAAGTTGTCTACCTCTTCCACCATGTTTACGATCCTGGTGTCAAGCTCTTCTACATCCACACCAAGATCGCTTAGCAATTCCATAATGTTTAGATACATCTCGTCTATTTCTTCAATATCCTCCTTAATATTCGGATGCACTTCATCCGTATCTGTATTACTGGTTTTAGTACAAGTACACTCACAGACACAGGTCTCTTTCCTGTTCTGGTCACTATTCTGGTAGAGGAGCTTCCAGACTTTATCCTCTAACCGCACCAACCACAGCAGGAGTTCTCTTTTTTTCGGATCCGGAACCGCTTTCTCGAGCTCATTTTTGACCTGCTCATACTCCTGATGGACATACTGATGCTCAAGAATCTCTCGTTCTGTCATAGATGGACGCTCCATCCCTTCTACGACAGACATCTCACACACCATTAGTTTTTTAGCAAGCTCTTTCAGTTTCACAAAACTCATAGCTACCACCTCCTTTCATTTTTTCCTGAATGGGTCCTCTTGTTCTTGTTCCTTTCACCTCCCTGAAGAAATGCTACTTCTTTGTATTTTATCAAAATTTTGCAAAATACAGAGGATTTTCCTATAATTACCCAAAATGGATGTTGTTGCACAATTTTTTGCACATATACTATTTGGCTTTGTTATAGGAGTTTTAATTCCAGGAAAACACATTCCGTACTTTGTCGGTGGAGGAATAAGTGTAACAGAAGAAATCCATCAGTATCTGGAAAGGTGTAATGAACGGTATTACGGACAATGCAAGAACCATCCGCTGAAGGGATTTAGAGCTTATAGAGGGGGATATACAGACACCATTTCTGATGTTTCTGCTACTTTGCTCGGAATCTACCTCGGAAACAAAATTAAGCATAGATGATCAATCTTTTCCTAATTACTTGGTAATTAAAAGTTAATTAAACCTTAATTACTCTCTAATAACTCTTTAATGAATTGGCACAAGCGGGGCAGTTGCCCCGCTTCATCAGGAGGTTGTTGGGATGGAGGGAGGGAGCTGTCCACCTTGTATATATTTTACACAATTTGCAAAAAAGAAAAAGGAAAAAGGAGGAGGGGGAACATGGGGTAGCGACAGCCACTATCTACCGAGCAATCTCTTTTGCGAGTCCAACCACAGGTGAAAGTTCCCGCTCTTAGGAACATTCAGGAAGAGTCTCACGTTGGGGTTCTCTTTGAGACTCTCCGCAACCTTCATCTGAACCTCTATCTCCTTCCATCTCAGAAGATTACTTGTAACGGACTTGGAGATGAGTTCGTTTGCTTTAGCTATAGCTTCTGCTTCCTTTATCTTTGCTTGGGCTTCAGCTTCTGCTTTTATTACCCTCTCTATCTTCTCGGTTTCAGCTTTTATCTTCCTTACTTCCTGCTCCTTTCTTGCTTTCTCCTCTACGTACTTCATTTTCTCAGCTTCCTGCTTAGCTATCTGAACTTCTTTTATCTTTTGCTGTATCTCAAAAGGAAGGAGTATGTTTCTGAGCTGGACACCTACAACCTGAACTGCACTCTTTGAAGATTCTTTTATAAGGTCTCTTATCCCTTGTTCTATCTTCGTAGCTATCTCCTGACGCTTGACAGGTATCTTCTCGGCGGGATACTGACCTATGACGTCCCTGACAATATCTCTCACGGCTGGATTAACCAGCTTCTCTTCCCAGTTCCACCCCCAGCTCTGGATTGTCTCTGATGCAAGGTCTGGAAGGATCCTGTATTGAACGGTGAGCTCCACATTTATGGGAAGACCTCTTTCGTCAAGGACTGTTATGGAGGGCTTGTATATGACCCCTTCCTTATCAGGAAGATCCTTTTTCCCTTTGTAGTGGATGGTATGCACCCTTACATCCGCTATCTTGATGCTCTGAACCAGAGGTATCTTGAAATGGAGTCCCGGAGGGAGTTCCTCGTTATCATACTTCCCTAAAGTTACCTTTATTCCTACTGTCCCCGACTCGACGGTCTTGAGGGATGCAACTGCTGTAAGCAAAAGTGCTACCGCTGAAACTCCGAGGGCTGTCAGTCCTACTCCTTTCATATATCATCCCTCCTTATAGTTACTACTCCCCTCTCTCTCAGCTTCTTTCTCTGCTCCCTTGTAAGTCCGTAGTCATCAAGAATTGCATCAAACACCTCATCAAGGACAGGAAGAATCACAAGCTTTTCTTTCTTCCCTACCGTCTGCTCCTTGTACTCAAGCACTTCAGTGTCACCAGATCTCTTCTTCCCTAAAGCGTTTACTGTGCGGTTCGCAAAGGGGATAAACCTTTCCAAATCATCCTCTACTGAAGCTGTAATGAAAGAAGTAATCGCCCGACGTATTGCCCTTTCTTCAAGTCGTGGGTCTGTCCACTTTACTCTTGCTATGTCATCCAAAAAGACGATATATCCTTCCTTCTCCAGGATACTGAGACTACCTGCAGACAGAGTGTCGGGATTCACGCATTCAAACCCATCAATCTTCAGATTAGTTATCAGGGTCTTCCCTCTGAAAGAGGGATTCTGAAGAAGGTTGTAAACAACATAGTAAGTTTTCCCTGAACCGACCGCCCCCTTTACTACTACAACATTTCCCCTCATAACGACATCACCTCCACGGATTTACTCATTCACATGTTCGGTTTCCCAAAAATACTCATTCCCATGTTCGGTTTCCCAAAAATCAAGACGTGCGTTTTGTTCTTGTTCCAAAACAAGCTCAAACCCTGCACAGACAATTCACATACCTCCGTAACAACTTCCGGCATCTCACTGTATTCCCTTCCCCCGAGCAGTCTTCCTCCTTTTCCTACCTCAGCTCCCCACTGTTTGAAGAAGAAGGGAACCTCATACCTTTCGCAAAGCTCCTTTATCTCCAAGACCCATTCCTCCCTCATAGGTCTCGCTCCTTTCCCTGTCTCTCCACCCACTATCACCCAGTTGATTGTCCCGTCTTTGAGGAAAGGTTCTATTTCCGAAAGGGGAGAGAGCATAGGTTCAATAGAAACAAACCTCACAGGAAAGTCTTTGAAGTGCTGAAGGTAAAGAGATCTCCTTATGTACTTCTTATGCTCTATCGTCACCCCCATCCACACGTTGGGGAGCGGATAAATAACACCTTCTATCAGCATCCTGACCGCTCTGTGAGGACGCTTGGTTAGTACCTGAAATATGTGGTGAGGGTTTTCTTCCATTACCTTCCACACAGCTCTTACCATTTCATCAGTCGCTTCCTCATGAAAGGTGTCAGACATGGAGTTTACAAAAATCATTCTCGGGGTTTTCCATCTATAAGGTTTCTTGAGTTCTTCAGGATGGAAGGTAAACTTAAATCCGTTTCTGTACTTTTTTCCTGCTACAGGATTGCTCCGGAGTCTTTTCGCAAACCTTTCAGCATAGCAGTTCCTGCATGCTTCGGAAACCTTGGAACAACCTGTAAAGACATTCCACGTCTCCTGAGTCCACTCAATTTTTGTGCTCATCTGTACCTCCTCCTTCTTTCTTATCTCCCCCGAAATCCTCCTGAAGTATGCTCTCAAGCAGAGCAAGAGACTCGCAGAAGGAATATCCTCTTATAAGCAGGGTGCTGTAGAATGTACTCAAAAGGTTGCCCATAGCTGGCACGGTATAGGAGTCACGAGCGCACTTCAGTTCTTCTTCTCCTATCTTGTTAATAACCTGCTTATCTCCAGAAAATCCTGCTAAAGGGAGAAGCAGAAAAAGTGCCAGAGCAATAGAAAGAAGTTTCTCCATCTCTTTCCTCCCTTCTTGTATTTTATACTAATCTTGCAAATTTTGTCAAAATTAGAGAAAATTATAAACACTATGGTAGAGTGTATCCTTGATATCGAGAAGCAGATTGATATTCCTGCGGAGCTTATAGTTTCCATAGCTTACGTGGAAAGCAAACTCAACCCGTATGCTGTAAATATACAGACCAATCTGAGATTTGATAGATACCTCAGAAGGTTGGGGATGAGCTATACCAGGAGCAGAGGAAAGCGTGCAAGGTATATGTATTCTATCTACCCCCGCACGCTCTCTCAAGCGAAGAAGCTCTCGGTAATGTTCAGGTATGCAAGGAACTATGATATAGGTCTTATGCAGATTAGCTCTGCCAACTTCTCCTTTTTAAAAAAGATGGGTATTATACAGAGCAAGTATGACTTGTTTGACCCCTGCACGAACGTTCGTGCAGGGGCAATCCTGCTTAAGATGTGCATATCAAGGTTTGGAATTTCTCCGAAAGCAATAGATTGTTACCACAGGGGACCTGGAAGGTCTCGGGAAAGGAGTGCTTATGTTTTGAGAGTCGGGAACATCCTCTCAAAGCTACTTGACTGAGGAGGTGTGATATGGAAAGGATAGAGCTCGGTTACAAAAAAGCAAGGTTGATAATGGAGTATCTTCCCGAGGAGAGAAAAGTTCTTATGGATGTAAGCGGAGAGAAAGAGTGGGAACTCGGAGGTAAAAAAGTTCCTCCTCTCAAGGGACAGTTCCTCATACACGCCCAGAGGTTCATAGAGTTGCTCGAGGGAGTCTGGGGAATAGACACCGCCAAGTCAGAAACAGAAGAGGGAATAGTGGTGGTTGCTGAGTATGACTGGGAAGGGTGGAGGAGGGGAGACGACATACTCAAGCTGAAGTTCACCAAGTATCCCGAAGAGAGAACTATCTTCTACCTTCACAGGTGGAATGTCCTCATACTCTCCGCTTTCATAAAGTATGTAAAGAACCGTATGGGAGACTACGGATTCAAGTCAAGAGACCTTCAGTTCATAAGGAGCGAAGGAGAAACGATAATCTCCCAAGCTGGAGAAGAGATAATCAGGTTCTCGGTAGAAGAGACAAGAGCGCTAAGAAGTATGGTAGAGAATGCACTCCTCAAAGGACTTTCCTTTCCCGTAAAGGGGATAGACTTTTCTGCGTATCCCAAAGCGAGGTGGATATTCTCTCCTACGGTAGAACAGCCCAAGCCCCTCTACAAACTCTATATGTGCGTGGTGTGAGAGATGGGTAACAGGTATGTTCCGATGGACGAAGGTGGCGGGGGTAATGGAGGTAAGGGAGACAGTTTCTTTTCTTTTCTTACCAAGTTAGAGTGGATAAGGAATGCGGAGCTTGAGAATGCTAAACCCTTTGTAGTAGAAACTCTCAGAACGAATCACTACATATATATAGCGACGAAGGGAATGGGTATGGGAGCCCTCCTACACGGTATAGCTGTGTTCCTTATAGTAAGCTCCCTCATTCTGTCGTGGTTTTACGCACCCTTCAGATACTTTGCTTTTCTTGCGGAGGTTTACCTGCTCGCCATAAAGATACTTTTCCCTCTATGGTTCGTGAGGTCATTCGTCACCTTTGAACACGGTCTTACCTCAGAAATAGTGAAGATATACCTTGTGGGGTTTACACTAATGTCCTTCTTCTATGACTTTATAAGTGCTTTTATAACCTTTATGGTTGTGATATTTGGGAACTCCTTTTACGGTGTGGGATATGACTTTTACGATGAGGTCATATATCCCTTTATCTTTACCTTCTTCAACTTGCATTCTCTCATTATGTGGGGAGTGAATATGATAGCTGACCTTTTTGGTCTCTTCTACTTCTACAAGTACAGAAAGAGCAGGAAGTATACACTTCCCATATGGACACCTATGGATGACATCCCCGTAGAAGAAGAAAGTTAATTAACAACAGCATTTCTTTTTCCTCTTCCAGACAACGAGAAAGGTCTTTCTATCAAGAGCATTCATCGTCCTTCCGGCTATGCTGGTAGCTTTGTCTTTGAGCATATTCATAAGTGCTGTCGGATTGGTTGCTACATCCACTATCTCGCAGATGTCAGGAATGGTTCCCCCACCGCAACCCGGCTTCATACACTCTGTGGAGAAGGGTCTCACGAGCTGATACCTTATATTGTTTTCATCGTACTTGAACGGGATGACAGGGAGAGTTTTGGAAAAGAGATGGTGAAATCTTGCTACTGCAAGAAGGTGTGCTATCAGAGGGTCATCGTTCCTGACAACCCCTATCCTCGGATAACCGTACCCCCAGTAACCTACACAGAAAAAGCTTGGATCTATAAGACCCCCGAAAGATATATCAAGACCGAGCTTTTTCAGAGCTTTAAGGGCATACTGACACGCTCCCGCATGACCTACTATCCCCGACTGAGCCATAGCAATCACTATTGCACTCTTCCAGTTACCTCCCAGCAGGTTGTCCGGGGATAGTGCTTCTATGAGCCAGAAGGGAGAGAGAATTTCTGTAAACCACACAGGAAGAGGGAACTCTGTGAATTTATCAAGAGCTTCCTTAACCTTGTCTATCATATCCTTAAGCTTTTTAGCACCCTGAAACTTTTTCTCAAATTCTTGTATCTTTTCTTCAAACTCTTGCAGTTTATCGTAAACAGGTCCGAGGACAGTTTTCTTTATCATATCCACTACCGAGCAGGGACAAAGTTCCACAGTCTCGAGGTAAGTAGTAACAAAAGCTTCTATTTCGGGAGTCATCCCGTACCACCTTGCGTGAACTCTCATATATTGCTGACTCATCCTCCCTATCCCTGTATTCTGCGACATATCTGACCCCTGTATCCACCCTGTAGGAAGTATGTCGCATATGGTACCGAAGATATTTCCCAGAAGATCACCTCCGACTGGCAGGAGCGAAGTCATAAACTGACAAGCTCTGTTTACTTCCATAAATCCTACGGGATACCAGTACTGGTTGTATATAGAAGGGATTAGCTTCACACCTCCCAGCCCCTTCACCTTACACATACAGAATCCCAGCTTGCACTTTACACATCCCCAGCTGAATATATCCATACTGAAGATACCGTGAGCAGGGACAGGATTGAGGAGGTTGAACGGGTTGAAGAACGCTATTAGAGGGATTATGGAAGTCCCCTTAAGAAAGTCCCTCCTCGTTATTCTTCTCCTCTTTCTTCTTTCCTGAGAAGGAATTTCAAGCTCGTTCCTGACAGGTTCTATCTTGTTCTTAACTACATTAATGCTCCTGTACTTCCTCACTTTAAGTCTTTTCTCTACTTCTGGACACATATGTTTATTTTATATCTTTTGTAAAAATCGGAAAAGAGGAAGGGGTTGCTAACAGTTAACCGTTTTTCTAACAGGTGGGAGGTAGTCCAGCGAGACCGTCCCCGCTGGAGGTATCCCTGCAGACTCGCACGGACGATAGGTATTGTATGCTATTGTCAGCAAATAAGGGACGGTTTTACTTATTAATCTCCTTATAAGAAGTATATACGGGATTCCTGCCCCGTTCTCGTCTCCCAACGACTTGCTCGTTTCCGTTCTCTCAAGCCCTCTTCTCCCAAAGTGTCAAGTTTAGCAACTCTAAACTTGACAAATTTTTGCATCCTTTGTATAATCTCTAAAAGATTACCACGGAGGTGGTATATGGTAGGGAAGAAAATCATAGTAAGGGATAAGGAAACAGGTGGAGAAAAGATAAACATAAAGGGAACAATAACAGAAGTAGATGACTATGTATGGTGGGACGCAGAAGAGGTAAGCGGAGAACTTATAGAGGATCCTGATGTAGAAATAATAGACTGGTTTATCACTCCTGATAACTCCAAACCACCGCAGGTAGCGATATACAGAGAGGGAGATGAGGAGCAGAGATACGTGGATCTTGAGTGGGAGGTTGAGGAAGTATGAAGGTGAGATTTTCCACAAAGGACATAGCAAAGGGAGTAGGAGGAAAGCTCGCTTCTGCCACCAGAGGAAGAGCAAGAGTTATCCCCTCCAAAAAAGAGAAAGCAAAGAGGAAAAGGGTCAAGTATGTCTACCGCTACAGATAGGAGGGGGGAACAGGTGATAGGAAAGAAAGCAACAGACAAGCAGGTAAGGACGATATACCTTCTGTCCGCAGAGCTGGAGTTTTCAAGGAGAGAACTGAATATGCTTACAGGAGGGAAGAAACCCGAAGATCTCAGCAGAGAAAAAGCAAGCGAGGTGATAGATCACCTCTTGAGACTGAAGAGGAGAGGTAAGAAATGATAAGGATAACGAGCAGGGGTAGGAGAGGAAAGGGTGTTTATGTAGGAAGACCGAGCATATTTGGTAATCCCTTTCCCGTGAAGAAGAGCAAGTTTTCAAAGGAAGTATATCCTCTCAAAAAGTCGCTTGAGCTCTATGCAAAATACTTTGAAGAAAACCTTTTGAAAAGTAAAGAATTTGAAGACCTTGTGAATAAATACAGAAAGGACGGATACCTTGAATTAGACTGTTACTGTATAGACAGAGAGATAAGACGCTCGGAAGAGGTAAAACTGAGTGAGTGTAAGTGTCATGCGGAGCTGATAGCTTTCTACGTACTTTACCTGAGCGAATTACCTCTGGAGGAGGAATGAAAGATTGGAGTTCCTGATAGAGCAGTATCTTTCTGATCTCTCTAAGGTAAGGTCTCCACTAACCGTAAAAGCGAAAGAGAGCTATCTCAAGCACCTTACCGACTACACAGATACGCTCATAGACTTTGACAAGAAGGAACTTTCTAAGTTCTACGAACATCTGAAGAAGAAGGGTCTTAAAGATACCACTATCAAGCAGGTTGTATCAGAAGCTAAAAGGTTCTACAACTGGCTGAGAGAGCAAGGATACTCGGTGGAATTTGAGAGCTCGTCAGCAAAATTTGTTTTTCAGCAGAAAGGTCTGAAGAACAAGGAGAGGAAGAGGTATACAGACGAAGAAATAGACCTCGTTCTCAGAGCTATAAGAGGGGAAATGCCGGGGATAGAGATGAAGCATCCGATTTACTACCTTCTCGTAACTTTTCTTGTCTCCTCGGGTCTCAGGATTGCAGAAGCTGTTGAAGTAAAGAAAGAAGACATAACCGTAAAGAAGGTGATGACAGAAGATGGCAAAGAGAAAGAGGTATGGTTCGTAGAAGTCAGAGAAGGAAAGTTCGGGAAGAGCAGGACTGTTCCCATTTTCTTCTGGAAGGATAGCTGGAAGAAACTATGGGAAGAGTGGCTCAGGAGACTAAAACCTGAAGACTACATATTCACATACACTATCAGGTATCCCAGAAGCGTAAAGACACTACGACTGACCGTAGGATCAGTATGGCAGTTTTTCTACCGCTTGAGCAAAGAGTTAAAGACAGCTGAATACAACTTGAAGGTAACAGCCCACAGGTTCAGGTACACCTACATTACTAAGCTCGGAATGATAGGAATTCCTGTCTCAATAGTTTCCAAGTGGGTAGGGCACGAAAGAATAACAACAACATTAAACATCTATATGGAAGCTGAGGAGGAAAAGTCCCTTGAACTCATAGTTGAGAAAATGTAGGAGGATGTTTAGTGATTGAAACGATTTCATCTCCTTACGAGATCGTTCTCAAGGAAATCAGAGAGGGAAGAGTTGATCCTTACGATGTAGATGTAGAGTATTTGATAAACTTGTTCAGAAAATACGCAAAGGAGCTGGAAAGTGCAGAATACCTGAGAGAAGCAGGGAGGTTCTTAGAATCTTCCGCCAAGCTGATAAGACTTCAGATAGAGGAGATATTCCCCAGACCGCCGAGAAAAAAACCGGAGAGGAAAATAACCGTTGAAGATGTCAAAGAGGTTCTCGAGGAACAGGGGGAGACAGAATACGATCTTTCCTTCCTCTGGAACTATACCCCGAATGTAGGAAGACCCAAAGGTAGTATAGACAAGGTTGAGAGAAAGGAGAGAAAGTTAAGCTGGAGGGAGTTTTGGTCAGAAGCAAGAGGAGAAGTTCCACTTCATAAGGAAGTAAACTACCACAAACTTGCAGAGAAAGTAAGGGAGAAGATAAAGAGAAGTGAGTTCAGAATAAGAACGCTTACGGATTTCATAGCTTATCTGTTTGCGTTCTTTGAATATGAAGATGTCCCTGAGATAGAGGTTGATAAGCTGATAAAAGAGGGGGCAAATGCCCCCTTAATCTAAACCTTCCTTACGGACTGAATCTGGAAGCTAAGGAGCTTCCCCAGAGGATTGTATCTCGCTCTCCCTATGACTATAACTCTGTCTCCTTCTTTTATTCTCTTGAGAAGGTTAGAAGAAACATATCCGTCTATTATCTTCCCCGTATCCGTCCTTATCTTTATAAAGCGAGTTCTGGCGTCTATAACTGTCCCTCTAAATTTTTCCTCCTTGTAAGGAGGATGAGGTATCGTCCATTTCATCTTACTGCACCTCCTTACGAGACTTCAGTCTTTATAAGTATACTCCAAAGCTTGATAGTATTTGCAAAATCTGTATATTACGAACAGAAGGGAGAGAAAAATCTGAAGTAAAAGAGAAAGAATACGAGGATAGGTCGCAAGTTAATTAGGGTTAAGAGAAGAGCCACCTCCTTGCGTGATTTGTAGCTATTAATAGTATATATCCCTGTGTCAAACTTTGCAAGTCTTTTCAATTTTGGATTTTTTGTAAAATTTATAGGTAATGGTAAAGGTAAAGGTCTGCGGGATAAAAAGCTTGGGAGAGCTTACAGCTTGCATAGAAGAAGGAGTAGATGCTGTCGGGTTCATATGCGGAGCGAGGTATAAGACTGAGGACGAAGTAAAAACATCCTTCATAAGAAAAGCTCTGGAGATGCTCCCTCCTTTTATAGAGAGCGTCCTCGTCACCCATCTTACTGACATAGACAAGATAAGCAAGCTGATAAGGAAGAGCTATGTAACAGCAGTTCAGGTACAGGACGATGTAGTTCCTTCAGCTCTCAAAGTTCTCAAGCTCAGGTTCCCCTACCTCAAGCTCATAAAAGCTGTCCATGTGGTAGATGAAAGGAGCATAGAAGTTGCCAAAGAATACGAAGGAGTTGTAGATGCCATACTTCTCGATTCAAGAACTAAGGACAGGATAGGTGGAACAGGGGAAACCCACAATTGGGAGATAAGCAGAAGGATAGTAGAGGTTCTGAACACTCCCGTAATACTCGCAGGTGGTCTTTCTCCCGAAAATGTGAGGGAAGCAATAGAAAAAGTCCGTCCTTACGGGGTAGATGCAAACACCAACCTCAAGGGAAGCAAAGGGTTTAAGGACAGAAGGAAAGTAAGGGAATTTATCAGGAGGGCTAAAGGTATTGAAAAAGTTTATAGTAACAGGGTCAGTTCACCTTGACATCTTCGCAGATGCAGAAGTCCCCTTTGAAGAAGGGATAGACGTAGAAGGAAACTTCACGCTTGCAATAGGGGGAACAGCTTTCAACATAGCAACCTTTCTGTCTTCCCTTAAAGCAAGAGTCTCTCTCATTTCAGCCCTTCCGAGGGGGTCTCTCTTTACGAGAATAATACTGCTCAAGCTGAAACAGCTGGGAATAGAACACAAGATTTTCCTCGAAAAAAAGCTGAAAGAACCTGCTTTTCTGGCTCTCAGGGAAAACAGAGATCTGAAGCTTGCGGTTACCTCTACCTGTGTGGACTCAGAAGAAGTGGCTGAAAAGATAGCAGAGAGTATTGTGCAGGAAAAGGGAGATGTATTATTTGTAGAGACAAACCTCTCTTCCAAGACGCTCCTCTCCGTAGTAGAAAAGTCAAATGTTCCTGTCTACATACACGCTGTAAGCGAAATAAAGTCTCTGAAACTCCTGCCCCTGTCTGAAAGAAAGAACCTGCATAATAAGGTGAAATTTGTGTTTCTAAACGAGCTTGAATGGAAAAAGCTTTCCCTGGTTGCGGGGAAACAAGACCCGAGAGAGGTAATAGAATGCGGATGGGTGATAACAAGAGGTGCCAGAGGTTCCTGTGTGTACCTTCCTGACGGAGGAGAAATGTGTTTCCCTGCCCCGCACATCAAAAAAGCAGAAAGTTATTCAGGATTAGGGGATGCATTCGCTTCCGGGTTTGTATTCGGTTATGAGGAAACGAGGACAATAGAGGGTGCAGTAGAGGTTGCACATCTGCTCGTGAAGAAAAAAGCAGGTTCCCCTCACGCTTCCTTTGTCTCTGTAAACATATCTGAAGTGGAAAACGAGCTATTCGTTGACAAACTCACGGGTGTCTTTACAAGAAGCTACTTTGAGGAGGAAAAGAAATATCTTGTGGAATCAAGACCCCCTCCACATACGGTAATAATGATGGATATTGACTTCTTCAAGAAGATAAACGATACATACGGACACGATAGAGGGGACAGAGTTCTCAGAGGGGTTGCACAGATAATCAAGAATAGCGTCAGAGATGAAGATGTGGTGGTCAGATACGGAGGGGAGGAGTTTATGGTTATTCTGAGAAACGGAACCAGTATCACCGATGCCCAGAGGATAGCTGAGAGGATAAGAAGACAGGTACAGAGAGCAAGGGTAGACGGTCTCCCCGTAACCATCAGCGTGGGTCTTGCACAGGATGAAGACCTTGAAATTGCAATAAAGAGAGCCGATGAAGCTCTATACCAAAGCAAGAAAAGAGGGAGGAACAGGGTCACCGTCGCAGGAGTGGCAGTATAAATATTAAGCTTTTAAAGCTTTATTCCGATTTTAATTGCCATTTAATTACTGAGTAATTACAAACTTATGGAATAAATAATTACCTTTTAATTACTTCACCCAGACAATTGCTTGCGAATTGTCAAGAAGGGGATATGGTAATTACCTTTTAATTAATAAATAATTAGAGAGTAATTAGCTTCTTTGAGCTTGGGGGACATACACCTGAATAAACAATGTAGTGGAAATATGTTTTAACAATTGCTTGACAATTCGCAAGACAGAAACTAAGTTAATATTATAGGAGGTTGTGGGATGAAAACAAGACGCAGGAATGTGGAAGGGAGCAAGAAGGTTGCTGTAGACCTGCGTGAACTTGTACTTGTTGCGGGTGCTTACAAAGCAGGTGGAGGTGGAGAGCCGTGAGCGAGGTAAGGTCAGAATCCACCCCGAGGAAGCCCATATCCTTCAGAGGTGCGTTCCTGGTTCTACCTTCTTTTGAGCTTGCTAAGAGGGAGAAGAGGATATTCCTGCTTGCGCTTTCTCCTGAAAACCTCGTAAGAGAGGGAAGGAGAGTGCTTGAAGTATGGGAAATCAGGTGCGATGATGAGAGGGTGTTTGAGAGGAACAGTAGAGCGTTGGCAGGTATAAGATGGCATTACCTTATTCGCTTCTGGAAGGAGATGTACTTGCTCGGTCTCGCAAGCCCTGACTTCGACCCCGAGAAGCTAAACGATATGGGGAAGGACTACGACAGGGTCAGGGAAAAGATAGACGGGGAGCTTCTTGACGATCCTGAGTGGATAGAGGTATGGGAGAAGATAAGGGAAGTCAGTAACAGTCCCGAGTGGTGGGAGAAGGTAAGAGAGAAGTTTGAACTGCTCAAGGAGGTAGGAGAAGACGAACTGCTCGTAAAGGGCAAGAAGATAGCAGACCTCAAGTTCAGGGAGATTGTAGAAGGAACTTACGAAGAGCTTGAGGGAAAAGACTCTAAATACGTAGATGAGTGGGGGCTGACGGACAGGTTTGCATTCTACACACTACACCACGCAGTCAGAGAAGAGCTAGGAGAGGAGGGTTATGAGTGGGTGAGGGAGATGAATGAATTTGATATAAAGGTAAAAGAAGTGTGGGCTTAGATACTAACATCATACTAACCCTCAATCTTTTTGAAAGGGATTACCCCGTATCGCTTTATGACTGGTTCTATATTATGGAAATCGGAATCGTCGGTCCATAAATATACAGGAATGTTATGTTCTTCATATAGAGTTAATGCCAAAGCTAAAATATGAGCATCTTCGTGCTCTGGTTCCCTGTCTCCCAAAATAGATATAGCATCTGTAAAGTTCCTCTTATAGAAATCGAAATCTTTGACATTTAGAAAGCTCCTAACAAACTCAAGTCTCTGATCTAAAAATGCTTTTATCTGTTCAACAAGTTCGTCCGTAAATGCCCTAAGCATCTTACCTTGATTATTCTTCACCCGCTTACCTTTTCCTGCTTTCCCCCGTGCAATCCCCACAACATCTAAAATCAAAGAGTAGCGTCTCAAATGTTCAACATTAGGATCTCGCTCCTCCAGGAGCTTTTTAATAAGCACCAAAACCTTTCGCTCAACAGCTTCTTGACATCTATGCAGGTTTTTTTCTGTAGAATACAAAGTGCATGACCTTTCAAGTATAAGAACAGAAAACAAGTCTGTCACCACAGAAGCAGGATTGTAAACAGCTTTAAAGACGATAGTATTATCTACACACACCAGAGAGCTGGTTGGAGGTAGTTCACTACTCACTACCACCTCCAGACTTTACTGATTCATTCAAGGGTTCTTGCTCAAGCTCCCTTGCTACCTCTTCAAGTTCAGGGACAGCTTTCTTGGCATACATATCGAGCAGGTATAAAAAAAGAACCTTAATCGGATTTGGTAAACTGCGGGAGACCTCATAAGGTATGTAGAAGCCCGTAACTCTTCCCCTATTTGTAAGAACGAGGATATTCTCTTGCTGATTCATAAGCTTTGACCAGCCAGAACGCATCTTCCTCATGTTCACTATCTCTACCTTATCATGAAGAGCAGACTTTATATCTATTCTTTGTCCTTCCATAGCTCTTCACCTCCTTACATCTCTAATTATAGAGATGTCGCAACTTTAGTCAAGACATTTAAAACAAGTTAAGACGAACTTGAGTTCTCTATTATGTCCTCGGAGGAAGCTGTGTATGTATTTCTACAGGAAGATGTTAGTGTCAAGTGGAACTATTATTCCTTGACCCCTCCACATCTCTGATGACCTTCGGATCTCTCACTACTTCCAGACCGAGTTCGGAAGCTGAGCTCTGAGCACCGCTGGGGTGTGAAGGAGGTCTTCTTCCTCCACCCGCAGGTGGTCTGGAAGGTGGTTTCCCTCCACCACCAGGTCCTCGAGGACCTTCATCTATTACTTTCTCCTTGAGAACCTTCTCCGTGGCTCCTATCTTGTCTCCCTCTATTCTCTCTCTCACTTCTTTACTGCCGTCAGCTTTTTTGATGACGGTTCTCTCTACAGGTTTCTTGGAGAGGAAGCTCCTCTCTGCTTCATTACCCCACAGAGACCTGTTTGCAACCTGGAGCCAACCTCTTGAACCTGTGGACGCTTTAACTCCTCCCTTCAGAGCTTCTCCGCCCACCATCTTCATAGCTTCACCTATGCTTATATCCTGTCCCATAGCTCTGAGTGAACCTACCGCTCTTATTCCACCTATACCTCCTGCAAAACCACCTGCAATTATGGAAGCTCCGAGCTTGAGCATATCTCCCCCGTGGTGGATCCATCCCCTTGCGGAAGAAAACACTCCGTATCCGAGACTCCCTATCGCTCCTAACCCGAAGAGGGAAGGGATAGCTACAATAGCCCACTCCACTATCATATTCGCTGTCTTGAAAGCGTCCACAAGCTCGAGAGAGTTCATCTTCAGCCCTCTATCAATATTCTACATCCATCAGTAAATAGGGGTAGGTATCACCCAGTTGAATGTCCTCCACACTCCGTTTTTTCCATTCCTCCAAGTTATAGGAACTACGTACTGGGATGCATCGGTCGAATTATCGAGCACTCTCAGAATTATTCTTGCTTCCGTAAACCTCTGAGATGTACCAAGATTTGTATACTCATCATCCAGCCACGAAGGACTGCAAGACCGATTGTTTCCCACATCAGTCGGGTTATTTCTTCTTGCCCACTTCCATCCTGTAGCCCATATCGTAGCATTAGGGGGATACGAAAAACCTGTAAGTTTAGAAGTTCCGTTCATACCGAGAGAGGAAGGACTACAACCTTCTCCTGTATAAAACTTGTAGAAGTACGCTACGAGCTGGTAGTACCTGTTCTGTAGGGGATCCTTGAAAGTTATGCTTCTGAAGAACCAGAAGTTAGGATTAGGGTACTGATGGAGAGGTTCGTTTTGTTGGAGCCATGACCTTGTGCGACCTCCCCAAGCTTCCTTGTGAGCATCGTAGAGCCACCTGCTCACAGCATTCCTAAACTCCCTGTCAAGGTCAGCTACATTAGGGAAGTCGGGTGTGGAACACCACCTTGATGCCCAGTTAACAAGAAATGAAGTAAGGTCGTTGGATACTCTTATCCCTTCAGAACTGACTACAACACAGTCATCAGATTCCATAAGACCCCTATCAACTCCGTAAAACTTCCTGAACTCTCTCCGTATTCTGTTAATCTTCTCCTTAGTCAAGTCGCTCTTAAAAGCAGGAACACAGAAATTCACCCAACCTCTATCCTGCTCTGTAACAACACCTAAAGGAGAAGTAGATAAGTCTATGTAACCGGACGGACAATCTTTCGACCATATAATATCTGCTTGTCTCCACCACGGATATTCATCGGAGTAAAGTTGTTTGTACTGGTTGCTTCCTGTCCAGTCATAGTACTCATTCAACACTTCATCCCCTCTCAGGAACCTGAATGTAACAACAAGGTATCCCCACTGGTTGGGAGCATATCCGTAGATAAATACACCGTCTTTGGAAAGGAGAGAAGAAGGTATGTTAAGGTCTGTTCTTTCTACACTGTCTACATACACCTTCCCGTTGAGGATGTAGCCGATCTCGTAAGGTGGGAGACCTGCTCCACACGGATTCTGCATATCCTTGGGGTATGTATAGGTCTTGAGGAGCTGGACTACCTTCGAATACACATATCTCTTTCCTAGCTGGTGGACTTTAAATCCTGCTTTCTCCCAAAGTCTCTGATTTTCGCTATCCTCTGTATCCTCTATTTTTACCACAAGATCCATAACTTGGCTGTCGCACCCGTTCCTCACATAATACATCTGATAGGTCTGTCCGAGAGATGTCCTGTCGTCAAAGGTTGCGGGTATAAGCTTGGAATCTTTAAGCACCTGTATTGACCAGCTGGAAGGTTGCGTTCCTATACCGCTTACATACTGATAGGAAGCATTGAAGACGTTGTGCATCTGGTCAGCTACTTTGCTCAGGACAAACTCAAACCTCTGTGTCTGCTCTTTTCTTTCCATAAACTTCAGCTGGGAAGTTAGCAAAAGTGCCCCGCTCGTCACAGCTACAAGAATAGTAAGCAAAACCCACATATTCCTACTCCTCCTACGGGTTAAACGTCACGGTCTGGACAGAGCCACCGAGGGCGCTCAGCATATCGCTTACGCTGTAGCAGTAGTCAACAATATGTCTCCAGCTAAGACTTGCCAAATCCACACAAAAGGTTGCAGGGGGTGACCCCTTGACAAAGAGAAGGTGGGTAGGAATAGCTCCACCTCCTCCGTAAACTGTCCCGCTCGAGTCTTTTACATTTGCGCACACATTTTGCCATGCATACACGGTATATACTCTGCTTCCTATCCGTATCTCAACGACGCCCATGTAAGACGCCCCTCCGCAGTCAGCTGCTGGCCAAACCACATAGTCTCCCTCCGCATCGGTTTTGTTCTCTATGTATGCATTAAGGAAAGATTGGGTTATTTTGACCGAAAGAGACGGGATGGAAGCTCCCGGATTATTTAAAACAGTTTGCTCCGTAGCGGGTATGCAAATGTAGGTAGACATTACCGTGTTAGAGATGACCCCAGACCAGTTCCATGACCATGGCTGCATGGGGTTGAAGGTCCACGAGGAGTTTGGGGGGTCTTTCGGGAGACCTCGTGGTGTAGGGCAAGCGTACGAAAAGCCCTGATTGTAGAATGCTATGCCCGTGCTCGTTTCCTGAACGCTCCACACCCAGTATCCGACACCTTTGGCTCCTTTTACGAACATTACGGGAGCATAGTCGTAGCCCTGAAGAAAGACAGCAGGAACACTTCCGCTTGAAGTATAGTCTTTGATATTGTCTATGCTCTTGCTGAATACTGCACTAAACGTTCCGTCTCTCTTCAGGGCTACAAATTCATACCTTGAGTTAAGGTCTTTTGCCACAGTAGCTATTCTCAGAAGAAAAGACTTCTGGTTTAAGCTCGTCTTAAGCTTGAGTTTGGTATAAATATCCACACTTGCACTTGTGGCAGGATAGACGATGATAGACTGAAGAACACCTATCGGTTTGGCTATCAGACCCCTCAGCTCTTGACCGAGCGGGTCAGTACAAGGGAAACTGCTTGCGAGATACCCGTCGTTTTTCAGTATTGTACAGGTTACTACTGTATCCCCTTCAGGGAGTGAACTATCATTATCCTCTGCATATCTTTCAAGAGCAGAGCCAAAGGTAACCCATCTTTGAGCCGTTTCTTTGCTGAAGTATTCGTGCTGTCTTTCCGTAGTCACTCTATCGCTGATGCTGTGAGAAGCTGTAAGAAAAAAAAGAGAAACAGCGGAAGCAAAAAGAAGACCTATCAGCTCCCACATGCTATTTCCTCACTACATGATTAACGAAAGGACCACCTTATGGTATTTGTCTGCTGGTTACAGCTTGCAGCGGCTTCAGCGGGAGAAGGGGGGACATTTGCAAGTGCAGTCCCGTTCACTTCTACCCGTGATAGGTTACTGTCCTTGAAGTTAGAGACAAGGTTAATACAAGCTTCTTTAGGAACTCCCTGATACTCAAGAGTAAACTCAGTTCCGCTCTCGGTGAGATTAACCTGACCTCTCCATCTGTTGTAGACCACATTCCCCGCAACCATATCAGAGGGGAAAACACCTGCTTGGATAGCAACATTCGTTGTAAGACCCGCATAGGTAGGAGTGTTTGCATACAGCGTCTTGATGTTGGAGACAATTGTTGAGATACGCTGTTGCTCTGCAACTACCTCCGAAGAACTAAAGGTTCTTACACCTATCACGACAGCAATAGCGACAAGAAAAAGTGCTACACCGAGCTTGATAAGCGTTCCGATAAGTTCACTCATACTCTAACCTCCTCAAGGATTTTTCCAGATTTATTTTATACAGCTCAAGCAGTCTTTGCAACTTTTACAAATTTTTTATAAAATTAAGAATTATGCCAAAACACATATC
>CAZPVY010000004.1:0-36913 GCA_964590265.1 uncultured Aquifex sp. | reverse complement strand
GGTTTTTAGATCCTTTATACCCCCTGCAGCTTTGACCTTTATCTTCCCCTTGCCAGCTTCTTTCAAAAGTTTAACGTCTTTAAGAGTAGCTCCTCCTTTTCCAAAACCTGTAGAGGTCTTCACAAAGTCAGCTCCCACATCAAGACATATTTCCACAGCTTTCTTCTTTTCCTCATCTGTAAGGTAACAGGTCTCTATTATGATTTTGTTAAGAACTCCAGACTCACGGATTACAGCTTTGAGCTCCTCCTCAACGTAGCGATAGTTTCCTGACTTGAAAGCAGAGATGTTCATTACTATATCAAGCTCATTTGCTCCATCTTCTACAGCCCTTACCGCTTCGTGTATTTTCATCTCCTTCGCGTTGAGTCCCAGAGGGAATCCGATCACAGAGCAGACTTTTATTCTACCCTCGGCAATCTCCTTTGCAAGCCTAACGTGGTACGGATTTACACAGACTGCATAAAAACCTATTTGAACCGATTCTCTCACAAACTTCTCAACTTCTTCCTCGGAAACGTATGGTTTGAGAATGGAGTTATCTATATATTTTCTGATGTCGGAAGAGTGGAAAGGTTCTTCTTTCATACTACGCATTATAATGCTAACGGTCTAAATTATTTCCAGAGGTGAGCGATGGTCAGAGATATAGTTACATATCCAGCTGAAGTTCTTAAGAAGCCGACTCAGAGGGTTGATGTTATAGACAGAGAAATTCAAGCTCTCATAAAGGATATGTTTGACACTATGTACCATGCTGAAGGTGTCGGTCTTGCTGCAAACCAGATAGGAGTATCTCTGAGCATCATGGTTATTGATACGACACCTAAGGAAGATGCACCTGATCTAAAACTTGTTCTTATAAACCCTGAGATAGTAAACTCTGAAGGGAAGATCAAATACAAAGAGGGATGTCTATCTTTTCCTGGTCTGAGCGTTGAGGTGGAGAGAGCAGAGAAGGTAAAAATTAGGGCTTTGAATGAACACGGCGAACCTGTTGAAATGGAGCTTGAAAAATTCCCTGCGATAGTTTTTCAGCATGAGTTTGACCATCTTCAGGGTATAACCTTTATAGACAGGCTTAAGGGTTGGAGAAGAAGGCTCGCTCTTGAAAAGTACAAGAAACTTTTAAAGGAAGCGGAGAAGGTATGATGAAGTTAAAGACAAGACCCTATTACTCCTTAAAAGATTACTTTTTAGAAAAATATGGTAGACGGGTTCAGAAGATAACAGTTGCTCTACCCTTCACATGTCCTAACAGAGACGGAAGCAAGGCAAAAGGCGGATGTACTTTCTGTTATGAAGGGTCAAAGCCTTCAATGCTGAGTCCGATCGTTCCCCTTGAAACTCAGATAAAGGAAGGTATAGATAAAGCCAAAAGAAAGTATGGAGAGGACATATACTTCTTCATCTACTATCAGTCTTACACAAACACCTACGCTGACCTTAATACGCTGAAGAGGGTTTACGATACCGCACTTAAGTTTGAGAACGTTGTGGGAATAGATGTAGGAACAAGACCCGACTGTGCTCCAGAAGAAGTTCTTGACCTGCTCTCCGAGTATGCGGATAGAGGACTTGAGGTTTGGGTTGAGTACGGACTTCAGTCAGCAAACTTTGAAACTCTGAAGAGGATAAACAGGGCTCATGGTATTTCAGACTTTGTGGATGCGGTTTTGAGGACAAAAAGGAGACCTCTAAAGGTCTGTGCTCACATGATAATAGGTCTTCCTCATGAGACACGTGAAGATGTGATAGAGACAGCAAAGCTTCTTTCTGCCCTTCCGATAGACGGTGTAAAGATACATCCTCTTCATGTGATAAAGGGAACTGTTATGGCTCAGCAGTATGAAAGGAAAGAATTTGAAGTGCTCTTACTTGAGGAATATGTAAAACTCTGTGCCGATGTGATAGAGATCCTTCCTGAAAACATGGTAATTCACAGAATCACGGGTGAAGTTGATGAGGAAAAATTAATAGCCCCCGATTACTGCTCTCCAAGAATGAAAAACAAAGTCCTACAGGCAGTTGAGGAAGAGCTTAAAATGAGAGGAACATGTCAAGGAAGTAATAAGACTGCTCTGAATAGGGGAATATGAAAAAAGAACACTGGGCACTTGTCTCACTCCTTTTAAATCTGATCCAGTCTGGTCTGAAGTTTATTGGAGGCATCCTTACAGGAAGTCTGTCCTTGATAGGTGAAGCGATTCACTCCCTTTCGGATGCTACCGCTTCCGTTATAGCCTACCTATCAATAAAGTTTTCTGAAAAGAAGTATGAGAGGTTTCCTTACGGACTCTATAAACTTGAGAACATAGGTGCGATAGTTATAGCATTCTTCCTCATAGTTGCAGCGTACGAAGTAGGACACAGAGCTTTGAAGGGGAGCATAACAATTGAAAGGAAGTATCTGCCTGTCGGTATAGCCGTGATTGTGTTTTCCCTTGTAAGCTCTCTGATTCTCTCCTTTCTTGAAAGAAGGGCAGGTAAAAAACTGAACTCTCCCACACTGATAGCGGACTCATATCATACACTTACAGATGCCTTCGGTTCTTCACTTGTTCTGATAAGTTTGAGCTCTGTTTACTTTGGTTATAACTACGATAGATACTTTGCCCTTGTGGTGGCTGGATTGATACTTTACACAGCTTTTGGGCTTTTAAAGGAACAGGTAGGAGCTATTCTTGATATCTCTGCGGATGAGGAAACCGTTGAGAGGATAAGACAGATAATTCTCTCCTTTTCCGAGGTTGACAGCATAAAAAGACTTCTTGTCAGGAGTGCTGGAGGGAAGCTATTCATAGATGCAGAGATACTTCTCAGACCGGGTAGCTTTATGAAAAGTCATGCGATAGCTGACGAGATAGAAAGGAGAATAGCGAGGGAGATAGAGAGCGTTGAGATGGTTTTTATTCACTATGAACCCGCCGGAGAAGAAAGACTCAGGATAGCAGTATTTTCAAGTGATGGAGAAATTCTGTGCAAGGATTTCAGCAACGTCAGGAAGATGTATGTGTTTGAGGAGAAAAAAGGAGAGCCGGAGGTGATGGATGTTAATGTAAGCTCAGAAGAAGATGTGGCAAAGCTACTTGTAAGAGAAGGTGTGGACATAGTGATCTGTGGACATCACCCTGAAAGTTCAAGGGCTAAGTGGATACTTCACAGAAACGGGGTGTTTGTATGGGAGACGGATAAAGAGAATATATACGAAGCCCTCTCTGAGGTGTCAAAAATCAGGCTTGACGGTTCAAATAAATAGAGAAGCTACAAGAGGGATAAGGAGATTGATACTTTTAACTTCTTTAATCAATCCCCACAGCTTTAAAGCTATCACTATCATGATCCCACCGCCTATGAAAAGGCTGTTCGCCATAGCTTGCTGGTGGAGTATATCTCCAAAGAAGAATGCGAGAAAGGTTATACTTCCCTGAAAGAAAAGAATAAAGAAGGCTGAAAATAGAACCCCTCTACCCAGAGATGAGGAGAGAATTATTGAGGAAAAACCATCCATGGTAGCTTTTGAAAGGATCAAAGAGCTATCTCCCTTCGTCCCCTCAAGTATACATCCGAGAAGCGTCATCGGACCTACCGTGAACAGAACTGAAGATGTAACAAAAGCATTCGTAAAGTCCTTACCATCTCTTGAGATACTCTCTACCTTACCTTCAAGATCAAGAAGATAGCCGATGGCGGTCCCGAAGAGGATTATAAAAAAAACTTTTAAAGTCTCAGGTTTATTTTCCAATATCAACTTCACTCCCAGCAGAAAAGTAAAGAGTCCTATTCCGTGGATAACACCTTCTCTTAGCTTCGGATTTATAAATCTTGCTCCCTTTAGCCCAAGTATGCTTCCAATTATTACAAGAATGAAGTTTACGAGTGTGCCAAAACCGGGGAACATATCATTCCTGTTCTTTCTCGGCGGTTTCCTGAGCCTGCTCCGCCTGCTTTTCTGCCTGGGAAATTATATCCCTCATCATGTTGTATAGAAACTCTCCCCTATCATCAACCCTATATCTGTCAATAACTGCGTTCCTTGCCCTTTCCCCTATCTCCTTTGCCTCCTCAAGGTTGTCAAGGTAGTAGAGAACCTTTTCCTCTATATCCGCTCGGTCAAGAGGTATGTAGGTTATTATCTCCTCTCCCGGGGCGAGAAAACCCGGTAGGGTGCCTCTGAAATCAATCATTCCGGCACTTCCCATTGCAGAGACTTCCAGAGGGGTGAACCCTATACCAGAAGGGACAGTGTGGGGGAAACTCATCACAGTTATATGACTCCTTCCGTATATGTCAAGAAGCTCTTCGTAGGAGTTTATTTTGATATGCTCGTGATCCTCTTTAAGCTCTCCCTGATACTCACCGACCACCTTGAGGTTCACGCCATCAAGAAAGTTTATGAGATACCATCTCTTTCTCATTGTGGCGTATATAGAGATGTCGTTCAGCATTCTGAGGAAAGCTTCTTCGTTCTTTTCTCTCCAGTCTATAAACTCCTGCTGAAACTGAGGATTGAACAACCCAAGCACATAGTTTATTGCAGTAAGAGCGTTCACCTCTGGATTTCTGAACATGTACTCGCCGGTCTCTATAAACAGCGGGAATATATTTTCAGGAAGATTCTGCTGGACAGAGTTTATAACTATTTGAGGATCTATAATGGGACCTAAGAAAGCTATATCTATATCCCTCTCATCAGCAGGCTTGGGGAACAGGGAGAAATCCAGAAAGGGAGTAACATAGCTTATGTTCTCAACGCCCATCATCTTCAGGCTATCCGCATACTTTATATCCGTGACGATAGCTATCAGGTTTCTGTGCTGCTGGATGCCGTAAAGATTGGGGAAGTGAAGCAGAGGATCTTCGGTAAATATAGAAAAATGAACGAAGCCGAAAATATCGTATATGGGAACTTTCTTTCCATCCTGTTCACCTATTATGATTCCTGTAGCGTTCACGTCCATCGTGAAAGCGGGTCTGAACTCCTGAAGCTCATCAACCGCCTTCTGAACATTTTGAGGATCAAGTTCTATCTCTCTCAGCTCAACACTTCTGTTTTTCAAATAGTCAAAGAGGGCATTCAGATGTCCTAGAGAACCCTGAAGCTCCCCAACTTTGAAGAAAGCTAATCTCATGATTTCTCAATTATAAAGGATTTCTCTTCATCCATGAGGGATAGCTTTATTTTCTCTATTTCCTTTCCAAGTTCTTTCCCCTTTAGACCTCTTCCTTCAAGTTTCCTTATTATCTCAAGAGGAACTTTTACAAATCTCAATCTTTCAAGGAAAACTCTTATCTTTTCCTGAAGTTCCTTTTCTGTCATAAGTATGAGCAGCAGGGATACGTGCAGTCCTCTAAGTATCTGGTAAACTTCAGAATTTTTTTGAGTTTTTTTAAGCTCCTTTTTAACCTTGCCAAGAAGTTTATATATGTTCTCCATGTTTTCTCTTACCCATGCCGGGGCTGAAACCTCCCTCAGAAACCGTGCGCTCACATCGGGTTTGACGGTTGAAAGTATCAGCATGAGAAAGATCCAGCCGTAGTCTACCCTCTCTTCAGGAAACTCAAGGGAGTGCCAGTCAACGACCTTTTTTAGCTTCAGAAGTCTGTCCTCAAGGGTTTGAGTCCATTGAAAGCCTTTTATTGTATGCTCAAGGATTCTGTATTTCTTGTAAAGGGTAAGGATATCAAGGAGCCTCTCTTCCCTCAGAGCAAGCCTGATCTCGTTCATGATTCTTCCGGTAGGAGCTTCCTCAAGAAGTCCAAGATTTACAGCCTGTTTGAGAAGCCTTTCTGTACTCCTTGAGAGTTTAAAGCCGAGTCTTCCAGAAAACCTCAAAGCTCTCAGTATTCTCACAGGATCCTCTATGAAGCTGATAGGGTGGAGAACCCTCACGATCTTATCCTTCAGGTCTCTCACCCCGCCGAAGTAATCTATCAGCGTCCCAGAGTCTTCGGAATTTACAGATATAGCCATAGCGTTTATCGTGAAGTCTCTCCTGATAAGATCCTCCTTGAGAGAGGCTTTCTCTACTCTCGGATAAGCTCCAGGTCTGGCATAGGTTTCCCTACGTGCGGTCGCAAACTCTATCTTTACCGCTGTGATCTTGAGATGTGCTGTCCCGAATTCAGGGAAGGGATGAATATCCACTCCGTGTCTCTGTGCGAGCTTCCTTGCAACCTCTATTGCGTCCCCCTCAATTACAAAGTCAAGATCCCATACCTCCTTACCGAGGAGTATATCTCTCACCACACCGCCCACAATGTAAGCTTTGTACCCTAAAGAACCTGCTATCTCTCCTATCTCTCTTGAAATACCTTCAATGTTCTTGGGTATTCTTATCTTTTTCTGAACCGCCTTAAGCTCCCCTAAGTCCTCTTTCATCCTCTGGAGGATATCAAGACGTGTGACAACTCCCACGACTGCTGTGTTCTCAACGATTGGTATTAGTTTCTGTCCGAACTTTGTCAGAATTTCCTCAGCTTCCCACACGGGAGAATCGGGGCTGAGGACTGTGAAGTCCTTGTTTACAAACTCACCTATAGGTTCATCAGGATAAAGCCTCGTGAGCTTCAGAAGAGCTTTTTTGGAGATTATCCCTATCAAATTCCCCTCTCTGTCTATGACCGGAGCGTTGGCAAAACCTCTCTCTGAAAGTTCTGCAAGGGCATCCCTTACAGAGAGGTACTCTGACAGCAAGAAAGGGGGTGATGTCATTATGTCCCTTATCTTCAGCTTCGCAGGTTTCAGGTTCCTCAGGTAGTTTATGAGAAGATTTTTGATCCTTGATGCGGATACGTTCTCTAACTTGGTAGCTCCTGCCTCTGGATGTCCACCCCCACCGAAATTAGACAAGATCTTCCCTGCGTCTATATCCCCTGTCTGAGACCTTCCAAATATATATGTTTTATTCTCAGCTTCTATTATTACGAAGAAAGCGTCCGCTTCTTTCAAATCCTTTACCTCGTAAAGAAGAGCGTTTATGTCGGGTTCGTACTTCTCAAGAACTGCCGTAGCTATGGCTATCTCCTTACCATCAATGTATATCTTCTCTATGGAGGATAAGATCCTCCTTACGATCTCTATCTGTTCTCTTGTAAAGGTTTCAAGCATATATTTCCTTATTGTTCTCAGGTCAGCTCCCTGAGAGAGAAGCCACGACGCAGCTTTGAGATCCCTCTCTGTGGTTCCCTCGTAGGTAAAGTTCCCTGTATCTTCGTAGATTCCGAGAGCTATAACCGTCGCTTCCTCTGGAGTCAATGGTATGTTCTTATCTATCAGTTCCTCAACCACAAGGGTTGTGGCAGAGCCAACCTTATCAACCCTTCCCTTAAACTCCTCAATATCTCCCATAGGGTGGTGATCGTAAACTATGATGTCTTTAACCTGCTCTCTGGGAACCCCTTCGGGAAAGTATCTTGTATCTGTAAGTACAAGATCAAACTCCTTGGGAAGTTCCTCTGTAACCCTGAAGAGATCCCTATAATCTCTGAAGACAATACCAGCTCTCTTTGAAAGATACTTAGGCATAAGGAGACAGCTGTCCGTATATAACTTCTGCACCGCAAGAGATGCAGACAGAGCATCAAGATCGGCACCTTCTGTAAGGACTATAATCTTTCTACAATCCATCACTATAAATGTAGTCGCTATCAGGATTTTCTGAAGCGTTGGAGAATGTTTACATTTTTACATTTTTGTAAACATTTTTACATAATTTTACCGCCTAAGCTGATTTCATAAACGTCTAAAATTTAGTTTAAAGTGTGTTTGGGGAGTTTGGCATGGTATTTGCTACCTTTGTAAGCAGGAGGAAGAACGATGAAAAAGATTGAGGCTATCATCAAACCTTTTAAGCTGGATGAAGTTAAAGATGCCCTTGTTGAGATAGGCATCGGTGGTATGACCGTTACTGAGGTTAAGGGGTTCGGTCAGCAAAAGGGACACACGGAGATTTACAGAGGTACAGAGTACGTCATTGACTTTCTTCCAAAGGTTAAGATTGAGGTCGTTGTGAAGGACGAGGATGTGGAGAAGGTTCTGGATACCATTGTTAAGACCGCTCAGACCGGAAGGGTCGGTGACGGGAAGATATTCGTGCTGCCTGTTGAGGATGTCGTTAGGATAAGGACTGGAGAGAGAGGTGAAAATGCAGTTTAAATCTGAAAATTTCTATAAGGAGGTGCAGGCATGCCTAAGTATACTCCTCAAGAGGTTCTAAGTCTCATTGAACAGGAAGGGGTTCAGTACGTTGACCTGAGATTCTCTGACCCCTTTGGTCAGTGGCAGCACATGACAATACCAGCGGAGGAGATCTCCGCAGACACTTTTGAAGAAGGAATAGGCTTTGACGGCTCCTCCATAAGAGGATGGCAGTCCATAAATGAGTCTGACATGCTCGCAAAACCTGATCCCAACACAGCCTTCATAGACCCGTTCGTAGAGCCAAAGACTCTTGTGATGATTTGTGATATCTACGATCCCGTCACAGGAGAAAGGTACGGAAGAGATACGAGATACGTAGCTCAGAAAGCGGAGCAGTATCTCAAGCAGACCGGCATAGGTGATACCGCATACTTTGGACCTGAGGCAGAGTTTTACATATTTGATTCCGTTGAATTCGGAAACGATGCGAATTATGCCTTCTGGAGAGTAGATTCAGAAGAAGGATGGTGGAACAGGGAGGTTACGAGCAGCGGGTATAAAATCCCCTACAAGAGGGGATACTTCCCCGTAGCACCTCTTGACAAGACACAGGATATAAGAAACGAAATGGTCTCAACTCTCAGACAGCTCGGTATAACCGTTGAAGTTCATCACCACGAAGTTGGAACCGCCGGACAGGCTGAGATAGATATCAGGTTTGACTCACTTGTAAGCCAAGCTGATAAGCTCTTCGTTTACAAATACGTTGTCAGGAATGTAGCTGCAAAGCATGGAAAGTTCGCAACCTTTATGGCTAAGGTTCTCCCGAATGATAACGGTTCAGGAATGCACACTCACTTCTCAATCTGGAAGGGAGACGAGCCCCTCTTTGCTGGATCCGGATACGCGGGACTCTCTGAAATGGCACTCTACGCTATAGGTGGTATCCTCAAACATGCAAGGGCTATCGTTGCCTTCACAAATCCAACTATCAACTCCTATCATAGACTCGTTCCCGGATTTGAAGCACCCGTCAGACTCGCTTACTCTGCAAGGAACAGATCTGCTGCAATAAGAATACCGATGTACTCTCAGTCTCCGAAGGCAAAGAGGATAGAGGTTAGATTCCCGGACGCAACATCCAATCCATACTTAGCGTTCAGTGCACTCCTGATGGCTGCGATAGATGGAATTGAGAACAAGATTGATCCCGGAGAACCTTTTGACAAGGACATTTACTCACTCCCACCAGAGGAGCTTGAAGGAATACCCCAGCTGCCCGGCTCTCTTGAAGAAGCTCTCAGCGAGCTGGAGAAGGATTACGAGTTCCTCCTGAAGGGTGGAGTCTTCACAGAGGAATTCATCCAGCTTTGGATAGAGGCTAAGAGAGCCGAAATAGATGAGCTCAGGTTTACTCCTCACCCGAAAGAGTTTGAACTCTACTTTGATATCTAAGTCTTGAAATACACCCCGCCTTCGGGCGGGGTCATTTAATAAAGGAGGGAAAAGAGATGAGGCGCGCAAATTTATGGACTATTTTGCCTTTACTGCTGGCTGTTGTTCCCGCCTTCGCCGAAGAGACAGCGAAGCTTGACACGGGAAATACGGCTTGGATGCTAATGGCATCCGCTCTCGTCGTTTTCATGACAATTCCCGGACTTGCACTGTTCTACGGCGGACTGGATAAGAGCAAGAGCATCCTTAACACGATAGCTATGTCATTTGTTGCTTTTTCCATAGTCAGCATAACCTGGCTTGCGATCGGATACTCCATAGCTTACGGGGATGATATAGGAAAGTTCATAGGAAATCCCTTTCAGTATTTCTTCGCCAGAGGGGTAAGCGGGATAAATAGTGATACGGGATATCCTGCTCTCCTTGATGTGATGTTCCAGCTTACATTTGCAACCATTACAACAGCACTTGTCAGTGGTTCGCTGGTCGGCAGAATGAAGTTCTCTGCATGGATAATCTTCTGTATTCTCTGGAGTATCGTTGTTTATCCTCCTATAGCCCACTGGGTCTGGGGTGGCGGCTTTCTGAGCGAGCATGGAGCTCTTGATTTTGCAGGAGGAACAGTTGTTCACATAAACGCAGGTATAGCGGGTCTCGTTGCAGCCCTTATTCTTGGAAAGAGAAAGGATCCTGTTCTAATACCTAACAACGTTCCGCTCGTCGCTATCGGTGCGGGAATTCTCTGGTTTGGTTGGTTTGGTTTCAACGCAGGTTCAGCTCTCGCAGCGGATGGAATAGCTGTCTATGCAATGCTGAACACAACGATAGCCACTTCTGCGGCTGCTCTCGGATGGATGTTTACGGAATGGATAACAGCTGGAAAACCTACCGTTGTAGGTATATCCTCGGGAATAATTGCAGGTCTCGTCGCTATAACTCCCGCTGCTGGTTTTGTGAATCCAGTAGGAGCCATATTTGTGGGAGCTATAGGAAGCATAGTTGCCTACTTCATGGTGTCAAAAGTCAAATCCATTTTCAGATATGATGATGCTCTTGACGTCTTCGGAATACATGGCGTTGCAGGAATAGTCGGTGCAATCTTCACAGGAGTGTTCGCGGATCCAGCTGTAAACGGGAATGCAGGACTTCTTTATGGAAACGCGAAGCAGGTTTTGATTCAGATGGAAGGTGTTATAGTTACCATCGTATACTCTGGAGTGCTTACGGCGGTAATTATGCTTATAGCTAAAGTTCTTACTGGTCTCAGAGTCAAGGAAGATGAGGAGATTGAGGGACTTGATGGAAGTCAGCATGGAGAGAGTGCTTATAACCTTTAAAAAACAAAAGGAGGTGTAGATATGAAGAAGGCATTAATAGCGGCAATACTTGCCGTAGCAGGAGGTTCCTTTGCACAGGAGAAGACCATAACCCTAAAGCTATCCCAGCCTCTGGAGCTTTACGGAGGCTTCAGTGCGGGGTACTTTTATACTACGAATGAAGGGAGTAAGAATTCTCAGGATAAGTTCCAGATCACGAATGCAATAATTGGTATCAAAGGGGAAGCAGGGGAGGATATAAAGCTCGGATTTGATCTTGCAATAGGTGGATCTCTATGGGCTACCGTTTTTGACGGTGGACAAGGTGATCTTGCATACATAGACGCCGCAAATAACGAATTAAAGGAGGGTGTAGGAATTCTGTGGGGATACGCAACTCTGAAACCTCATAAGATGCTATCTATAGACGCTGGTGTTCTGACCACAAACATAGGATATGAACTTGCCGATACATACTCCAATCCGAACGTAACATTCGGTGCAGTATGGAACTCCCAGCCCTTTATATATCCGGGAGTAAGGGTTACATTAACTCCTACTGAAGGTGTTGAGCTATACGCTGAATACAATCAAGAAAGTAACAGCGATAACTATGCTGTTGGGGTTCTCGGTGAAATATCCAGTGTAAGCTATACGTTCAGCTACTATGACTATAAGTCGGACAGGAATCTCATAGATGTCGTCTTAGGATATTCCATCGGAAATGTAGACCTCGGGCTTAACGCGGACTATCAGTGGAGGGATAAAACGTGGAAGGACAATAATCCGGGAAAGGATGACAGTGCCTATGGTGTTGCGGTTTACATAATACCCAAGTTTGAAAATCTTTCTGTTCCTGTAAGACTTGAATACTTTGATGGAGGAACGAGCGGAATCTATACAGGAGATAAGGGCTATACAGTTACTGTAACTCCTACATTCAAACCCTCGGAAAATACATTCATTAGGGTAGAAGTAGCCCACGTATCAACCGATGCAAAGATTTTCAAGGGTGATACCAAGGATACAAAAACCATTCTTGCTTTAGAACTCGGTTTCACGTTCTAAACCCTGCACCTTGTATGCCCGCTTTTGCCCCCTATACGGGGGCTCTTTTTTTAGTTCCGCAGAATGTCTGAATGAAAGAGTTAAAAGATCAGTTAGCTTTTCCGTTGTTGAGGGCTTCCCACTCCTCAGGAGTCAGTACGCTAACCACCTTCTTTTTCCTTTTATTTTCAAAGTGAACGTATCCGTCTATGAGAGCAAAAAGGGTGTAGTCGGAACCCATTCCGACATTCTTGCCGGGGTATATCTTAGTTCCTCTCTGTCTCACAAGAATGTTTCCAGCCCTTACAAGCTGACCGCCGTATCTCTTTACACCTAATCTTTTAGAATGACTATCCCTTCCGTTTTTCGTAGAACCACCGCTCGCTTTGGAAGCCATATTTCATACCTCCTTTATTTCTTTAATTAATACCTCGGTGTAAGGTTGTCTATGCCCTTTCCACCTCTTGTAATTTTTCTTCGGTCTGTATTTGAAGACAGTAATCTTCTTACCCTTACCGTGGGCAACAACCTCTGCAACTACCTTTCCCTTATGAAACTCTATGCTTCCATCATCCTTTCTGACTATGAGGGGTTCAAACTCAACGGTAGATCCCTCTTCAGCTTTTATCTTTTCAATCCTCAACTTCATTCCCGGTTCCACTCTGTACTGTTTACCGCCTGTCTTTATCACAGCGTACATGGAATACCTCCTCGTAGAGTGCTTAGCAGAATGAATAGTATAGCATAAAAACAAGATGATAAAATAAACCTCCTATGGAAAGAGTTTGGGAACTCCACGGACTGTCAGAAGAAGAATACAGGAGGATAGTTTCTTATCTCAATAGGGAGCCCAATCAGGTTGAGCTCGGTGTTCTCGGTGCTCTCTGGTCGGAACACTGCTCCTACAAATCCTCAAAAAAGGTTCTGAAGAAGTTTCCAACAGAGGCTGAGTGGGTGGTTCAGGGACCCGGGGAAAATGCAGGTGTGATAAAAGTTGATGAAAACGTCTGGGTAGCTTTCAAAATAGAGAGTCATAACCATCCCTCTTTTATAGAACCTTTTAATGGTGCGGCAACTGGCGTCGGTGGAATAATAAGGGACATCCTCTCCATGGGGGCAAGACCCGTAGCCCTTGCCGATTCCCTCAGGTTTGGAGAAATGGGAGATCCACATACAAAGTTCCTTGTAAAGGGAGTTGTAAAGGGGATAAGCTCTTACGGGAATTCAATAGGAGTTCCCACTGTTGCAGGAGAGACATATTTTGAGAGTTCTTATAAAACGAATCCGCTCGTCAACGCTTTCTGTCTCGGAGTTCTTCCTGCAGGAAGAATGTACAGGGCAAGGGCGACTAAAGCAGGTCAACTTCTGTTCCTGATAGGCTCTTCTACAGGGAGAGATGGAATACATGGTGCGGTGATGGCTTCTGGAGAGTTTGGAGAGGACACGGAGGAAAAGAGACCTAACGTTCAGGTTGGTGATCCTTACTTTGGGAAGAAACTTATAGAAGCTGTCCTTGAGGCAGTTGAAAAAGATCTTCTTGTAGGTATGCAGGATCTTGGAGCAGCTGGTCTCGCAGGTTCGGCTTCGGAGATAGCCAGCAAGTCAGATATGGGCGTTGAAATATATCTTGAAAAAGTGCCTCTCAGGGAAGAAGGCATGACGCCTTACGAGATACTTCTTTCCGAGAGTCAGGAAAGAATGCTCCTTATAGTGGAGGAGGATAAAATCCCAGAGCTTGAGAGGATAGCTCAGAAATATCATCTGAACTGGGCGGTCGTTGGAAAGATGACAGAAGATGGAAGGTTCAGAGCCTTTTACAACGGGGGTGTAGTTGCAGACCTTCCTGTAAGCCTAATAGTTGATGAATCTCCAGTTTACGACAGACCTGCAGAGAAACCTTCCTATCTTTCCGAGACAAGGGACTTTGACCAAAGCACCTTGCCTGAGGTTGATTTGTCAGAGGCTCTGAAGAACATTCTCAGCTCGCCGAATGTATGCTCAAAAGCGTGGGTATATACCCAGTATGATCATCAGGTTGGAACGAACACGGTAATAAAGCCAGGTGGAGATGCAGCTCTATTAAGAATAAAGTGGGTTAAAAAACCCGAACTCAGATCGGACAAGGGTATAGCCATATCTGCGGAAGGAAACGGAAGGATGGTCTTCCTTGATCCTTACGAGGGTGGGAAATACGTAATTGCGGAAGCTTGCAGAAACGTAGCCTGTGTCGGAGCGAGACCGCTCGCGATTACCGACTGTTTGAACTTCGGAAATCCTGAAAGACCTGAGATAATGTGGCAGTTTGTAAAGGCTGTTGAGGGAATGTCGGAAGCATGTAGGATTTTAGGTGTTCCGGTTATAAGTGGGAATGTTTCCCTTTACAACGAAACTGTAGAGAGGAATGAGATAAGAAATGTTTATCCGACCCCTGTCGTCGTATGCATTGGCGTTCTTGAGAACATAGAGAGACACACCGATATAGTTTTTAAAGGCACTGGAGACCTACTGATCATAGGAGACCTTTCCAGATCATCGTGTATTGACGGGAGCGAATATTTAAAGAGAATCCACGGGATTGTTAAAGGAAAAGTTCCGGAGGTAAATCTTGAGAAGGAGTCATTGCTCATAGACACTCTCATAGAACTGATCAAGAATGACATGATAAACTCAGCCCATGATGTGTCTGTTGGTGGTTTGATTGTAAACATACTTGAGAGTCTGTTTCCGACGAAGTTTGGTGCTGAGCTTGAGATATACAGTGATGAAAGACCTGACATATTCTTGTTTTCTGAAATGCCTACGAGAGTTGTGATAAGCGTGGATAGTGCAAGATCGGATGAAATCAAGGATTTCGTTGAGGAAAGAGGACTTGAGTGGATGTACATAGGCAGAATAATTCAGGACAGGGTGCTTAGAGTGAATTACAACGGCAAACTCGTCCTTGAAGAGAACGTCGAAAGCCTCAAGGAGGTGTGGGAGAAATCCTTAGAGGAAGCTCTTTGATATACATATACACGCTGATAGGAGTTGTTACCTTAGACCTCATAACAAAGGATCTTGCGGAAAAGTTCCTATCTGAGAGAAGCTACGATGTTCTTCCCTTTTTAAAGCTGTTCCTAATATACAATAGAGGTGCAGCTTTTGGTATATTCGCTGAATTTCCAGATTGGATCCGAATTCCACTGCTTACACTAACTCCTATGGTAGCCTTTGTAGTCACTTACATATACTCCAAGAAGGATGGGGATAGGAATATATCCCTATCAATGGGTTTGATAGCAGGAGGGGCAATGGGAAACCTGTACGATAGAGTCTTTCTCGGAAAGGTAAGAGACTTTATACACCTGCACATAGGAGACCTGTATTGGCCCGCGTTCAATGTAGCGGACGCTTCAATAACGATTGCCATATTCATACTTATTCTCCGCTACGTACGAAAGTAAAATTTTTAGGTGGGGTTTATCTATATAACCTCCTTCGGAAATATTGAGAGTAGACTCCTTCTTGCCACTGCAAGGAACATCAAGGAGATATTCGGTTTTGATGTGAGGTTATCCTCCGTTCCTTTTCCACCAAGACTCGGTTACAATCCTGCAAGGGATCAGTACCATGCAGGCACTATACTCTCTTATCTAAGCAGTGTTAGTTTTCCCCACCTGATAAAGCTCGTTGTTCTCGTGAGTTTTGATCTTTACGAGGAGAATATGAACTTCGTGTTCGGAGAAGCACAGCTCGGAGGCAGGAATGCAGTTGTCAGTATTTACAGATTGAGGGACAAAAGAGAGAAGCTCTTTTTTGAAAGAACCTTCAAGGAAGTAAACCATGAGCTTGGACACACCTTTGGACTTGCTCACTGCGATGATCCCCTATGTGTGATGAATTTTTCAAATTCCCTAACGGATGTTGATGTTAAACAAAGACATTTCTGTGAAAGATGCAGAGCTAAGCTGGAATCAGCCTTTGATCTTTATCGCTGAAAGCCAAGGAACTATAAGAAAGAGCCACACCGCTGTCAGAATCAGATTTGTTATGAGCATGTAGGTTGTTCCCAGTTTCAGGAACAGCCCTCCAAAAGCTCCACCAAGGAAAGCTCCCACGAACTGACTCGTGTTATATACACCAACCGCAATTCCACGGGTATCTTTGTGAGACAGTTTTGTGAGAAGAGAAGGCATTATAGGCTCAAGCAGATGGAACCCTATAAAGTAAAGAGTCAGTAGAGCAACAACGCCGTAAAAGTTAGGAACTAAAAGATACAGCAGGAAGGAAAGTCCTATCAGAGAAACTCCAGCGATAAAGACCTCTCTAATCTTCCCCTTCTTCTCTGCAACTATGGTAGAGGGAACCATTATTGCAATTGAGATGAGAATTATAGGCAGATAGAGCTTCCAGTGTTCGGGTTTTGGGAATCTGTACCTGTGTATGAGTTCAATGGGTATGATCGTGAATATTGACACAAGAAACGCATGGAGCAGTCCTACCGAAAGATCAAGCATCTGCTGGCTTCTATCCCTAACAATGGAGAATATATTTTTCAGGGAGGGTTCTATCTCTTTATGATGCTTCATAGGCTCTTTTATAAAGATCAGTATGTACATCATGGCAACAAAGGATAAAGATGCTGTCAGGTAAAAGATGAAGGGAACTCCAAACTTACCCGCAATAATCGGAGCAACCGTTATGCTGAATGCGAAGATCATACCCACGGATGCCCCTATATGAGCAAAAGCTCTTGTTCTTACTTCCTCCCTTATAAGATCCGCAGCCAAGGAGATAGCTGCTGAAGATATAGCTCCAGCTCCCTGAATTAACCTTGCAAGTATCATGCTCCATATACTGCCTGCGATCCCTCCCAAGAGGCTTCCCATTATGTAAGCTATAAATCCTGCAGTTATTATCGGCTTACGTCCGTATTTATCGGACAGATATCCAAAGGGAATCTGAAGAATTGCTTGAGTGAGTCCGTAGATTCCAACCGCTATCCCTGTCAGTATGGGTGTGCTCCCTTCCAAGTTTCTTACGTAGGGTGCGAGGACGGGAAGTAAGAGAAACAATCCGAGCATGCGAGCAACAACTGCAAATGTAATACCTGCAAGGGTTTTCTTTTCTTCGGGGGTAAACATGGAAAAATATTATACAGTTTTCATGAACTCTCAAGACTGTATCTTATAATTTCCAGAAGGGTTAGTAAAGTCTTCTTAACATCCTCCTTGTTTTTCGCTGATAGGGGAATAACTGGTATTCCCTCTTCCTCAGATATGTCCAGAGCAAATTTAACATCCTCAGGTGGCCATGCATTTGGAAGGTCTTGCTTGTTAGCTCCCACAACTATTGGTACTGGAAATCTTGACTGAAAAAAGTTTATTATCCTGCGAGCTTCATGAAAAGTCTTTGGATCTGTGCTATCAACGAGAACTATTATCCCCAGCGCTCCTTCTCCTAAGATCTCCCACATGAAATCAAACCTTGACTGTCCTGGTGTTCCAAATAGATAGAGTTCATGCTCATCATCAATCCTTATCTTCCCGAAATCCATAGCGACAGTCGTGTAGTCTTTAACATTTTTTTCTGCTGCGGTTGAGGTCTTCCTCTCCGTAGCAACTGTTTTTATCTCACTTACAGTATTAATGAACTGTGTCTTTCCCGCTGCAAAAGGTCCAGCTATAACTATTTTTATCTTCTTAAGCTCCCTCATGCCGTACCTTTATAGATGTTTTATCTTCTCAATAATTTTTGCTAAAAGGTCAAGAGTTATCGTAGGCTTTTGCATCTTTTCCTTCCTTTTCCTTCTGACTATGCCAGCTGCAAGAAAACCATAGAGAGCTCTATCAACTGTGAGCCTATCAAGTCCGGACTCTTTCCTTATGTCAGCCACCGTTCTGTTTCCGTTCACGAGAGAAAGTACCTTCTTTTCCTCATCTGTCAACTTAACGCGTCCCACCTTAACATCTGCATCAGGAGATCTTTCAAAGACAAGCAACTCATCAGATATCTTCCTCTCTACTTCCTCTTCAGTCAACAGCCGCGATGTTCTTATTATAAGCTCCTCGACGGGATAGTAAATTGGTATATCGCTTTCATATTTTATAAATCCCGGTGTAAAGGAAAATATCCCTTCTTTCCGATCAAGTCTTGAAATAAAGAATCTCTCTATGGTTTTGTGCAGGTCTTCCCTGTTAATTCTTAGCTTACTTATGAGTTGGTCAAAGTTCCTGTCAGTGTATACTCTGAACACTTTATCTACTGGACGGGCAAAGATGAGCTCACCCTCCTTTACATAGTAAGCTACTATTATATCCTTCCACTCTACAAGAAGAACTCCACTCTTCTTATCCTTTGCAAGAACCTGAAGTATATCCGCAAAACTGAAAGTAGTAAGATCCCCCGTTAAAGCCATCTATTAACCAATTGCCTCCTTGAGTTGTCCCTGTGCTTTCTTTATTTCCATAAGAAGGAGTCCGAGCTTCGCTGTGTTGCTGGCAAGTACCGTAAGAACAGCGTCCTGTCCTATCCCTGTAAGGACTATGTAGCCTTCTTCTCCCTTTATGGTGATCTGTTCAAGAACTCCTTTCTGTAACTCCTCTGCAACCTTCTCTCCAAGAGAAAGAATAGCGGCACTCATCGCGGCAACCCTATCCTCCTCAATTCCCGGTTTAAGAACCGCAGATATAGGAAGTCCATCTGCACTTACAAGGACAGCACCTTCCAACCCCGAACTCCTGATCAGCTCTTGAAGGATCGCCTCGTACTTATCCATATCTTATCACCCTCCTTTAATGTCTTTAAAAAATCTTAACTCCTCTTCTATTGCTTCCTCCGCCTTAATTATCTTCTCAATCCCCTCCTTCACCTTCCGAACATCTATTTTATCTTCTCCATCCCCGAGGAGTAAAGATATCTTCTCAAGTTCCTCTCTGCACTCTTTTATCACGGATTTTATTCTTGAAAGTTTATCAAGATAAAGGCTACATATCTGTTGCATAGCCTGTCCTATAGCTCCTACTGGATCAAGCCCAGAAGGGAATTCAGTTTTCAACCTACCATCCTGAACCTTTTCAAGAGCAACAAGGATCTTTGAAGCGTTTTCAGATATCGTTTCTATCTGATCTTCAAGCTCTCTTATTTCCTTCTCATACTTTTCCTCAAAATTTTTTACAAGTTCTCTTATGCTATCAACTATTCCAAGAACCTCCTCGTAAATAGGAATGGGAACAACCGCTTTTTCTCTGTGTTTTTCTTCCAGTATGTCAATTACATAAAGGAGCCTTCCAAAGAGCTCTTCTAATTTGCTTTTTGTCCACAGTATGTTAAATAAAACCCAAGCAGTTGATATGGTAAATCCCGCTCCCAATGCATAATAAACGTTTATTTTTCCGAGAAAAAAAAGGACAAATGAAATAAGAAGTCCTAATAAAAAAGAGGACAGAAGGAAAAACTTTAATAATTCCCCAGCCAAGGAAGATAATTTTGGTGTTTCAACCATTAGTTTCATCCCTCTCTATAATTTCAACTTTCCCCCTTTAAGGATAAATCGTCCCTAACTTTTCTTCTTTAAGTCAATCAGCGTTTGATTCCTCACTGAAAAGCTCCCTCCTCATAGCAACTTTACCCGTTCTTGCCATCTCCTTTATGCCAAAGGGTTTCAAAAGCTCAAGCATAGCATTTATCTTATCTTCATCTCCCGTTACTTCTATTGTGTATGTTTCAGGAGATACATCAACTATCTTTCCTCTGAATATCTCCACAATCCTCAGAACCTCGTCCCTTGCTCTTGCAGTGGGAGTGTGAACCTTAACCAGAAGAAGCTCCCTCTCAACGTGTGGAACATCAGTTATATCCTTAACCTTAAGGGTGTCTATGAGCTTTCTGAGCTGCTTTACAACCTGATCTATAACTATGTCATCTCCAACGACTTCTATCGTCATCCTTGAAATACCGGGTTCATGAGTTTCACCGACGGATAAGCTCTCTATGTTGTAGCCTTTTCCAGCTATCAGCGTGGCTATCCTCGCAAGAACCCCTATCTCATTCCTGACTTTCACGTTTATTATGTGCTTCCTCACGCTACCTTTTCTTGTCTGTCTGAATTTTGGAGCCTTGGCTACCGTTATCTCTGCTCCTCCAACGGTATCAGCCATCACGTTCCTCCTTAACCTACAAGATACATCGTTTCAGCCTCAGTTCCCTTACCATCCTCAAGAATCATATCCTTATAGGACTTGCCCGGAGGTACCATCGGTAGAACGTTCTCCTCTCTGTCAACTACAAAATCAAGGACAACGGGTCTGTCATCAATCTTCATAGCTTCTTCCAGCACCTCTCTCACCTCTTTTGGCTTTTCAGCTCTAAAACCGACAGCACCCATAGCCTCGGCGAGCTTTACAAAGTCCGGCTGGATGCTGAGATCAACCTCTGAGTATCTCCTGTTGTAAAAGAGCTCCTGCCACTGTCGAACCATACCTAAGTATGCGTTGTTTATGATGGCAACCTTTACAGGTATCCTGTATTGAACAGCGGTGATTATCTCCTGCATAGTCATTACAAAAGAGCCGTCACCGTCTATGATGAACACTTCCTTATCCGGTCTGCCGACCTTAGCTCCTATACCTGCAGGAAGTCCGAATCCCATGGTTCCAAGTCCTCCCGAGTTTAGGAACTGCCTCGGGAAGGAGTACCTGTAATACATCGCAGCCCACATCTGGTGCTGTCCCACACCAGGAACGATTATCGCATCACCGTTTGTGATTTCGTATATCTGTTCTATCACATACTGAGGCTTTATCACTTTCTTTGAGTTTCTGTATGTAAGGGGATGGAGCTTCTTCCACTTCTCTATCTGCTCAAGCCACTTCTCTCTCTCCTCATTGTGCACAATCCTTGCACCCTTTCTCTTGAGCTCGTTTATTAGTTTCCTAAGAACTATCTTTACATCTCCGACTATAGGGACATCAACTATTATGTTCTTTGAAATTGAAGCGGGATCTATGTCTATGTGGATTATCTTCGCATCAGGGGCAAATTCATCTATCTTGCCTGTCACTCTGTCGTCAAACCTTGCACCCACAGCTATCAGAAGATCGGAGTTGTAAACTGCCATGTTTGCGTAGTACGTTCCGTGCATTCCAAGCATCCTTAAAGAGAGTAGATGGTTTTCCGGAAACGCTCCCTTGCCCTGAGTGGTGGTAGTGACAGGGATTTTCATCATCTCAGCAAGCTCTATAAGCTCCTCCTGAGCTTCCGCATTTACAGCTCCACCACCAACGTAGAGAACCGGTCTCTTTGCCTCCATTATCAGCTTCGCAGCTTTCTTTATCTGTTGCATGTTCCCTTCCACATGAGGTTTGTATCCAGGAAGTGCCCTCTTTACATCATCCATCGTGGGAATTTTCACGTCGGACATCTGCTGGGTTATGTCTTTCGGGATATCTATAAGAACGGGTCCCGGTCTTCCGGTTCTCGCTATGTAAAAAGCTTTCCTTATTATCAGGGGAAGCTCCTCTATGTCCCTTACAAGGAAGTTATGCTTTGTTATAGGTCTCGTTATACCGATTATGTCAACTTCTTGAAAAGCATCGTTTCCTATCATATGGGTGGGAACCTGCCCGGTTATTACCACGAGGGGGACAGAATCCATGTATGCATCTGCTATGGGGGTTACTATGTTCGTCGCTCCGGGTCCCGAGGTTGTCATTGCGACTCCAACCTTTCCTGTTGCCTTAGCATAACCTTCTGCCATATGTCCAGCACCCTGTTCGTGTCTCGCAAGTATGTGCTTTATCGTTCCATCCCTGTAAAGGGCATCGTAGACTTCCATTATTGCCCCACCGGGAAGCCCAAAGATGACCTCTACTTTTTCTTCCTTGAGGGCTTCTATGACGATATCAGCTCCCTTTCTTGACATTAGACTTTCTCCTCCTGATATACATAAATCGTAATATATAAAATTTGTATTAAGGCTAAAGAAGTTCAAGCTCTTATGATATAATTTTGGGCATAAAATTAGGAGGTCTGAGTATGGGAATGCTCAGCTACGAAGAAGCCCTTGACATTCTCCGCCAGCAGATAAAGGAATTTGAAGCCGAAGCCAAGATGGAAGAGGTCGGTGTGGTTTACTATGTCGGTGATGGTGTTGCAAGGGCATACGGTCTTGAAAACGTTATGGCTATGGAAGTTGTTGAGTTTGAGGGTGGTGAAAAAGGCTTAGCTTTTAACCTTGAAGAAGATAACGTCGGTATTATTATCCTCGGAAGCGAAAGTGGAATAAGAGAGGGTTCTATCGTAAGAAGAACTAATCAGATTCTCTCCGCACCCGTTGGAGAGGGTCTTATAGGAAGAGTTATAAATCCTCTCGGTGAACCTCTAGACGGAAAGGGACCCATTCAGTACGAGTACATGTCTCCTGTTGAGAAAATAGCCCCCGGTGTCGTGAGCAGAAAACCCGTCCATGAACCTCTTCAGACAGGAATAAAGGCTATAGACTCCATGATACCCATAGGAAGAGGTCAGAGGGAGCTGATAATCGGTGACAGGGCTACCGGTAAGACTACGATCTGTATAGACACAATACTCAACCAGAAAGATACGGACGTTTACTGCATATATGTCGCTATAGGTCAGAAGAGATCCACAACCGCAAGGATAATAGAGCTCCTTGAGAAAGAGGGAGCTATGGAATACACCACCGTGGTGGTTGCTTCTGCAACTGATCCTGCATCACTCCAGTATCTTGCTCCTTTCGTTGGATGCACGATAGGTGAGTACTTCAGGGACAACGGAAAGCACGCCCTTGTCATATATGACGACCTTTCCAAGCATGCAGAAGCTTACAGACAGCTTTCCCTTCTTATGAGAAGACCTCCCGGAAGGGAGGCTTATCCTGGAGACGTCTTCTACCTTCACTCAAGACTTCTTGAAAGGGCTGCGAAGCTCAGTGACGAGCTTGGAGCAGGCTCCCTCACAGCTCTTCCAATAATTGAGACCAAAGCTGGTGACGTTGCAGCATACATTCCTACGAACGTTATCTCCATAACCGACGGGCAGATATACCTTGAGCCTGATCTCTTCAACAAAGGTGTAAGACCTGCTATTAACGTTGGTCTTTCAGTATCAAGGGTTGGTGGTGCCGCCCAGATAAAGGCTATGAAGCAGGTTGCAGGAACGCTCAGACTTGATCTTGCTCAGTTCAGAGAGCTGGAAGCTTTTGTTCAGTTTGCATCTGAGCTTGACAAGGCAACTCAGCAGACCATAAACAGAGGTATGAGACTCGTTGAGCTCCTAAAGCAAGAGCCTTACAATCCGCTACCTGTTGAGAAGCAGATAGTTGCCATATTCGCCGGAACAAACGGCTATCTTGATGACCTACCCGTTGAGGCTGTAAGGAAATTTGAAAAAGAACTTTACGCTTTCCTTGATAACGAAAGACCTGATATCCTTCAGGAGATCAGGGAGAAGAAGGCTCTTGACGATGAACTCAAAAACAAGATCAAAGAGGCTCTTGATACCTTCAAGTCCAGATTTGTTCCCTGATAGGTGAGGAGATACATATACATAGGCTGCAGTGGTTTCTCTTACAAAGATTGGAGGGGGACCTTCTACCCCTCCAATATACATCAATCTGAGTTGATAAAGTACTATGAGAAGTTTTTTAATGTGCTTGAGATAAACTACACCTTTTACTCAATGCCCCACATATTCACCATGGAAAGTTTCTTGGAAAAGACAAAGAAGCTCAGGTTTTCCATAAAAGTCAACACGATATTTACCCACGATAGGAACTATACACCAGGAGATGTAAATAGATTCATTGAAGGTGTTAAGCCTATACTTGAGAGCGATAGATTCATAGCGTTGCTGTTCCAATTCCCTCAAAGTTTTGGGTATTCTCAGGAAAATGTAGACTACATAAAGAAGCTTTCCGAAGATTTTGTCGGATACGATAAGGTGATTGAACTCAGAAACAGAAGCTTCAGCAGAGCGGATATATTTGAAGAACTGGAGAGTTTAGGTTTTTCCATTGTGAATACAGACGCACCGAAGATCAGGGGCATTATGGTAGGTCCTTGGAAATCTGTGGGAACGATAAACTATGTCAGGTTGCATGGCAGGAACTATGAAAAATGGACTGCAGCAGAGGAGTCATATGAGAGATATGATTACCTCTATTCAGAAGAGGAACTAAGGGAGATAAAGGATAAGATACTGAGAATATACGAGGGAAAAGATACCTACGTTTTCTTCAATAACCATTACCGCGGTAAGGGAGCTCTCAATGCACTTCAGATGAAGGAGCTTTTTGGAGAAGAGATCAGCATACCTAAGGGATTGAAAGCTACATTTTCAAAGAGACTGTGGGAGTAGAAATTTATAAGAGATTTCGTATATTATTATCTTGCTCAAAGGAGGTGGACGAGTTGAGAAGACATATGTTGAAGTCCAAGATCCACAGGCTTACCGTAACCGGTGCCGATCTGCACTATGAGGGAAGCCTTTCACTGGACATTGAGCTGATGGAAGCTGCAGATTTGCTCCCTTTTGAAAAGATAGATGTGTACAACATAAATACTGGAGCGAGGTTTTCAACCTATGTAATCCCCGCTCCCAGATACTCTGGGGAAGTGAGGTTGAATGGAGCCGCTGCAAGACTTGGAGAAAAAGGAGACCTGATAATAATAGCTTCCTATGCGGATTATGATGAGAGAGAGCTTGAATACTACAAACCTATTCTTGTTTATGTCAACTCTGAAAACAGGATAGTTTCTGTAAAAAGGTCTATGGAGGAAGAAAATGTTCAATGTACCGGAAGTGACACCAGAAGAAGCTAAAAAGATGCTTGAAGAAGAAGGTGATAAAGTAATTCTCTTAGATGTGAGAACTCCTCCAGAACACTTTCAACTCAGGATACCGAACTCTCAGTTCATACCTCTTGATGAGCTCAGATACAAGTACTCTGAGCTTCCAAAGGATAAGAAATACATAGTTTACTGCAGAAGCGGTGAGAGGAGCGCCTTTGCAACATACTTCCTGAGACATATGGGATATGAGGCGTATAACCTTGCAGGCGGGATAATCACTTGGCCCTATGAAAAGGAATCGGGAGTTTAAATTCTTAAAATCTCTTCAGCTTTACTCTGTGCTTCAAAGAGCTTGTTTTTAAGTTCAAAAGGTCTTACGCCCAGCTTGGGAGCGTAAGTGGATACTATTTTGTCCAGCTTGTCGCCTCCCTCCTCGAGAGCCTCCTCAAGAAGGATAGCTTCCTGAAGTATTTCACGAAGATCTTCATTCTTTCCTGTGTACGCATCTATTATTTCTTGATCAACGTTTACCTCTCTGAGGAACTCAACTTTATCAACATCAAGAATTCTGTCTATGAGGGAAAAGAGCCCTGCAATATATGCTTCGTTTGCAAGATTCGGCTTCAGCTTCTTTGCAATCTCTTCAGCGATTATTGCTCTTATGAGCGATTTTTTCCAAAGGTTGGGATCCTCAACCGATACATAATCGTTCGTGGCTATAAGGAGCGTGAACTTCTTCAGGTTGTTCATACCCAAATAAGCGCATGCCTGAACTATATCCTTTATTTCCTTCTTTCTTGCAAAGTAAGCAGAGTTTACGAACCTTAGAAGTTTTGCGGACATACCCACGTCCCCAGCAATTATGTTAGCAAAGTCCTTTATGCTCTGAGCGGTATTTAAAGCTCCTATCATGCGCATGAGCGTAGTCTTCAAAAAAGGAGCTATTTCAAACTCCTTTATCACAGAGGGCTTGCCAAGATAGTTACCCTCAAATAGATCTCCCCAGTCTCTCACACGCTCATAATCCTTTTCTGTTTCTATTCTTGATATGAGAACCTTTTTATTGTTCCTCCTTAACGCTGATACCTTACCCTTATCAACACCCTTTACCTTGAATTCAACTATATTTGCCCTTTCAAGAAGATCAATATATCTACCTGAGTATAGCTGTTCGGTTATAGCTATCGTCCCCCCATGCTTTTTTAGCTCATCAACCCTCTTTAGGACGTTAGTGTATATGGAACGACCTACTTCCATCTGAGATGGGATTATCTCAAAGACCATTTTGTCAACGGTAAGGAGATCAAGAACCTTATTAAGTATAGAATCAAGAGTGACGTTTATAAATATCTTTTTTCCTTCAGAAACACGCTTTATGCCAAGCTCTGCTATGAGCTCTGCCACTATGAAGGTTGCCTTGTTGTAAGATATGTCTTCAGGATATCTGCTTAGATTAGAAACTCTGCGGAGATAGACTTCGTAACCAAAAACCTCTCCTTCCCTGTTAAACACCGGCTGTCTTGCTATTGCGAAGCTCATCTATTCTCTCCCTCAATTCGGGATAAAGAGGGAACTGCTCGCAGAGCTCTTTTACCTCTTCCCTCACACTCTCTATAACCTTATCGTTATCTATGTTCTTTACAACAGTAGCTATCATCTTAGCTATCTTCTTCATCTCATCTTCCTTCATACCTCTTGTGGTGAGCGCCGGTGTTCCTATTCTTATACCGCTTGTCTTTGTTGGTGGTAGAGGATCAAAGGGAACCGCATTCTTGTTCACGGTGATGTTCGCTTTACCCAAAGCATCTTCAACCTCTTTGCCTGTGAGGTTCATGTTCCTAAGATCAACCAAAACTATGTGACTGTCAGTTCCACCCGTGATTATCTTAAAGCCCTCTCTGGCAAGCTCCTGGGCAAGCACCTTGGCGTTAAGGATAACCTGTCTTGCGTACTTCCTGAACTCGTCTGTCATAGCCTCCTTAAACGCAACAGCTTTTGCAGCTATAACATGCATCAGGGGTCCGCCTTGTATTCCGGGAAACACAGACTTGTCTATTGCCTTTGCATACTCTTCCTTGCAAAGTATAAAACCGCTACGCGGTCCCCTCAAGGTTTTATGGGTTGTAGAGGTAACGAAGTGAGCGTAGGGGACTGGGTTTGGATACTCTCCTGCCGCGATGAGTCCTGCGTAGTGAGCCATATCAACCATTAGGAGGGCGCCGACCTCATCAGCAATTTCTCTCATTTTCTCCCAGTCAAAAACCCTCGGATAGGCTGAGGCTCCCCCAACTATAAGCTTGGGTTTATGTTCTTTTGCAAGTTTATACATCTGATCGTAATCTATAAGCTCCGTTTCAGGATCAACACCGTACTGAACTACGTTATACAGCTTTCCCGAGAAATTAACCTTCGCTCCGTGTGTCAGATGTCCACCATGAGCGAGGTTCATCCCCATTATGGTATCACCGGGCTGAAGAACTGCCATATAAACAGCCATGTTCGCCTGGGAACCAGAGTGAGGCTGAACGTTTGCGTGCTCTGCACCAAAGAGCTTCTTTGCTCTCTCTATCGCAAGCTCCTCTGCTACATCAACAAATTCACAGCCTCCGTAATACCTCTTCCTTGGAAGCCCCTCAGCGTATTTGTTTGTCAGAACGCTACCGGTCGCCTCCATAACGGCGAGGGAGGTAAAGTTCTCGGAGGCTATCATTTCAAGGTGATAAAACTGACGTTCATACTCCTTAACAACTACATCAAATATTTCGGGATCTGTTTTTAGAAGGTGTTCCATAACAAAAGTATACCAGATATCAGACTTCTAAGCCTTCCAAAGCGTAGAAAACGGTTGAACAGCAGCTCGGAGAGACCACTGGTTGGAGCCCAAGAGATTTGGAGTATGTAACCACACCCTCAGCTGGGAAGGCTATTCCATTCACGCCTGCAAGGATTGCGTATATATCAAACTTTACCCTCTCGGCTCCAGCTGGTCTGGCACAACCTATCATAAGGGGAGAGGTCGGCATGCTTTTGCGGGCGTATAAAACTACATCAATACTCTCCTCAACGGATGGTGGGGGAAGAAGTTGAAATCTTGCTTTACCATAGTAGGGCATGATAACGACAAGAACAAGAGCGTCAGGTTCGTATTTCGCTATCATATCAAGTGCCCTATACTCTCCCTTTATCTTCCCGTAATGCAGTCCTATTATCACATGGGGAACTATCCTGTGTCCTGCTTCTTTAAGGAGCTTTAAAGAGAGGTCGTAGTCATCAACGGTTTTGTGAGGAAGCTTGTAAACCTGCGCTATTGTCTCGTTATCGCCGATTATGTCAAGGAGAACCGCATCAACCTCAGCTTCTTTGAGCCCATAAGCGAACTCCTCATCAACGAGACCTACATGACACGTTACCTTCATACCAAGGTCTCTTTTCACAGCCCTCATCGTATCAAAGAAAGGCTGGAGCTCAACGACACCGTTCTTGTTTGAACCTCCGGAAATAAGAATGCCCGTAACACCTTGCTCCTTTAATTGGTTACACACCTTCCAGAGCTCATCGGGTGTGAGTGCAGGTATCATGTGCCAGAGGATCTTGCTTGCACAGTGGTCACACATGAGCTCGCACTGTCTTCCTGTGATTGATATGTCCACAAATTTGGGAGGAGTCTTTACCGAGAAATCATCAACCTCATAGTGTTTAAAACCGGGGCTGTGAAAGTAAACCTTATTTCCAAAATGCTTGAGCTTTATTTCAAGACCTTCCCGTAGTTTCTTTGCAAGCTTTTGATCAATATCAAAATCAAATTCTACCATCCTGAGATCCTGCTTTTTAACTTAGGAACGGGGCGGCAAGCCCCGCACTTGTTAACCACACTTAACGCCTTTCTCTTCAGCTACCTTCTTGAGAGCTTCAACGGCTTCAGGACCCTTCATCAGCTGGTTGACATCATCTGGATTGGAGGGTTTTAGCTTTACTATCCACCCCTGTCCGTAAGGATCATCGTTCACAAGAGCGGGATTCCCTTTGAGAGTCTCGTTGATCTCAACAATTTCACCTTCAAAGGGTGCAGGAACAGGTCCGACCCACTTTCCACTCTCTATTGTTGCAACGCTCTTACCTTTCTTAACAGTCTTTCCAACCTTTTTCGGTGTGTAAGCAACCAGCCTCCCCGCCATAGCAGCAGCTATGGAAGTTAGTCCGATTGTATAGGTGCCATCGCCATTGTCTTTCGCCCAGGTGAAGGCATTTGCTTCTGGATCAACATGGTAAAGAAGATCCTCAGGAACTTGACATCCGTTTACCTCTGCCATCATACACCTCCCGTTTATTGAAATTTTTTAAAGAATATTCTAAATCATCAGAAAACTATAAGCTTATCGGCTTCCATAGCTCTTATCGCAAATTCGCTTGCCGGAACAACACCGTCAAGCTCAGGTATGAGCTCGTCTTCGGTTAGACCGAGCGAATCAACAGCTTGTTTGCACGAGTAGAACTTCACACCTGCGAGTTTTGCGTCCTTCATAAAGTCGTAAACAGTTTTGGGCTTTTTTCCATCTTGGGAAAAGCAGTTTCCATCTCCAACAGGACATATCTTCTCCGCTATACCTTTCCTTATGAGATTAGTTCCGTCCATGTTGAAGAAGATCTCAACGTCAGCGTCATTTGCTGCCATGAGTGCCGCAATATAGAAGGGCGAGGCACACCGCCAAGGTGTCCTCGGACCACTTGTCATAAGTATTACTATCTTCTTTTCCTCTTCCATCTCCTCACCCTATTAGGCAAGTCCAAGTCTCTTCAGAACAGGCAAAGGATCAGAGAGGTTATCCTTGAGCTTAACATCTCCAGCACTGTATCCGAAGGCAAGACCTAAGAGCTGTGTGAAGTATGCCGCGGGAACATCAACATCGGGCACACCTTTCATCATAAGCCTGTGCCTGTACATCTCAAGGGATGCGTGGCACAGAGGACACTCGGTTGCTATTATGTCCGCTCCGTTTCTCTTAGCTGTTTGGAGTATCATCATTACGAATTTCTCGGATACCTGCTCATCAGAAAGAGAATGAGGTCCTCCGCAACACTGAGTATGCATAGGCTCTATCTCAACATTTGTGGCTCCAGCAGCCTCAAGAAGAGCCTCCATGTAGTAAGGATGCTCGTCATCGTCCGCCGTTTCTCTCATTCTGGGTCTTTCCTGCTCTTCCGATCCAGTATGGGAGTAAGTTCTTGAATAGAAGTGAGGTCTTGTGTACAAACATCCGTAGTAGTTAGCAACTTTAAGTCCTCTAAGGGGTTTCTTGGTTCTCTCCTTTACTCTTTCTGGACCTGCTTCGTGGTAGAACCACTCAAGAATATGATAGGTCTGGGGTATTTCATCAAGAGGATCAACTCCACCTTCTCTGAGTAGGGAGTTTACCCTTTCAAAGACGTTCTTGTCGGATTGCAGGAAGTACTCTGTTCTCTGCAGAGCAAAGGAACAACCGTTACAGGGAGCTACTATAGCACTGTGTCCCTGTCTCTTTGCAAGGGACATATTTCTTGCATTCAAGAGTACAGTACCCCAAAAGGTGACGTTTTTGGTTTCCATAGCTCCGCAACAGTTGTAGTCCTCAAGATAATCAAGCTCAAGGCCAAGCTCTTTAGCAACTATCCTTGTAGAGATGTCATAGGCTCTCGCCGCACCCTCAAGGGAACAACCAGGATAGTATGCAACCCTCTTTCCAATGCCGCCCATCGGCGGTTTTCTCAGCTGAAGTGCTACAGCCATCTTTTCACCTCCTCGCTCAAATTAGTGGGCAAAGACTCCTTCTTCCTCCATTACCTTTCTAAGAACCTGTTTGAACCTGTTCCAGTTCTTGGTTCTGGGATGGAAGAGCATGTGTTTTGCATTGAGGATTAGAAAGCCTATGTTCATACTCTTTAGGGGCTTGGCAGCCAGCTCTTTAAGCCACTCGGGAACACCTCCAAAGAAAGGAATAGGTTTCTTGAGTATGGGATCTTTGACAACCTGATAACCCTGTTTTTCTATCCATCCAAAGAGAAGTTCTCCGTCCTCTATTCTTCCGTACTCGTAAACGCTCTCAAGGAAGAACTTGTCAAACTTTTTGGAGGGATACTCCTCTATCACTCCTTTCCTTGCCATGACTTTGAGGATCGCCTTGAGAACCTCCTCAACAAGAACTCCCTTGGGACACCTGTGGGTACACTTATGACAGGAAACACACCTCCACATAACATCCGCTCTTTTTTGGAGCTCATCTATAAGTCCGAGCCTTGCAAGGTGAATGAAATGTCTCGGATTGTATCTCTCATCCCAGTAGTTGTGAACGGGACATGATGCGGTGCAGTAGGAGCACTGATAGCACTGAAGTATGGTCTTTCCTTCGGGCTCTTGAAGGACCTCTTTCAGGAAATCAAGATCATAGTCCTGTATGACTCTCGGGAGTATTATGAGGTTCCAGTCTCCCGAAACGTCAATACCGTCAATAACAAGTCTGTCTTTTCTAAGAACCCTTTCCGGGTCAACAAGGCTTCTTTCATGGATAGCCATACTTCACACCTCCTAAGTAAATTCAACAGGGGCGTTAACTCCCAGCAATCTCTTTGCCATAACTCCTGCAGGTGGGAAGAATCCTTTTGCGCTGTGCATGGTTGAAAGGGTCATATAGTCAACGTAGGTGGCATAAATCATCGCGAGGAATATGTCCACAAAGAGATAACCTTTCACCTTTATCCCGAACTCCTGAAGTTTCTCTGCTATCTGTTCATAAACCTGTTTGAACTGATCGTATGTTTCTCCGTACATCCTTCTTCCCCTACCGCCCGTGGGTGGCTCTTCTTTGAGGAAGACTATTGCTCCCGTTTCACTTTCGGGATCCCATACCCAGCTCGTCCAGAGTATATATCTGTCTGGGAAAGTAAAGTGTAGGAGTTCGGAAGCTATGTCCCTTGCAGATCTCCTGTCAACGCCCCTTATCTGTTTAGCAAACTCCTCAACCTTCTCTTCCCAGCTTCTCTCCTCTTTCTTTCTCCTTCCAAAGAAGCCTCCCTTTTCATCTCCGTAGAGAAGATCGCTTATCGCCTTCTTCAGTCTATCCATTCCTGTTTCTTCAATTATTTGCTTTCTCTTACGTCTTGCTGAGAATATCCTCTCAAGTATCTTCTCAAATTCTTCTTCGGTGAGGGAAGGCAGCCTCTCTTTGGAGAGGGTTTGCTGGAATAGAATGGATTTTTCCAAGAGCTCCTGATAGAACTCCTGAACGAACTCCTCACCTTCTCCCAGGATCTTTATCAGGTAGTCTCTTATAAGTGCATCATCAAGCGTGACAGCCTTAAAGCCGCCTTCCCTCTTCTCTTCACTCATGATTACGCTGACACCTTAGCTCCTATAAATGTTGCTGCTTCAGCTCCGGCAGCCTCACCTTCTGCAAGAGAAGATTCAATGTCTATCGGTCCCTTACAGGCACCTGCTATGAACACTCCTGCCTTGTTAGAGACTATGTTTGAACCAGATTCCTCTGCCGGAACGAGGAACTGGCTGTCTGGGTCCTGAGCAAGACCGAGTATCTTTGCAACCTTCTTTGTTCCTTCTGAAGGCTCCATTCCAAGAACAAGAACGACGAGATCCATAGGTATCTCCGCAGGTCTCCGAACTATCGTATCCTCGTGCTTAACCCTGAGCCTGCCGTCAGATGGATTGTAGGTTATCTCCGCTATTCTACCTCTTACGTATCTAACACCATACTTCTCCTGAGGTGCCCAGTAGAAGGGATACTCCCAAGTTCCATAAGTTCTCACATCCATGTAATAACAGAAGACGTCCACATCAGGATACTTCTCTCTGATTTCTGAACCCTGAAGTCCTGAGAGGGCACATCCATACCTACAACAGTGGACGTTCGTAACACCAAGCTGTCTGTCCCTTGAACCGACACAGAACACGAAAGCCACTCTCTTTGGAAGCTGCCCGTTAGAAGGTCTGTAGAGCTTGCCTTCTCTTGAGAACATCTGTTCAAGCTCAAGATTCGTTATGACATCAGGATAAATCCCGTAGCCAAGTTCCCCTTTCCTTCTTGGATCAAAATGCTGAAACCCTGTTGCAACGATTATTGCGGCAACCTCATGCTCTTCTCCGTTTGAGAGCTTTACCTTAAAGTTGGGTGCTTCTCCTTCGCAGGCTTCAAGCTCAACACCGAGCTTTACATCAATGTTAGGGTTGTTCTGAACCTCTTCAATAAAGGGTCCAATCACCTGCTGAGGAGTCATCTTTCTTGGTATCAGGGTATGGTAGTCCTCAAGGACTGGTCTTCCTCCTAACTTCTGTTCCTTCTCAACCAGGATAGTGTTGATACCGAGCTTTCCGAGTGTATTTGCTGCCGCGAGTCCTGCCGGACCTCCTCCGATCACCAGGACGCTCTTTGCCATCTCTAACCTCCTTAATTAAGTGTTATTGGAAAGGGGGACGAAGTCCCCCGAAAGCTATCAACTCTTAAGACTTAAACAGAGGCATATCAGCGGTTGCTGACCTGCGTCTCTTGAATCCATCAGAGGTTCTGCTGTAAGGCTCGTAAAGGTCATACTCCTTGAAGAACTCTAACAGCTCATCGTACTTACCCTGCTTCTCAAGCTCCGCTATGTACTTGACAGTATCCTCCCACTCCTTCTTGAGCTCTTTCCAGTTTGTGATTCCCATCTTCTCAAGGAGAGGTTCGTAGTTAGAACAGTTCCAGTAGAGCTGAACGACTTTGAATGGATGAGCTCCACATGCGAGAGCTGAGAACATAACATCGGACATAACCGCCACTGGGTGGTACATCCCGTGAGCCTTACCGATCCACTGGTTCTTCTCAAAGGTTGTTGTGCATCCAGTGTCGTGAGTGATGATAACGTCAGCTTTGACCTCCTCAGCTATGACTTTCAGCTTTCTCTGTATGGCAAAAGATCTTGTGAATTCTCTTTCGGTAAGTATGTGTCTGAAACCGAATCCGCAGCAGTCGTACCATGTGGAATAGTCAACCACCTGAGCACCTAGAGCTTTAACAACCGCAGTTGATGCTGCGGGTCTCTGACCGTTGTAAACTTCAGGATCGTATGGATAATCATCAGCCATCATCTTCCAGACGTGGCAGGCACCATGTATAGCAACCCTTACGTTGGAAACATCTATTCCTTTTGCTTTACCTTCCTTCTCATAAAGCTCTTTGATCTTGTACCTGTTAGCGTGAACCCACTCAGAGTAGTGGACTATCTCCTGAGGTATTACGATCCTGCCGTCCTCAGTAAGTCTTCCGAGCTTTTTCAGGATCGGCTTGACCGCATCTCTGAGTTCCTTGTTGAATATGAGCTGTTCCCTCGTCTCCTTGTAAGAACCGAAGGATGTTCCGCAATGTATGAGAGGATAATATCCCGTTTTCCACGCCTGATGCATGTTCCTGAGCCAGACAGCTGCGAGAGCGACGGGATTTGAAGTTCCAGAACCGTGGTAGTTCCATGCGGTACATGATGTTTGGTGTGGCTCGTTGAGGTAGTCATACCCAAACTTGTTCATAAACCAGAATATGGATGCGGGATATCCGGGAATGTTTCCACACTGTCCACAGGACTTGTGATGCCAGAGCTTTGCAGTTGGGATGGTCTTTATTCTCCCGGTTCTTGTATAAACTTCAATAGGTTTGTTTTCCTCAGTGATCCTGAAAACGAGTATCTCTCCCTTCTCCTCAAGTTCATACATCTCCTCAAAGAGATGATCGTAGTGAGAGTGCTTGTTCAGTATCGGGAATGGTTCAGGATCAGCATATCTCAAATATGGGCTCTTTCCGTGTCCCATAACTACACCTCCTTTAAATTTTTCCCCGGGGCACCAACCCCCTTAGTTAACATTACTCCTCCTCTTCTTCTTCCATAAGCTCTTCCCAACGCTCCTCGTTCTCTTCAACTATGTCCATGATGACGTTGTAGAGGTTGGGATCAAGCTTTTCAAGCATTTCAAATATTCCCGTTTCTCTCCATATCTGATACATTTCTATTGCGGTCTGAAGGGAAACTTCCCATGCAGTTTTGACGGACTTTCCGACATCAAAGGGAATAGCCATCCTCTTAGCTCTCAGATTCTCCATGTTGTCCTGCATCTTTGGTCCCCAGTCGGGGAAGAAGTCTGGTTGAAGCATGTCTGCAGAGAGCTGGTTTCCTGTGGTCATAACCTTGAGGAGAACCCTTCCGTAAGGTTTGAGGAGATCCTTTGTAGCTTCAAAGGCGTTTCTGACTGCAACCTCCCTCATTATTATCACGAGTCCGCCGGGATTATTGACGAATGGGCACCTTATCCAGCAGGTAAAACACTGAGAGCATGCCCATATATACTCATGCATCATGTCGTAGATAACTTCTATATCTTCTTCCAGAAATCTCTGAACAATTTCTCTGGGAGAATAATCAAAGAATCTATTTGATGGACAAGATGCCGTGCATGCTCCGCAATTCAGACAGCCAAAAAGGAACTCCTTAAACCTGAAATCGGATTTAACTTCTTCGTATATCCTAACTTTTTCCTCCCAAGGAACCTCCTTTGTCTTTTCCGAAATGGGAATATTGTATCCATAAGGATGTCCTTCCATCTCAGCACCTCCTCAAAGATTCTGCTCAGATACTAAGTTAGTTTCTTTTTTTTGGCGAAACAAAAAAATTTCGTTATAGGTATATAAAAATATGCTTATAATCATATTTTTCTTAGAAGGGGGCAGTGCCGCCCCCCTTTTCTTACAGGGATATGACAGCATACTCTCCGCTCATGAGCTTATCAAGGAACGCCGCACCGCCTATGATTCCGTCACAGAGTTCTTCGTTCACATCCTCCTTCTTGTAAACGTCGGTTAGGTCAAGTGAGGGAACACAGAGGTATATCTTCACGCCGGCTTCCTTTGCCATTTTAATAAAGTCGTAAACCGTCTGATCAACTCCGGGTCTAACCTTAACCTTCTTTGCGTTATCCTTCATGAGGAGAAAACCAGCTTCGGAGGTGATTACCATCTCAACCTCATAGTCCATAGTGGTTGCGGCTGTGGCAAGGAAGAAGGGTGCACCAGCCTGAGGGTTTATCAGTTCACCAGTGGTCGGCTCAGCCCTTTCAAAAAAGGGAACCGTCAGGATGTAGAAAAGAAGCTTTTCATACTCCTGTCCTGCCATCAGTCTCCTCCTTAAAATTTTTTTAAACGAAGATAATCATTGGCTTATCAGCCTCAAGAACGTAGTTGATAAAGGTTGCAGCTCCCCCGGGAGGTTCAAGACCGTCTATGAGGTCCTCATACTTGTAACCGAAGAGTTCCATGGTCATCTGACAGGGTATGAGTTTTACATCAGCGTCTTTGCAGAGCTCTAAAAGTTCTTCAACGCTTGCTACCCCGTTGTCTTTCATCATCTTCTTCATCATAGCGGTCATAAAATCTGTCATTCCGGGAATAACACCCATCAGCTGAGGAGGTCCCGGAAATATGGATTCCATAAGCCCAGCAAGCTGTCCAGCAACGGGGGTCTTCTTCACTGATGGGGGAAAAGTCATAGGCATCCCGGGATTACCTACAGGAGCAACCTTCAGATGTTTCATTTTTTCTTTATGTATTATGTTCAGTCCGTAGAAGGTAAAAAATATTGCGGTTTCAACTCCGAGAGAGGCAGCTGTTGATGCAAGGATAAGAGGAGGGTAAGCCCAGTCCAGTGTTCCTTTTGTTGCTATTATCGCGAGTCTTTCTGTAGCCATGGCTACCCTCCTTTATCCCTTCTTCTTGATGTAGAAGATATACTTCCCTCCTTCTTCTACGGTTTCTACAAGCTCATGCCCTGTTCTTTGGCAGAATGCGGGAATATCAGCCTTTGAACCTGGATCAGTTGATATAACCTCAAGAATCTGACCGGGCCCCAACTCTTCAAGAGCTTTCTTAGTCTTCAAAACTGGAAGAGGACAGTTAAGTCCTGAAGTATCAAGAGTCTTATCGGCGGTAACGCTTGCCATACTACACACCTCCTTTTAAATTTGGCAGAGAAAGCTTTAAATTAGATTATCACCATATTTTTATACCCCGACTATTACTTTTTATTAATAATATGATAAAGTCCATTTATGAGCCTGTTTAAAAAAAGTAGACAAATTGAGAGTAAATAGGTTAAAGCGA
>CAZPVY010000003.1:0-42769 GCA_964590265.1 uncultured Aquifex sp. | reverse complement strand
CCTTATCTCTTCCTCTTCCCTGTCAAGGAGGAAAAAAGGTAAGGGAGCTCCGTTTTCCTTCCATGAAGATAGCCAGGACTTCACGTCCGGATGGTTTATTATCACTATATCAACATCTGTGGAGGCTATGAGATCTCCGAACATGTTATCATTTGCAGCTATAAGAAGTTTGTGCCCTGTTACGTTGAATATGTCCCCAAGCAGTGGAAAGATCTCCCTTTCCTTGTCAAGGAGTAGTGCTTTTATAGCCATCACTCTATCTCCTTCTTCTTAACCGCCACCTCAAGTAGTTTGAGATGCTCTCTGAGGATATTAAAGGATTGAACAACCATGAAGAAGGCGTGCTCAACATTAAGGAGGGCTCCCTGGAAGGAAAGATCGTCAGTTACCAGTCTAAGCTCCCTGAACTGACGGTAATACTCATCAATATCCGTTCCGCATCTGAGAAGCTTGGGAATTATCTCTCTGTAAAGTTTCAGAGCCTCTTCTCTTGTGTCCATGACTCCACTCTCCCTATGCCCTCTCCTGTCCTTCTGGGCATCTGCGACCTTCCAAATAGTATAATCTCTAACTTTCTGAAATCGTCGGAAGAAAGACCTTCTATTTTAACTACCCACTCACCCTCTCTATAGCATTTTAGAGATATATCAGCGGATTCACCCACGCGTAGGAAGCCTCCACCGTTCATAAAACCAACCGCAAGAGCGAGCGTTACGAAATCAGGTTCGTCTATTGAAAGAACAGGTTTTTCAATATTTCTGTCTATCTGTAAGAGGATAGATAGAGCCAGTCCAACTCTGAAGAGATTTTCTGCTGTGAGGGGATACTCTCCCGGAACTCCCTTTATAGCTCCCTGATCAAACAGCTTCCTGTTCATCAAGAGCCCTGCTTATGGCTTCTTCAAGATCAATCATATCACCGTCTTTCTCCGCACGTAGGAAGAATTCTTCATTTCCTTTGCTTCCTCTGGGGAACGCTTTTACAACTCCCCTCACATTGAACCCCAGATCCTTAAGGAAGCCAACTATCTTCAGTATCGCTTTCTTCTTCAACTCCCTTTCTCTTACAACACCTTTTCTGACTTCCTTCGGACTCAGTTCAAATTGCGGTTTAACGAGTACGAGCAGAATTCCTTCCTTTTTAAGGAACTTCACTACATTCGGCAAAACTTTTGTCAGAGAGATAAAGGAGACATCAATGGAAATCAGGTCAACTTTTTCTGGGACATATTCTTCTGTAAGGGTGCGTGCATCAGTCTTTTCATAGAGAACTACCCGGGGGTCATTTCTCAGCTTTGGATCCATCTGTCCTCTTCCCACATCAACGGCGTAAACTCTGGATGCTCCATGTTGAAGCAGGCAGTCCGTGAAACCTCCGGTAGAAGAGCCCACATCAAGAGCTGTCTTCCCCACTACATCAATTCCAAAACGCTTCAGAGCACCTTCAAGCTTGTATCCTCCCCTTGAAACGTATTTAGGCAGTTCAAGCACATCTATCTTTTCATTTCCCTTAACCCTGTAGCCTGGTTTATCCACTCTCTTTCCATTTACAAACACCAACCCAGCCATAATGAGAGCCTGAGCTTTCTCCCTGGAATCAACAAAACCTTTCTCAAAAAGGAATTTGTCAAGTCTGAGCATTCCTATATAATATTAAGTCTACTCAGCTCAAAAACTCCCGGAGGTGAAAGATTGGATCTGCTTTCACGTGTTGCTCAGGAAGTTCAGAACGAAACAAAGGTGAGACTTCACAGGAGAAATGTTGAACGTGTTCTCTCCGCCGTTCTTACGACAGGGGATTTCTGGAAGATAGTTGATCTTTCCGATCTTCCCGTTCCGGCGGCGTCGAGTATAGTGAAAAGGCTCGTGTCGGAAGGCGTGCTATTCATTAACGACAAGGAGGATATTCTCCTTACCCAAAAAGGCTATGACTTCATTTCGGAACTCGGGATAGAACCGGTTGTTGATTTCTCATGTCAGGCGTGTGAAGGAAGAGGCTACCCCTTCTACGCGGATAAGGAGCTTTACAGAACTTTCGTTGAGCTTGCGAAGGACAGACCCAAGGCTATCAGAGATTACGATCAGGGTTCTGTCACCCCCGAGACGACGGTATCAAGAGTACTCTTTATAGATTCAAGAGGAGATCTGAGAGGCAAGGACATCATAGTCATGGGTGCAGAGGACGATCTCACTGGTCTTGCCGTTGCACTCACGAGAAAAGCTAATAGGGTGCTTGTTATAGATATAGACGAAAGACTAATAGAGTTTGACAACAGGATCTTCAAGGAACTTGGGATTGATAATGCAACCGCTATGGTATGGGATCTCAGAAAACCCTTCCCCGAAGATATGCTCGGGAAGTTTGATGTGTTTATAACCGATCCTCCCGAAACATTTGCTGCCTTCAGGGCATTTATCGGTAGGGGAATAGCTACACTCAGAGATGAAGGCTGTGCAGGCTACTTCGGACTTACGCTCAGAGATTCATCCATATTCAGGTGGAAAGAGTTTCAGGAGACGCTGATAAATGAGTACGGAACAGTAATAACGGATATAATTCAGGACTTCAACCATTACATGAACTGGGAGTATCATCCAGAGACGAGAGCGGCTCAAATAGCTCCTGTGAAGAGGAATCCTACCGATATATGGTATAGATCTGCCTGGTACAGGATAGAAACTCTGCCGGGCTTCAAGAGGTGGAATGAGCCCATCTCGGACGAAGTGTTCTACTTAGATGAGGAAGGCTCTACTACTTAGCCTCCTCCTGCTCGTGGGAGGAGGTTTTTCTAAAAGGGGGGCTGATCTTCCTCCTCTCCCTCCAGAGCCCCTTTCGGAAGATATCCCTGAAGATCTGAGGGATCTGCTTGATATAAGGACTGTTGAGAGTTCCACTCCTGACATATGGCCTGTCGTTGGAATCATAACTTCAGACTTCGGATGGAGGAGGATAAGAGGTAGGAGAGATTTTCATGCTGGTGTTGATATAGGAGCTCCTTACGGCAGTAAGGTCGTTGCGAGTGCTCCAGGATACGTCCTCTTTGCGGGATGGATAAGAGGCTACGGGAACACGGTTATCATATACCACAGTTACGGCTTCGTAACTCTGTATGCTCATATGTCTTCAATAGAAGTAAAGAGAGGTGAGAGGGTGGCAAAGAACAGGATCATCGGTTACGTGGGATCTTCTGGAAGGACGACGGGACCTCACCTCCATTACGAGGTGATAAAGTACGGAATAAGACAGAATCCTATCGTCTATCTACCTTAGGCAAGACCTCTTTGCCTGAGTTCGTCCTCGTATATCCTCCTGTAAAGGAGATTCCACTCGGGTGTTCCCTCAAGGATATTCTTTGAGTATTGCCGGATCCTCTCCCTGACCTTCCTCTCTATATCTTCCTCCTCCCTGACCGCTTCCCTCAGTATCTCTGCAACCCTCTTCCTGATTATAGGGGGATCCTCATATATCTCCACGGTCTCATCTTCCATGATGAGATCTCTTATCATGTTCGCTATTTGGTTCATCCTTTCCCTTCTGTTTATGTTTATCTTCATCTCCTCGGCAAGCTTTGCCTTCACCGCTTTGAATGCGGTTCTGTAATCAAGGTCAGCCTCTTCAAGGAGGTTCATCTTCTCCTTAAGGATCTCCTTAGTTCTTTCATCAAGGAGCCTTTCCTCCTCCTCAGCCTTCTTGAAAACGCCGATTATCTTTCTCTTAAAGAGTTCGGGATCATCGGCTTCTATAAGCCTTTCTTCTGACAGCTCATCAACGATTCTGTTTGCAATTCTCTCAACGAGCCTCTCCGGGAGTTTCATTCTGCTTATTATAGCATATCAAATAAAGCCCTCTAAGAGCCTCTCTACCTCTTGTGTGTAGCCGCCTTCAGGATCATTTATAAACACAGCTCTTTCCACATGGATCGGTCCCGGAACATTTCTTATTGACACGACCACTGCAAGCCTTGCATTCTTGTTAAGTGTCGGATATATGGGTGTTAGAAAGCGTGGTGGAAGGTTAAACTCGTTCATATACAGAAAGAGTTCATACAACCTGAAAGCTGGTATCAGCACATTGAAATATCCACCGTCTCTGAGCAGATAGGAGCCAGCCTTTACAAAATCTTTTAGGGTGGTATCTCCTTCAAAGTGATACTCGCTCGCTCTTACCCCGTAATCTTTGGGAAAAAACGGCGGGTTCGTCACAATGGCTCCAAATTCACCCCGTTTAAAAATCTCCTCAACATTCCTTATATCCACTTCTACCGGGAGAACCTTGCTTTCTAAAGAGTTGAGATTCACATTCTCTTTTAAAAGTTCTAGCATCTTTTTATCTCTTTCCAGAGCATAGACGAAGGAGCCATACTTTTTTGCCAGAACAATTGAAAGGAATCCGAAACCTGCTCCGAGATCCGCTACTCTGATATTTCTCTTGATACCTCTTATTTTTGATAAAAAAACTACAAGATCTATAGAAACTCTATGCTCCTTCGGTTGTCTTAGAAGGATCTTTCCCCTGAAAAAGGAAAACTCTTTATCTGAATCTCTCAACTACTTCAAGAAGTGCCTGCGCCTTCTCTTTTATCCTCTCCCACTCCTTTATCTCCTCAAAGGTCTGGGCGGTCGCAAGCTTCCTCATAGCCTCTTCAAACTCCTGCTTTGCTTTGCCCACATCTATCTCACCGACTTCGTAGGCTTCTTCCGCAAGAATGAGAACCTTCTCAGGCGTAACATCAACCACACCGTAGGTTACAGCCATTCCCTTCTTTTCATCACCGTCAAAGTAAACGAGACCCGGTTTCAGGAGCGTCATGAGATACATGTGCTTTTCAAGGATACCTATTTCTCCCTCAACTGTTGGTATGTTTACCGAACTGACCTCGTTTGAGAAAGCAAGCCCCTGAGGAGTAACTATCTCAACCCTGATCATAGCGGTAAAAGTATATCATAAATAAGAGCTATGTTGCCTGTCATCACCGCAGTTATTCTTATATTTCTTGCTTTTCTGCCGTTCCATCTGCTCAAATCCCCTCAGGGGGGGAAGATCAACCTCATTCAGGTTAAACCGGAAAGCTTCAAACCGAAAACGGGAAAGGAGGGGGGAACGCTTTACTTCATCTTAAACGGCGATCCCAAAACCTTGAACCCAGCCCTTGCGCAGGAAACCACATCAACATCGGTGATAGGAGATCTCTTTACGGGACTCACAAAGCTTGATCTCAAGACTATGGAAGTAAAGCCCGATCTTGCGGAAAGATGGGAGGTTTCCGAAGATGGAAAGGTCTGGACATTCTATCTGAGAAAGGATGTGAAATGGAGTGACGGAACTCCGTTTACCGCCGACGATGTTGTCTTTACATTTAACGATGTTTACTACAACGACAACATACCTACTTCAACGAGGGGCATACTCACTATAAAGGGAAAGAAGATAAAGGTTGAAAAGATTGACAAATATACAGTCAGATTTATACTGCCCGAACCCTTCGCCCCTTTCCTGAATGCTCTCAGCTCTCCTATACTTCCGAAGCACAAACTTGAAAGGTATGTCAGAGAGGGAACATTTAACACAGCTTGGAATATAAGTACTGACCCAAAGGAGATAGTCGGAACAGGTCCCTGGGTAATAAAAGAGTATGTGAAAGGTCAGAGGATTGTGTATGAAAGAAATCCTTACTATTATGAGAAGGATAAAGAAGGGAAACGTCTCCCATACATCACACGAAAGGTAGGAATCATAGTAAGTGATCCGGATACAGCCCTTCTGAAGTTCTCAAACGGTGAGGTGGACTATATAGGTCTTAGACCTCAAGACATACAGCATATAGCAAAGATGGAAAGGAAGGATGTGAAAATTTACGATCTTGGCTCAACTCCCTCAACCACGTTCCTCGTCTTCAATCAAAATCCGAACTCAAACATACCCAAGTATAAGCTCAGATGGTTCAGGAACAAAATATTCAGGATAGCTATATCTCATGCGATAGATAGAGAAGGGATATGCTACCTCGTCTATAACGGTCTTGCGAAGCCCCTGTACACACCGATAACAGAAGCTAATAGACCCTATTACGATGAGAAGTACTACCCGAAGTTTGAGTACGACCTTGATAAAGCAAGAAAGCTGCTTAAGAGCATAGGTTTCAAAGACAGGGACGGGGACGGGATACTTGAGGATCCAGAAGGACACGATCTGAAGTTCACACTGATTACAAATGCAGGCAACAAAGAGAGGGAGACAATTGGAAACATAATTAAGGAAGACTTAAAGAAGATAGGCATAGAAGTTCACTTCCAGCCGATAGACTTCAACAGCCTTGTCTCAAGGCTTACCGCGCCTCCCTATGAATGGGAAGCTGTCATTATAGGACTTACCGGCTCAATAGATCCTCATTTCGGAAAGAATGTCTGGCACTCTTCGGGACAGCTTCACATGTGGTATCCCGCTCAGAAGAAACCGGCAACAGAGTGGGAGAAAAAAGTTGATGAGCTTATGGAGAAAGGGGCTACTCAGCTGGACTTTAAAAAGAGGGTTCAGATATATAAGGAGGCTTTCAGGATAATAACCGAGGAACAACCCATGATATTCATAGCTACACCAAAGAGCTTGCTCGCAGCATACGATAAGTTTGAAAATCTGTTCCCGACAGTATGGGGGTGGTATGAAGAAAATAGACTTTTCCTAAAGAATTAGGCAATCCTTCTTGCTACTCTTCTGTACTTTTCCACCTCATGGAAGAACTTGTTTACTGCCTTCACTATGAGCTTGCGTGCCTCCCTCCTACTCTTTATGCCGAAGTCCTCCATGAAGGTTCTGACATCCCCCTCAAAATATCTGCCCATGATTATCTCCTTTAAGGGACTTTCAAGCCTCTCTATTATGCTTTCAATATCAACCGCGTAGATGACTATGTTTTCAAAGTAAGCGTTCCTGTCCAGTCTGACATCTTCCTTATTAGGTTCTACAAAGAGCTTTCCCTTAGGCTTCCTTGCTCCGTTCTTACAGGACTCGTATCTGTCCAAAACCTCTCCTATGATCCATACCTTATAGTGATACGGACCTATCGCCCCCATGGTTTATCCCCCAGACTTTAAAGAGCTGATTTTACCTTTTCAAGATCCTCCACCTTTTCCACATTAAACACCCTCACATTCGGAACAGTTTGCTGCAGCAGCTTTGAGAGAACATTTTTCGGACCAATTTCTATAAAGGTATCAACTCCTTTTTCAACCATGTAGTCAACACTCTGATACCACCTAACGGGAGAGAATATCTGTCTGTATAAGTTCTCTCTTATCTCGTGAGCCATCCTGTGCTCCTGAGCTGTGAAGTTTTGAACAAGCGGAAGTTCAATATTCTTTATAGGTGTCTGGGCAAGTTTGAGTTTGAAGGCATCAGCCGCATCTTTCATCAGAGAGCAGTGGGAGGGAACGGAAACCCGTAGGGGTATCACCCTTGCACCTTTTTCTTTCGCAAGTTCTCCCGCTCTATCAACCGCAGGCTTCTCTCCCGATATCACTGTCTGCTGAGGTGAGTTGTAGTTCGCAGGCTCAACAACACCTACCTCCTGTGCCTGTTTGCAAACTTCCTCCACCTCAGAAGGGGAAATCTTCAGAACCGCTGCCATTGCTCCCTTGCCTTCGGGAACAGCTTCCTGCATGTACTTTCCTCTCAAGTATGTAAGCCTTACTGCTTCAAAGAGTTCTATCCCACCTGCAACGAGGAGTGCGGTGTATTCACCGAGAGAATGCCCTGCTACGTAGTCAGGTTTCGGGAAACCCATATCTTCCATGACTCTGTATATGGCATAAGAAGCGGTAAGTATTCCCGGCTGGGTGTAAACTGTCTTGTTTAGCTTCTCCTCGGGACCTTTCAGAACCACCTCTACGAGATCTGGAATGGACATCCTGAGAGCTTGCTCGGCTTCGTGAAATACATCGGCTGCCTGATGAAACTCTTTATAAAAGTCATAAGCCATACCCACATACTGAGAGCCCTGTCCAGGAAAAATGTAAGCTATCTTTCCCATGGGGGATTATTCTATTTCAAAGACCTCATTTATGTTAAGTGAAAAATCACTCAAGGTGTTCCTGTGCTTTGCCAGCCTTGACAAACGGCTTAAAATAAGTTAATCCTTCTAAAACATCGTTTTAAGATCAGGAGGTAGAGAATGGCAAAGGGAACAGTTGCTTGGAAGATTATCAAAGAGCATCTGGTAACGGGAAAGATGGAACCCGGAGAGGAGATAGCTATAAGGATAGACCAGACTCTCACTCAGGATGCGACGGGAACAATGGCTTACCTTGAGCTGGAGGCTATGGGTATTCCGAGAGTCAGAACTGAGCTGTCTGTGAGCTACATAGACCACAATATGCTCCAGACGGACTTCAGGAACCCTGACGATCACAAGTATCTTATGAGCGTCGCCAAACGTTTCGGAATATGGCTCTCAAAACCTGGGAACGGTATATGCCACCAGGTTCATGTTGAAAGATTTGCTAAACCTGGGAAGACCCTCTTAGGTTCTGATTCACACACTCCCACAAGCGGTGGTGTCGGGATGCTGGCAATCGGTGCTGGAGGGCTTGACGTTGCCGCAGCCATGGCAGGAGAGCCTTTTTACTTAAAGATGCCCAAGATCGTGGGTGTAAAGCTCACCGGCAAACTACCTGAGTGGGTTACCGCAAAGGATATAATCCTTGAGCTTCTCAGAAGACTGACCGTGAAAGGGGGTCTCGGTAAGATATTTGAGTATTTTGGAGAGGGTGTTAAGGAACTCTCCGTTCCGGAAAGAGCTACCATAACCAACATGGGAGCTGAGCTGGGAGCTACCACATCTATATTCCCATCCGATGAGATAACAAGAGCGTATCTTAAGGCTCAGGGAAGGGAAGAGGACTGGATAGAGCTACTCTCCGATCCAGATGCCGAATACGATGAAGTGATTGAGATAAACCTTTCTGAGCTTGAGCCACTAATAGCTCAGCCTCACTCACCCGATAACGTAGTTCCGGTTAGGGAGATTGAGGGAATAAAGGTTGATCAGGTTGTGATAGGTTCATGTACGAACTCTTCTTTTGTAGATCTAACCAGAAGTGCAAAACTCTTAGAGGGCAGGAAGGTTCATCCAGATGTAGTTTTCGCCGTTGCTCCGGGTTCAAAGCAGGCTCTTGAACTGATAACACTGAGCGGCTCACTTCTTAACTTCCTTAAAGCGGGTGCAAGGATACTTGAGAGTGCCTGTGGACCCTGCATAGGTATGGGCTACGCTCCCCCGAGCGGTGGAGTATCCATAAGGAGCTTCAACAGGAACTTTGAAGGAAGATCGGGAACACCGGACGCTAAAGTTTATCTTGCATCTCCCGAGACATGCGTTGCCTGTGCCATAGCAGGAGAGATTATTGATCCGAGGAGACTTGCAAAAGAGCAGGGAATAAAGTGGATAAAGATTGAAATGCCAGAGAAGTTTCCGTATGGTGATGAGGCATTCATAGAGCCTCTACCTCCTGAAGAAGCTGAGAAGGTAGAAATATACAGAGGTCCTAACATAAAGCCCCTACCTCCCTTTGATGAGCTTCCCGATGTAATTGAAGGAGAGGTAGCACTGATAGTGGGGGACAACATCACTACTGACCACATCATGCCAGCAGGAGCAAAAATACTCCCTCTCAGATCAAACATCTACGCCATCTCTGAATACGTCTATCACTACGTTGACCCTGAGTTTGTTCCGAGAATAAAGACTATAAAGGAGAAAGGAAAAGCAGGGATAATTATCGGAGGAGAGAACTATGGTCAGGGATCTTCAAGAGAGCATGCTGCACTCGCTCCGAGATTTCTCGGTGTCAGGGCAGTTATCGCAAAATCCTTTGCGAGAATCCATCATGCAAATCTTGTAAACTTCGGTATAGTTCCCCTTGAGTTTGCAAATAAAGAGGATTACGACAAGTTCACACTCGGAGACGAGATAGAGATCCCTGAGCTTACTCAAAGGTTGAAAGAAGGCAAGGAGATTGTTGTAATTAACAGAACCACAGGTGAAGAGATAGTCTGCAGATACAACCTCACACCTTACCAGATAGAGGTTCTCCTCGGAGGAGGAAGATTGAACTACATAAAGAACAAGCAGGCTCAGGAGGTAAGAAGCTAAGGAGGTAGAGATATGGCTATGAGGAAAGTAGTTTCCGTGGTGGGAGCGGGAAATGTAGGAGAACACGTGGCGAGCCTTCTCGCTATAAAAGGCTTTGCGGATGTGAGGCTATTTGATATTCCCAGAAGGGATGGAGACAAGATTTTTGAACCAGTTAAAGGGAAAGCTCTTGACATGAAGCAGATGATCTCCGCTATGGATATAGACACAAAGATAGATGGCTTTACCGTAACTCCTGAAGGAGAGGGCTACGAACCTATGGTTGATAGCGACATAGTCGTGATAACAGCGGGCTTTCCGAGAAGACCAGGAATGTCAAGAGAGGATCTGCTGGAAGCGAACATAAAGATACTTTCAACGATAATAAGCAGGGTCCGGCAGTATGCTCCGAATGCGATACTCATAGTAGTTACAAACCCTGTTGATATAATGACATACGCAGCGGTTAAGCTCAGCGGTTTCCCTGCAAACAGGGTAATAGGAATGGCAGGAGTTCTTGATTCGGCGAGATTCAAAACTTTTATAGCTGAGGAACTCAGGGTCTCACCCAAAGATATACACGCTTACGTTATAGGTGGTCATGGAGATGAGATGGTTCCTCTGATTTCAATATCAAATGTCGGGGGTATACCTCTTAAAGATCTCATACCAAAGGAGAGACTTCAGGAAATAATTCATAGGACGAGGTTCGGTGGCGGAGAGATAGTTAACCTTATGGGAACGTCTGCCTACTACGCTCCTGCTGCAGCCGTGGTTGATATGGTTGAAGCGCTTGTAACTAACAGCAGGAGGATACTGCCATGTTCGGTCTATCTGGACGGTGAAGCAGGGGAGTATTATGGCGTTAGAGGATTCTGTGTTGGGGTTCCTGTAAAGCTCGGGGCGAACGGCGTTGAGGATATCATAAAAGTTCCCATGATAGAAGAAGAGCGACAAATGTGGGAGCGTTCCGTTGAATCGGTCAGGAAGAGTGTTGAGCTTGCGGAGGTGATGCTCGGTGAGAAGAGTGCACATAAATGAAATTACGGAGACTGTTAAGGAATTGACCATAAAGGCTAACTACGAGATACCGCAGGAGACTGTATCTCTCTTCAGGGAAGTCCTGAAAAAGGAAGAGTCTCCTCTCGGAAAGGAGGTTCTGGAGCAGATACTTTTAAATACCCAGATCGCTCTTCAGGAACAGATGCCCTACTGTCAGGATACCGGGGTAACGGTTGTTTTTCTTGAAATTGGTCAGGATGTTGTGATAGAGGGGGGAAGCCTTGAGGATGCAGTGAATGAAGGTGTAAGGCAAGCAACCAAAGAAGGTCTTCTGAGGGCTTCTATGGTCTGGGATCCTCTCTTTGAAAGGAAAAACACAGGGGATAACACACCTGCTATAATTCACTGTGAGGTTGTTCCGGGAGACAGGATAAAGATAACGGTGGCACCCAAAGGTGCGGGTTCTGAAAACACATCAAGACTCGCAATGCTCAAACCTGCAGACGGCTGGGATGGTGTAAAGAGGTTTATCCTTGAGACTGTTAAGAACGCGGGACCGAACGCATGCCCTCCCCTTACAGTAGGAGTTGGAATAGGCGGGAACTTTGAGTACTGTGCATACCTTGCGAAAAAGGCACTACTGAGACCTCATGGCGAGAGGCACTCAGACCCTCTGATAGCAAAAGTTGAGGAAGAGCTGATTGAGGATATAAACAAACTCGGACTCGGACCTATGGGATTCGGAGGAACGGTCACCGCCGTGGATGTGAAAGTTGAGATGTATCCATGTCACATAGCCTCTCTTCCCGTAGCTGTAAACATCCAGTGCCATGCCTCCAGACACGCCGAGAAGGTGATATGAAGTACATTCTGATACTTGCGATAATCGGTCTTATAACGGTTCTTTTCCTCTCCGGTTTTATCTTCCGAGTTCTGAGAACCCAGCTCAGGAAAAAGAAACGAGCATGGAGGTAGTCCTTCTCTCCCTATACTCTGGTTCTCTTTTTCTGATAGTCTCTGTGGTCGCCCCTGTCCTCCTCAGAACTGAGGAGAACAAAGATATCTCAGGAAGATTTTACGGGAGGATACTCTGGCGTTTTTACAGGATTGCTTTTTTCCTGCTGTTGGTGTATCTTATATTGAGCCAAAAATGGTTTGGGATTATACTGCTAACAGGACTTCTGCTGAACGTGGCTATATCTATGTGGCTTAAAAACTATAAGAGAAAGCTGGGAAGCATTGAAAGCTACTTATACAATTCACCCGAGAGAGTTAAGTTCAGAAGGATTTCTTACCTTTCAACTTTTGTTCTGCTGATAAATTTTTTGATTTCAACGATTATCCTTTTTAAGGAGGCTGGATGAGTAAGGTTCATGACTACAGAGTAAACAGGCAGATAAGAGCGAAGGAGGTCAGGCTGATTGACGAGACCGGAAAGCAGATAGGCATAGTTCCTTTGAGTGAAGCCCTCAGCATTGCAGAAGAGAAAGGGCTTGACCTTGTAGAGATAGCTCCTCAGGCTAAGCCTCCCGTTTGCAAGATAATGGACTACGGGAAGTTCAAATATGAACTGAAGAAGAAGGAAAGAGAAGCGAGAAAAAAACAAAAGGAACATGCGATAGAGGTGAAAGACATCAGAATGAAGGTAAGGATTGATGAGCACGATCTGAAGGTGAAGCTCAAACACATGAGGGAATTCCTTGAAGACGGCGATAAGGTGAGGGTAAGGATAAGGTTTAGAGGAAGGGAAAATGTTCATCCAGAGCTTGGAGATAGGCTCTTTAAGAGGATATTTGAGGAGCTTCAGGACATAAGTGAGGTTGAGGTTCAGCCGAAGAAAGAGGGACCGTTTCTGGTGTTTACCTTAGCCCCCAAAAGAAAAAAATAATTGCTATAATATTTAGATTCGGAGGTAAGATATGGCGAAGAGACCAAAGCTCAAGACTAACAGATCCGCAAAGAAGAGGTTCAGGGTTACCGCAGCGGGTAAGATAAAGAGGTGGAAGTCTGGAGGCTCTCACTACAACACCAAGAAGAGTCCCGACAGGAAGAGAAGGCTCAGGAAAGCTACTTTCGTTAAGGAAAATATGATATATCACATTAAGGATCTACTCGGGATGTCTTAATCAAGCACCTCTAAGAAGGAGGTGTGTATCGTTTTTACGTTGCCCCTGAAGTCTACCTTAGCTCTTTCTCCATCCACATTCAGCACCTTTCCAATGCCGAAAACTTTGTGATTAACAAGCACACCTTCTCTGACCTTCCTGTTAGGTTTCAGTTCAATGCTGTAAGAAACCTTCGGTTTTCTCTTTTTGAAGTGCTCAAGATTTAGTAAGTTCTTGGGTATATCGGAAAGAAACCTGCTCGGTCTTCTTTCCTTAGCTCTCGTGTAGGAAAGGAATAGCTTCTCCTTCGCCCTCGTTATTGCCACGTAAAACAGTCTCCTTTCCTCTTCAAGCTCAGTCTCATCCTCTAAAGCCGATCTGTGGGGGAGAATCTCCTCTTCAACTCTTGGCAGGAAGACAACTGAGAACTCAAGCCCTTTTGCGGAGTGTATGGTCATCACACTCACACAGTTATCTTCTTCCTCTTCCGATGACACAAGGAATGCCTCGCTCAAGAACTCCTCAAGGGAAACACCTTCCCTGTAACTGTCTTCTGCCGTTCTGATGAGTTCCTTTATGTTTTCAAGCCTTTCCTCAAAGTCTTTGCCGTGTTTTCTCTGAAGTATATCAAGATAGGGAGTTTCTCTTAAGAGTCTCTTCAGTACGGACGGGTAGTATTCCTTCTCACTTTCAAGCTGTCCGTAAAGCTCAAGAAATTGCAAAATCACTTTGCTTTTTGATGGATTGATGACTCTTGCTGTTTCTTTTAAAGCGTCTATCCAGCTTCCTTTAAAGAACTCCCTGACCTTTTCAAGGGTTTTTGAGCCGAGACCTTCGGTAAAGTAGGTGATAACTCTGCTCAGGGCAAGCTCATCTGAAGGATTCAAGAGAAAACGCAGGAAGTAAAGGAGATTCTTTATCTCTACCCTTTCGTAAAATCGCACAGTTCCCACAACGCGGTAGGGAATTCCCATCTTGAATAAGGTACTCTCAAGGACGTCTGTAATGTAAGATACTCTCACGAGAATGGCTATATCCTTAGGTTCGTAGGTTTTCAGGAGCTCTTTGATCTCATTTCCTATCCATATAGCCTCTTCCTGCTGATTTTCAAACCTTCTTACAAGAGGTTTCTCTCCCATGTCTTTGGCAGGAGTAAGCGTAGGTATGAGGTCCCTCCACTGGGCTTTGCTCTTTCTGAGAACGGAGTTTGCTACCGAAAGTATATATCCCTTTGATCTGTAATTGGTTTCCAGCTTGATTATGTCGGGGTTGAAATCCTCAATGAACCTGATGATGTTATCGGGTCTCGCAAAGCGCCACTCGTAAATGCACTGGTTTGGATCTCCGACTACGCATATATCTCTATCTGTAAGGAGTTTGAGGATTTCATACTGAACCGTGTTCGTGTCCTGATATTCATCTACGAGTATAAACCTGAACTGTTTTTTCAGTATCTCCCTGAGGGTCTCATCTTTGAGCAAGATTCTGTATAGCTCATACATCAGATCTCCGAAGTCAAAGAGTCCGTTTTCCCTGAGCGTCTGCTGATAGGCTTCAAATAGCTCCCTGAGTTCCTGAGATCTTATCTCTCCGAGATCTTCCTTTACCCTTGAGATCATTCTTCTGACCTTGTCATAGTCCTCCTGAGAGATCCCAAATGTTTTCATCAAACCTTTCAGTATGCTCTTCGTATCCGACTCATCCGCTATTGAAAAGCTCAGCTTTGCCTTGCTCCTGAGAATTCTGCAGGCTACCGAGTGAAAGGTTCCGACCCAGGAAAGTTCCTTTCCCGTAACCTTCAAAACACGCTCTCCTATCTCCCTCGCTGCTTTGTTGGTAAAGGTTATACAGAGTATGTTTCCCTCAGGAATTCCGAGTTCGCTAAGTATATACTCAACCTTATGAGCTAAGGTTTTTGTCTTTCCAGAACCAGCCCCTGCAACCACAAGCAGAGGCTTTCCGTAATGTTTTACTACCTTTTCCTGCTGTGGATTAAGCATCCTAAAACTTGTATTTATTAATCACTGGCATTCGCCAGTCTTTTCCAAAAGCCCTGGGAGTTATCTTTATGCCTATCGGTGCCTGCTTCCTCTTGTATTCCGCTCTCCTTATCATCTCCACCACCTTTGCTACAGTTCCCCGATCAAACCCGTGAGATACGATCTCTTCAACGGACATGTTCTCCTCTATATACATCTTCAATATTGGATCAAGCACCTCATAGGGAGGGAGTGTGTCCTGATCAGTCTGTTCGGGTTTGAGTTCCGCAGAAGGAGGTTTATTAAAAACCCTTTCAGGTATAACGGGACTTATTGAGTTTCTGTACTTTCCGAGTCTGTATATCGTTGTCTTGTAAACGTCCTTTAAAGGTGCAAAGCCTCCTGACATATCGCCATAAATTGTGGTGTACCCTGTAGCGGATTCGCTTTTATTGGAGGTTGAGAGAACGATATGTCCGAACTTGTTAGATATGTAAAAGAGAATGTTTGCCCTTATCCTCGCCTGAACATTTTCGTCCGCTGCGTCAAACTTGAGTTCTCCGAAAGCAAAAACTAACTCCTTTATATAGGACGTGAAAACCTCGTCTATAGAAATCGTGCGAAACTCAATTCCAAGATTTTCCGCAAGTGCTTTAGCATCCTCAAAACTCTCTTTGGAGGAGAAACGTGAGGGCATAAAAACGCCGAGGACGTTATCCTTTCCTATTGCATCAGCTGCTATGCATGCTGTAAGCGATGAGTCCATACCCCCAGAGAGCCCTATGACCGCTTTCTCAAATCCGTTCTTTCTTATGTAATCCCTTGTTCCTAGAACAAGAGCACTGTATATCTCCTCATCTCCCTCAGGACTTCTCTTGAGCATTGGTTCTATGTAGCCCTTTGGAGGAAGTTTAACCCTGGCTCTTACAGGAGCAGGCTCTATCTCCATGCTTGCATTTCTCCACCTGAGATCAAGGAGCCTTCTTTTCCTCACCATGCTTATATCTAAGGAGAGCGTAAGGATATCCTCTTCAAAGGCTTTAGCCCTCGCTATTACCCTTCCGAGAGGATCTACCACCATACTCCTTCCGTCAAAGACGAGTTCATCGTGTCCCCCTACAAGGTTTGAGTAGACAACGTAGCAGATGTTATCCTCAGCTCTTGCTCTTACAAACCCTTCTCTGAAGGGGTGCTTGCCTATATGGTATGGAGATGCGTTTATATTAACTATCAGCTCTGCACCCGATAATACGGAGTATCTCTCCGTTCCATCGGGATACCATATGTCCTCACAGATTGAAAAACCTATCCTGCATTGATTTACTTCAATAAGAAGGGGCTGGTCACCTTCTCTAAAATACCTCTTTTCATCAAAAACGCTGTAATTAGGAAGCCTGCTTTTGTGATAAACTCCAAGCACCTCTCCCCTATACAGAACCACAAGGCTGTTGTAAAGATCCTTTGTGTAGTAAGGTGTTCCGACAACGACAACTGTATTAAGTTCTCTAGTTTTCCTCTTTAACTTCTCTACCGCATCAGCACATTCTTTCAGGAAGTCCAGCCTCAGGAGAAGGTCTTCGGGAAAATATCCGCTCAGAGCGAGTTCAGGGAAGATGACAAGGTGGGAATCTTTTTCCACCTCCTTCAGCACTTCCTCTATTTTTTTCAGATTCCCTTCTATATCACCAACTACCGGGTTTATCTGGGCTAACGTGATGTTGAGCATGGTTTTAGTATACTTGACTCAAACAGCGATTTGGAAGATAATTTTTAAGTCAAGGCGCGTAGCTCAGTAGGGAGAGCGCTGGCCCGACACGCCAGAGGTCGGCGGTTCGAGTCCGCCCGCGCCTACCATTCAGATATGAGAGAAGCTCAGATTTTTCGAGAAACAAGAGAAACAAAGATAGAGATTTACATAAATCTTGACGGAACGGGAAATTACGAAGTAAACACACCCATAGGTTTCCTCACTCATATGCTTGAGAGCTTCGCAAGACACGGGAGATTTGATCTCAAGGTTGAAGCTGAGGGAGACGTTCATGTCTCCTATCACCATACGGTTGAGGACTGCGGGATAGTTCTCGGGCAGGTTTTTCTGAAAGCTATGGGAGATAAAAAGGGGATAAGGAGATATGGAGACTCTGTGGTTCCTATGGATGAAGCTCTCGTTCTATCAGCTATTGATTTTTCAGGAAGAGGTCTCTTTTTTTACGAAGACAGAGGACTGAAAGGAAAGATAACAGACTTTGACTTTGAGCTTATATGGGAGTTCTTTAAAGGCTTTGCCCTTGAAAGCAAAAGCACCCTCCACATAAAGGTTATTGAGGGTAAGATACTTCACCATGTTGCGGAGGCGTGTTTTAAATCCTTCGCGCTAACATTAAGAGAAGCTGTTCAGATAATCGGAGGAGAGATTCCCTCAACCAAGGGAACTATTTAATTCTTTTATCTTTCTTAGAGCGATTCTGAATGGCTGAGGGTCTTCAATTTCAAACTCAAGCCACTCTTTAGTCCTTGGATGGTGCAATCCGAGCCTGTATGCAATCAGCATGTTGCACCCATCTATAAGCTCAAGAACTTCTTTCGGAATGGAACTTCTTTTGAAGCCATAAGTTGTGTCCCCGAGCACAGGATAGCCTAAAGAGGAGAGGTGAACCCTTATCTGATGAGTTCTACCCGTGTATATCTTTACCTTGAGGAGCGTTATCTCAAGTTTCTCAAACCTCTCAAGTACCCAGAATTCGCTCTTAGCAGGTTTCGCACTCTCCGAGAATGTGGAAAACTTCTTTCGGTGGACAGGATGTCTGCCTATCGGTAGCTCAATCATCCCATGATCTTGTTTGACTTTTCCTTTCACAAGAACTCTGTACAGTTTATCTGTCTTTCTGTCAGCGAACTGCTGGACAAGATCTCTGTGAGCTGTATCGTTCTTTGCGATAACCATCAAACCTGCGGTTTCTTTATCAAGTCTGTGAACAATTCCGGGTCTTTCAACTCCTCCTATAGAGGATAGATCTTTGATGTGGTAGAGGAGGGCGTTTACGAGCGTCCCTGAAGTATATCCGGGAGAAGGATGAACAACAAGCCCGCAGGGCTTTATTACAACTGCTATATCTCTATCCTCATAAACTATGTCTATGGGGATGTTCTCAGGTTTAACTTCAAGGACCTCAGGCTGGGGAATAAGTAACTGAATGGTATCCCCCGCTTTAACTTTATAGGAGGGTTTCTTCTGATTATCACCTACATAAACGTATCCTTCTTCAATCAGTTTCTTTATATAGTTTCTTGAAAATTCCGGGTAAGCGGTGCTGAGAAATACATCAAGTCTTTTTCCTTCTTCTTCCAGAGAAACTTCAAACTCAACAATCTCCGCTATCCTTTTCATCAACCTTTATCTCAATCTTTATCTCCCTCGGCTGATCTTCCAAGTTTAGGCTTTTTATAAAGCCGAGAATCGTTCCCTTCAGTGCCCTCATCGGGAAATCTTTAAGTCTCACCCTCTTTCCGTTTACTTCAAGCACGATATCTTCTCTCATAGCTCAATAATTTTAAAATAAATACCTCAATGGCTGTCCTTGTTAGGGTCTTTCTGCGGGAAGGAGAAGAGTTTGAGGGAGAGACTCTTTACAGGAAACTCCTTGAGGTTCTGAAAGATAAAGGTGTATATGGTGCAACGGTTCTGAAAGCTATCCTCGGCTACGGGACAACTGGAGAATACCATTATGAGGGTATTGAGTCTTTATCATACGACCTTCCTGTTGTCATAGAGTTTGTTGAAGAAGAGGAGAAAGCCCGGGAGGCTATAGAGGAGCTGGGAAGGTATCTGAAAAGAGGTCTCATCAGTATAGAGAGGGTTGATGTATGGCGATAGTTCTTGCAATTGCAGTCGGCGGTGCGGTTGGCTCTGTCCTGAGATTCCTTATATCAAAGCTAATTCAGAAAAAAGCCGGAATAGACTTCCCGATCGGGACTCTTGCGGTGAACATCGTCGGAGCTTTTTTAATAGGCGTTGCCTTCTCTTATCTCGTTGAGAGACTGACTCTGTCTCCGGAGGTGCGCGCACTGCTGATTACGGGTTTTTTAGGAGGTTTGACGACCTTCTCAACGTTTTCCTACGAGAGCTTCAATCTCCTGTTTAACGGTGAACTGGTAAAGTTCTTCCTCTATGTTCTTGGAACAAACGGTCTTGGTATATTCATGACAGTTGTCGGATACAACATAGGGAGAGTGTTATGAAGTGCGAAACGGCGGTTCTTGTGAGGATATTTATAGGGGAGGACGATAGATACGAAGGGAAACCTCTTTACAAATACATAACCGAGCTTTGCAGAGAGAAGGGAATAGCCGGCGTTACGGTTTTTAGAGGAGTTCTTGGATACGGGAAGTCTTCGGTTTTACATGAGCAGAGGATACTTAAGCTTTCATCGGATCTTCCCATAGTGATTGAGATAATAGACTGTGAAGAGAATATAAACAAAGTCCTTCCAAAAATAGGTGATGTGGTGAAGGGAGGATTGATTACTCTGGAAAGAGTAAGAGTGGTGAGATACAATTGAAGCATGGATGGGGATGCTTTTCTCTTCATGTTTCTTTCCTGGGGAATGATTTTGGGATTAAATATCTTCTGTTTTACCCTTCTGTTTACAAGATCTGAGCCTCAGAAACCTGTTCAGATTGGAACTGATAAGACAAAAAAGATAGAGGAAGATGAAGAGATAACCTAAACGGGAGGTTTGAGGTAAAGGGGCTGTATTTCAAATACATTCTCTCCTTCGGGTTTTTCCTTCAAAAACTCGTGAGCGTAAATGCCTCCGTAAGCTGAGAAGGGAAAGAAGGGATGAAAAAAACAGCTCTCTCCGAGAACATCTTCCCTAAACTTCTCAAGACTTATGCCAGTTCCTTTTAATTCCTCTCCAGTGTGCACCCTGACTTCCGAAATGTTACCTTCATCAATGATCCTATAAAAGAGGTTCGTGCTGACTCTGAGATAGGGGATTTTCGGAAAAGGGGTGGGAGTGTATCTGCCCATGAGATAAAGATTTTCATAAGAGACTATCGGCTTTTTCAGGGTGTATGCTGTGGTTTTCATAAAGGTCACGCCTATCCTGAGGGAGGTCAGATACCCGACTCCGATTGAAACTGCAAAGGCATCGTAGTCCTCGGGTCTGATACAAAGATCCGCAAACACCTTCGGCAGATTCTCAAGGGTTTTTCTGTCTGAATCTATGTAGTGAATGAGCTTTACCTCACCGTCCTCAATCACGGAAAAGTTGAAGAAGGAAAAAGAAGTGTCTAAAGAGAGAATCCTCATGGTGAAGGTATCTTTTCATAGTGTTTGAAGACTTGCTCCCAGGCATAGGAGATCCTTAGAAGTGTTGCTTCATCCCACGGTTTTCCTATAAGCTGTCCACCCACGGGAAGGTTGCCCACCCAGCCTATAGGTATTGAAATTCCCGGAAGACCTGCAAGATTTACAGGGACGGTGAGAACATCAGAAAGATACATCTCTATCGGGTTATCAAGCCTCTCTCCCAATTTGAAAGGCAGGCTGGGTGTTGTAGGACTCGCTATCACATCTACCTTTTCAAAGGCTTTCATAAAGTCATCGTAGATCAGCTTCCTGACCTTCATAGCTTTCAGGTAGTAGGCATCGTAATACCCTGCGGAGAGGGCAAAGGTTCCCAGCATTATTCTTCTCTTCACCTCCGCTCCGAAGCCCTCGTCTCTGGTCTTTGAGTACATCTCAAGGAGATCACCGCAGATCTCTGTCCTGTACCCGTATCTCACTCCGTCGTATCTCGCAAGGTTAGACGAAGCCTCGGAAGGGGCGATTATGTAGTAGGCAGGTATTGCATACTTCACGTGGGGAAGAGATACCTCCTGGGCTACGCATCCGAGGTTTTCAAGCTCTTTTATGAATTTATCAAAGCTTTCCTTAACTTCCTTCTGGACATCAAATTCAAAGAACTCTTTAGGAAGTCCTATCTTTAGACCTTTGATGTCTTTCTTCATCTCCTCCTGAAAGCTCGGAACTGGAGCTTTCACCGATGTGGAATCCTTTGGATCATGTCCGCTGATTACCTCAAGGATAAGAGCAATATCCTCTGTTCTTCTTGCAAAGGCACCTATCTGATCAAGGGAAGAGGCAAACGCCACGAGACCGTATCTTGAAACTCTGCCGTAGGTCGGCTTTATACCGATAACTCCACAGAAAGAGGCAGGCTGTCGAATTGATCCTCCAGTGTCTGAGCCGAGAGATACAGGAGCGGACATAACCGAGACAGTAGCTGCTGAGCCTCCCGAAGAGCCTCCGGGTACCCTCTCAGTATCCCAAGGGTTCTTTGTGGGAAAAAAAGCAGAGTGCTCGGTTGAAGAACCCATAGCAAACTCATCCATGTTTGTCTTGCCAACAAACAGGGCATTTTCTCTTTTAAGTTTCTCTATAACTGTCGCGTCATAGGGAGATATAAAGTTCTCAAGTATCTTAGATGCACAGGTAGTTCTCTCTCCTTTTATCACTATGTTGTCCTTTATCGCTATCGGAAGTCCGAAGAGCTTACCCTCTGGCTGTTTTTCATCAAGCTCCTTTGCCCTATCAAGAGCTTTTTCAAAGAGGGGTGTTATATACGCTTTTACCTTTTCTTCTGTTTCTTCAAACCTGTTTATGAAAGACTCAACGACCTCGGAGGTTTTGACTTCTCCGCTTCTTATCAGTTCAACTATCTCTTTAGCACTTTTTTGCCATAACATGGTAAATATTTTAGCCCAGAAGTATCTTTAACTTATGACGCTTAAACTTCCAGAGCCGAAATACAGGGGAGAGATGAGTATTGAGGAAGTACTGCTCAGGAGGAGATCTGTTAGGAAGTATCCGAAAGAACCTCTGACCCTTGAGGAAGTTTCTCAGCTCCTATGGTCTGCACAGGGTATAACACACCCTTCTGGTTTCAGAACAGCACCGTCTGCGGGAGCCCTGTACCCTCTTGAGATATATATTCACTCCACCAATGTTACGGGTCTTGAAACGGGAATATATAGGTATGATCCTACTGGGCATTTCCTTCTTGATGTAAAAAAAGGGGACTTCTCAAGGGAGATATACAGGGCAGGACTCCATCAGGAACAGATACTTACTGCATCTCTTATAGTGCTGATATTCGCCGTTTTTGAAAGAACAACAGTTAAGTACGGAGGAAGAGGCATAAGATACGCGTTTAGTGAGTTGGGTCATGTAGGGCAGAATATATACCTGCAGGCTACCGCTCTGGGGCTCGGAACCGTGGTGATAGGTGCTTTTTACGATGAGGAAATTAAAAGCATCGTCGGTGCAAGAGTTAATGAAGAGCCGGTTTACATAATGTCTGTTGGAAGGCTGGGGTAGAATAAAGCCCATGTGCGGAATCATCGGTTATACAGGCAAGGAGGAAGCCCTGCCTCTTATCCTCGGAGGGCTTGAGAGACTTGAGTACAGAGGTTACGATTCTGCTGGTATAGCTTTGATTGAAGATAAGAGACTGATAGTTGAAAAGAAGGTGGGTAAGATAAGGGAGCTTGTAAGGAGTCTGTGGGGAAAACCCTATAAAGGCAAAACGGGTATAGGTCACACAAGGTGGGCTACTCACGGAGAACCTTCAACGGAGAACGCTCATCCTCATACAGACGAGAAGAACGAGTTTGCGGTAGTTCACAACGGAATAGTGGAAAACTATATGGAGCTGAGAAGGGAACTCCAGCAGGCGGGAGTCAAGTTCAGGTCGGATACGGATACCGAGGTTATAGCTCATCTGATAGCGAAAAACTATGAAGGAGACCTCTTTGAAGCAGTCCTCAGGGTAGTAAATAAGCTTAAAGGTGCCTTTGCCTTTGCTGTTATAACTCTGCACGAACCGAACAGGATAATCGGTGTGAAGCAGGGAAGCCCCCTCGTTATCGGAATAGGTGAGGGAGAGAACTTCATTGCCTCCGATATCCCTGCAATTCTGCCATACACACGTAATGTGATAACTCTCAGTGATGGTGAGCTGGCAGATGTAACGCCCGCAGGAGTAAACATATACGATTTCAACGGAAACCCAGTTACGAAGGAGATAACGATAGTTCCGTGGGATATCATCTCCGCTGAAAAGGCAGGTTTCAAACACTTCATGCTGAAGGAGATATACGAACAGCCGAAGGCTGTCGGTGATACGATAAGAGGTTTGATATCCGAAGGAGATTCCATTCCCTTTTCTCTGAGAGACTTCAGGCGTATCCTTATAATAGCCTGTGGAACTTCGTACCATGCCGGTCTGATAGGTAAGTTCTGGATTGAAAAGTATGCGGAAGTTCCAACTGAGGTTGTTTACGCTTCTGAGTTCAGATACGCTGACTTTCCCATATCAAGAGATGACTTGATAATAGGTATTTCTCAGTCGGGAGAGACGATAGATACCAAGTTCGCTATGAATTTTGCAAAGGAAAGAGGAGCCAAGACCTTAGCGATAGTGAATGTTGTAGGAAGTTCAATAGACAGAGAATCGGATTACGCGCTTCACACCCACGCTGGTCCTGAAATCGGTGTTGCTGCAACAAAGACGTTCACCGCCCAGCTTGCTGCTCTCTACTATCTTGCTTCTTCAGAACACAGGGAAAAGGACAGACTTATGAACGAGTTAACTAAAGTTCCTACGAAGATTGAAGGAGCTCTTGAGAAGGCTGAAGACATTGAGAAGATAGCGGAAAAGTATATGAAGAAGAAGGATTTCCTTTACCTCGGAAGGTATCTCAGCTTTCCTATAGCCCTTGAAGGAGCCCTGAAGCTGAAGGAGATATCCTATATCCACGCGGAAGGTTACCCTGCAGGAGAGATGAAACACGGTCCCATAGCTCTTATAGATGAGAACATGCCCGTTGTGGTTATCGCTCCTCAGGATAGAGTTTATGAAAAAACGCTGTCAAACATAGAGGAGGTGCGGACGAGAAAAGGTGAGGTTATAAGCGTGGGTTTTGAAAAAGATGAAAAGCTTGAAAAGGTCTCAAACGAATTCATCTCTGTACCTCCAGTGGAGGAAGACCTGACACCCTTCGTAACGGTTATTCCCCTTCAGCTCATAGCTTACTATATAGCGAGTAAACTCGGACTTGATGTTGATCAGCCCAGAAACCTTGCAAAGACCGTTACTGTTGAGTAAACAAGAACTCTAAGAGAACCTTCTGGGCATGTAATCTGTTCTCCGCTTGCATGAATATAAAATCTGCGTGTTTTTCAAATACCTCCTCGGTTATCTCCTCTCCTTTCTTGGCAGGGAGACAGTGCATGACAAGGACGCTATCCTTGGCATGGGACAAAAGCTCATCATTTACCTGAAAGGGTTTTAGAGCTTGAAACTTCTCTTCATTCTTCTGATCTCCCATACTGAACCACACATCCGTGTAAACCACATCAGCATCCCTGACCGCTTCAACAGGATTTGTGGTGAGGTAAACATTTCCTCCCGTGAAATTTGAGAGATCCAATCCAGCCTGAAGGTAGTAGCTGTCAGGTCCGTAGCTTTCTGGAGTCGCTACAAAGAGGTTCAGACCGAACAGACCCGCAGCAACAAGCCACGTGTTACACACGTTATTTCCATCCCCTACATAGGCTATCTTTATGTTCTTGATGTCCTCTCCGAATCTTTCGTACAGGGTAAAGACATCACTCAAAAGCTGACAGGGATGGGATTTGTCCGTAAGGGCGTTTATCACAGGCACTTCCGCCCATTTGGAAAACTCCTCAAGCCACGTGTGAGAATGATTTCTGACGATAACACAGTCTATGTATTTTGAGAGCGTTCTTGCGGTATCTTTTACATCCTCTCCTCTTGAAAGCTGAAGATGACTCTCCTGAAGGAATATGGAGTTCCCTCCAAGATCGTTTATCGCGACCTCAAAAGAGACTCTTGTTCGTGTGGAAGGTTTTGTAAATAGCATGGCGACGCTTTTTCCTTCAAGAACTCTGCCTATTTTATCTTTCCTTTCCTTTATTTCTTTTGTTCTCCTTATTATGTACCAACCTTCTTCAGGGTCAAGATTCCATAGATCAATAAAATCTCGTTTCATAAAACTATTATCTTACAGTTTCTTAAGCTTTTCAAGGAGGCGCTCCTCCTGCCCTTTTTCCCCCTGCTTTCCCTCTTTCAAAAGCTCCAGAGCACTTTCATAGTATATTCTGGCGGATTCCTTGTATCCCATCTTCAAAAGAACATCTCCCACATGTTCATTAACCACCGGATCATCATACGCTTTCCTGAGAGCATCAAGCAGATACTGGATAGCTTTCTCGTACTCACCCTTCAGGTAATAAACCCATCCCATGCTGTCTATGTAAGCAGGGTTCTTTGGATCCGCAGAGAGAGCTTTTCTTATAAGTTCCTCTGCTTCATCTATCCGTGCACTCCCATACCAGAGGAGCAAGGAGTAGCCGAGATGGTTGTAAAGATCAGGATCCTGAGGATTCAGTTTTATGGCTTTTCTTAAGTTCTGTTCCGCTTCAATTACTTTGCCGAGATAATCAAGGGCTATGGCTTTAAGGAAATAAGCCCTATATTCCTTAGGGTTGATGGAGATGACTTTATCAAGCATCTGAACTGCTTTTTCGTATTCCTTTTTCTCCATATAGAGGTTCGCTTTGAGCATGTAGAGTTTTATGTTTGCAGGATTCAAAAACAGACCCTTCTCAATGAGTTCCTCAGCGCTGCTGTGCTTTCCAAGAGCTATGTAAACGTTAGCGAGTCTCTCAATTATCCTCTGATTGTTGGGAACAAGCTTGTAAAGCTTTTCATAAATCTCCTTCGCCTTTTCAAGCTCATCTGTGAATTCAAGGGAGAGAGCATAAGAATAGGATATGTTCGGATCTTCGGGATGCTGTCTGTACAGGTCCTTTAGAATCTCTCTTGCCTTTTGGAAATCTCCGGACCGCAACAACGCTACCGCGTACTGATGCTTGTACTGGTAGTTTGAGGGATACATGCTGTAAAGTTTTTTGTAAAGCTCCTTTGATTCTTCAATTCTTCCGGTAGCCAAGTAAAGCTGGGCGAGCTTTTCCAGAGCAATCTTGTTGTTAGGATCTTCCTTAAGTATCTCCTTGTAAAGTTTTTCAGCCTCGCTGTACTTCTCGTTCCTTTCGTATATCTTCCCGAGGGTCACAAAAGCCGCTTCAAAGGTTTTCTTGATGTCAAGTGCTTTCTGGAGATACTCAATAGCTTTGTTAATCTTGCCCTCGCTCAGATAGATCTGTCCAAGAAGATAGTAGGGAAACGGGTTGTTAGGACTTTGCTGGGCAAACTTCTGAAGTACCTCCTTCGCCCTGTTTATCCTCTTTGACTTTATGTACTCGTCAGCGAGGAATATGAGGATCTCTTTGTTGTTTGGGAACCTTCTGTAAGCTCTTTCAAGAACTTTAATAGCCCTTTCTTTATCACCTTTGAGTCTGTAGATACTGTAAAGGGCTATGTATGGTTCTTCCCTGTCTGGATACTTTTTCAGATATTCCCTCGCAAGGGAGAGTGCCTTCTCCGTATTCCTGAGAACCATTTCCAATCGTATGGTATCCATGTAGAGTGAGGGTGTGGGCTTTTCCTCAATCGCTTGCAAGCAGTAAAGTTCAGCCTCCTTTGGCTTTCCCGCAAGGTATCTACACATTAGGTAGTCAAAGTAGTAGTTTGCAAAGGAAAATCCCACGAAAATACTTAAGAGAAACAAGATTCTCATCACTGGTTGCCTTCCTTGTATATCAGTATAGGTATCTCAACCTTTCTGAAAACCTCCGTAGAGGTACTTCCGAGAAGTATCCTTTTAAGACCTGAGAGTCCTCTGCTTCCCATGATCAGGAGCTCAATATCTTCATCCCTCTGAATGTATCTGACGATTTCGTCCGCAGGGTCTTTTCCGCTCACAATGTTTGTTGTTACTTCAAAACCTTCTTCCTCAAACCTCTCCTTTATCCTTTCCATATACTTCCTCTTTTCCTCCTTGTACTTTTCATATATAGCTTCTCCTATCCTTTCAACCAGAGGTATGTCTATAGGTTCTTCAATGTGAAGGATTTCAACCATCACCTTAAAAGGTTTCAGAAAACTCAAAGCATAGTCTATCGTTTTTTCTGCGGTTTTTGAGAAGTCGTAGGCTATCAGAACCTTCTTCGTGAAGGTCGGTTCAAAACCCTTTATCACCAGTATAGGTTTCAGGCAGTGCTTGACTATCTTCTCAGCTGTTGAACCTATCAATATTTTTTCAACCAATCCTTTCTTGTGGCTTCCTATTACCAATAGATCAGGATTTTCCTTCTCCTCTACATCCAGTATCAGATCTCTTGGATCGCCTACATCTACAACTATTCTTGTGTTTAGCGGTTTCAGGAACTCCAGTAAACCCTTCAGCCTTTCTTCTGCTTCCTTTTTTTTATTCTCTTCAATCTCCTGAAGGATCTTTACATCAATCACATCAACGCTCAGACCCGACGGATAGGGTATGTAGATTGCAGGAGATACCGCATTCAGCAGAACAACTTCACCGCTGTGAGTTTTGGCAATGGTTCTCACAACCCTTAGAACGACATTTGTTATATCTGAAAAGTCGACGGGAACAAGTATCTTCAACTCATACCTCCCGCAGGTACCTACCTACCACTCCCTCAAGGAATTCCTGAATTTTTCCGTTAGAGGCAATTATGTCTTTCTTGCGACCACTTTCAATCACCTGATATTCTCCTCCCGCTTCCTTTAGTATAACAATTCCTGCGTTTATGTCCCACGAATGGAGTTCAAACTCTATAAGTCCCTCAAAGATTCCTTCAGCCACAAAGCACAGATCAATGGCAGCAGCACCCGGTCTTCTCATAGCCGCGACCTTATCAAATATCTCCTTAAAGATATACCAGTAAGTATCTAACTCTCTCTTCGCTCTTGAGGGAAATCCATAAGCTACAACTGAATACTTCACTTCAGAAGTGGAGCTCACTCTTATGGGCTTCCCGTTTTTGAACGCACCCATACCCTTACCAGCCCAGTAGAGAGAATCAAAAGCAGGCAGGTAAACCGCTCCTGCTATTGGCTCTCCTTTGTATGAAAGACCTACCGAAACACCGAATATGGGAAAGCCCGCAATATAGTTCTTTGTTCCGTCCAGAGGATCTATAAACCAGACAAATTCTCCGTCTTCTTCTCCTCCCTCTTCCTCGCCTACAATTCTATGATCGGGAAATTTCTTTGAAAGAAAATCCCTTATCCTTTCCTCAGAGGTTTTGTCTACATAGCTCACAAAGTCTTTCTCCGCCTTTTCCTCTATGTTTTCATCTTTCACTTTCCGAAAGTTCTCTCTAAGAACTATCCCACCTATGAGAGAAGCTTCTTTGGCAACCTGAACGAACTCATCTAACTTCATGGTTACTCCCTATCGTCAAGCACTTCCAGACACGGTAGGGTGTTCCCTTCAAGGAGCTCAAGAAAAGCTCCTCCGCCCGTTGAAACAAAGTCTATAGCATTGTAAACACCCGCTTTGTGTATCGCGTGGTCTGTGTCTCCTCCGCCCGCTATCGTAAGAGCGGAAGACTCCGCAACCATCTTTGCGGTTTCAAAGGTTCCGTTCTTGAACCTGTCAAGCTCAAAGACACCCATAGGACCGTTCCAGATTATAGTCTGGGCATCCGCAATGATCTCCTTCAAAAGCTCTATGGACACGTGCCCTATATCAAGACCTTTCCACCCGTCGGGTATCTCCTGCCAGGGAACCACCCTTGTTGGTGTGTTATCAGAGACCTCCTGACCTATCACAAAGTCCACAGGAAGGTATAGCTTCACATCTAGCTTCTTTGCAACATCAAGAATGTCAAGGGCTGTGGGTATCAGATCTTCCTCAACGAGAGAACTTCCTACACGGTAGCCCATAGCCTTTATGAAGGTGAAAGCCATCGCTCCGCCGATAAAGAGCTTGTCTACTCTCTTGAGGAGGTTCTTGATTATCCCGAGCTTAGTTGATACCTTTGCCCCTCCGAGAATCGCAACAACAGGTCTCTGAGGATTTATCATCGCCTTCTCAAAGTAGTTGATCTCTTTCTCAAGGAGGAATCCCATAACCGCAGGCTTTAGAAACTTGGGAACCACGTAAACCGATGCGTGCTTTCTGTGGCAGGTTCCGAAGGCGTCGCTCACATAGACCTCTCCAAGGCTTGCAAGTTCCTTCGCAAAGCTCTCATCCCCTTTTATTTCTCCTTCATGAAATCTCAGGTTCTCTAAGAGTAAAACCTCACTCTCCTCAAGCTCATCAACCATTTTCTTGACTTCCTCTCCTATGCAGTCGGGAGCGAGCTTGACCTCCCTGTCTATGAACCTTGAGAGTCTTTTCGCAACGGGAGCGAGGGAGTGTCTGGGATCCCTGTTTTTGGGTCTACCTAAATGAGACATGAGAATTATCTTTGCCTTTGCATCAAGAAGGTACTCTATAGTCGGAAGGCTTGCCCTTATACGCGTATCATCAACTATGTTTCCTTGCTCGTCTATCGGAACGTTAAAATCAACTCTTACAAGAACCTTTTTGCCCCGAACATTTATATCTCTGAGAGTCTTTCCCTGCGGCATGGTAAGAAATTCTACCATAAGGATATAAGCTTAACCTTATAATACTTGTATGGTCTTCTATCTGCTACCCTGGAGCAGGAAGCAGTCTTCAATGGACATAGTAAGAAGGGATCTCTCCAAAACATGGAAAGAGAGGGAAGGAAACAGATTTGAATTTTTAAATCCCCTTCGTGCAAAGCTGATAAAGGAATTCGGGATTAAAACCTCCCCCCTCGCACCTGTCTGGAGGAGATACAAAAACAAGTTCTGGGAAGAGCTAAGCTTCTGGGCACTTCCTACGAGGGTTCAGCAGGAAATAGAGGATAGAGGGCTTGTCCTTTCACCTCTTTTCGGTCTTCTGGGAGCGGGTGATCTCATTCCCAAGTATGAGCTTGATTGGAAGACGAATTATCAGGGAAAGACTTTAAAAAGTTTTTGGAGTAAAGAGCTGAAAGACACACTTATGAAGATCTTTGATGAAGCGCTTGTCTTTGACTTTCTCTCCTCGGAGGACAGGTCTGTAATCTCTTTCCCAGAGAGCACTCGTAGGGTAGTTTTTGAATATTACAGAAAAGATAAAAGGGTTATAAACACACTGCCCCACAGGGCGTATACACTCAGGTACATAGTTGAAATGGGAGTGGATCTTAACAATCTTGGGAAGATAAACTTTCTTGACTATAGAGTTAAGGACATTCAAGATGGTAAGGATGTTGTGAAGGTCATCCTTCAGAGTGAGGGTAAGTATATATGATCTCGGTAGTGATTCCTGCTTACAACGAAGAGGAAAACATACCGATTCTGTACAGAAAGCTTAAGAAGGTTCTTGACTCTCTGGAGGATGAATACGAGATAATCATCGTTGATGACGGGAGCGAGGACAGAACACCTGAAATCCTGAAGGATATAGCCAGAGAGGACAAAAGTGTAAAAGTAATTCGCTTCAGAAGGAACTACGGACAGACTGCAGCTATGTACGCGGGCTTTGAACACGCAAAGGGGAATGTGATAATCACGATGGATGCGGATCTTCAAAACGATCCTGAGGATATTCCACGGCTTCTTGAAAAAATGAAGGAAGGTTACGACATCGTAAGCGGATGGAGAAAGGACAGAAAGGATCCCTTCCTTTCAAGAAAGCTACCCTCAAGGATCGCTAACTGGATAATCTCAAAGGTGACCGGTGTTGAGCTTCACGATTACGGATGTACATTGAAAGCTTACAAATCTGAAATAGCGAAGAGATACAGGCTTTACGGAGATATGCACAGATTCCTTCCTGCCCTTGCAAAGAGATTCGGAGCAAAGGTAGCCGAAATACCTGTCAGACACCATCCGAGACTCTACGGAAAGTCAAAGTACGGTATAGGAAGAACTGTGAGAGTAATCCTTGATATCTTCCTTGTGAAGTTCCTGAATGAGTACATAACGAAGCCTCTCTATGTCTTTGGGGGATTCGGTTTTCTGCTCTTTGGGCTTGGATTTTTTATAGAGCTCTATCTCACATTTATAAAGCTCTTTGCGGGTGCAGATATAGGCGGTAGACCTCTCTTAGTTCTTGGTGTCCTTTTAATCCTTGCAGGTATTCAGCTTATCTCAACAGGGATAATAGCGGAATTGATAATAAGAACCTATTACGAGTCAAAGGATGAAAGACCATATGTAATTGAGAAGAAGATAAATATTGAGGATTAAACTTTAAGTATGGACATTCTCCGGGGAGAGGAGATACTTGGGAAACTGAGGGAGATCTTTTCAGAGACAGAAAAAACCCTGAAGATATCATTGGCGTGGGTAAAAGGGGAGATATTGAAGGAACTCCTCACTTCCGTTAATGAAGATGTTCAGATTGAAGTTGTAATAAGGGCTTCCTCCTATGAAGACCTGAGGATAACTGACCCTCAGGTATTTAAGGTTATAAAGAAAAGGAATGGAAGGATATACCTCAATCCCAAGCTTCATGCCAAGTTCATCATATCCGATGGAGAAAAAGCCCTTGTAGGCTCTGCGAACATGACCCACTCTGGTTTACTGCCAGAGGGAAATCTGGAAACTGCGGTTTATATCACAGATCCCGAAAAAGTAAAGGAGTTGGAAGGCGTTTTTGAAGAGATAAGATCCCAATCTTATGATTTTTCCAAAACGATTGCTTTCGTTGTCAGTCTTGAAACCGCAAGAGAAGGAAAAGTTATACTTCTCAGAGATGTTCAGGAGCAGACCTACATAAAGATACCTTTGGGGGATGGGAACTTTTTCCTCGGGAGGATCTTTGAAATAAAAAGCATAAACTTGTCCCTCTCTGACGTAAGCGAGGAGGGAGATTTAGAAGCCAGCAGGTTTCTGCTTGAGGTCTTTTCTAAAAAGGAGGAGGACTGGAAGATCGCAAGTGTATTTGCGAGAACGAAGGAGGGAATAGAGCTTAAGGTTGCGAAGTTTGAGGTTCTCGGAGAATACGAGATAGAGAGAAATCTCTTTAAAACACCTGTCAGACCTGTGAATGCAGGCTCTCCGGTTGAAATACTGGAGGTTGAGGAAAAATCGCTCAGAGCAATACTCCTGAAGAACCATTCGGGATACGACATGAGATTTCCCACATACCTCGGGAGGCTTCAGGGAACCGAGGTAAAAGCCTACCTTGACATGGATAAAGTTATCTCAATGCACATGGCTGTGATAGGAACAACGGGCTCTGGAAAAACAACCTTCGTGAAGAAAATACTTAAGAACTTCAGGGAGCCGGCAAAGGTCTTCGTTTTTGATATGTACGGTGAATATTATGAAGAGCTGAAAGATCTCGGAGATGTAAAGAACGTCCAGCTTCCGAACGTTCTTCTTCCGGCTGATGGAGACGACCTCAAGAGGCTCTTCAAGGAGAGTGGGCTCAGCATAGCTGAACGTTCAACCGACGAAAGAGAACTTATGGCTTATCTAAGAAAGCATATAAAGCCCGAGCTTGACAGGACTGCTCTGCGGGAAAAGAGCTTGGAGACGCTCATAAAGGATGCGAGCCTTCACGTAAAGGACAGGTTACTCAGAGATGCCCTATTTGATGTTATAGACTTCTGGAAGAGGAATTTCGGAGAAGAATCTGTGAAAGGACAGCCTTCGGCTGTGAAGATATTGGAAGAGTCTCTCAGAAGTGAGGAGAGGGTAGTTATATACAACTACAAGAATATAGACATAACCGAGACAAGGATAAACATCGCTGGACTGGTCATGAGGGAGATACTCAAGATGGCAAAAAGCAAGCTATCAGACAGACTCATCGTTCTTGAGGAAGCTCACAACTTCGCTCCTGAAAGGGGGACTGCTGAGGTTCAGGTGGGCAGGGAAAATCTTGCCTACATAAGTGCAAGAAGGATAGCTATGGAAGGCAGAAAGCTCAGGCTCGGTCTGATAGCTATAACACAGAGACCTGCAAACATAAGTAAGTTCATCCTCTCTCAGCTGAACACTCAGGTGATATTCAAACTCATCACAAAGAACGATCTTGAAGCAGTTTCAATCTTTTTTGAGCAGTCCAAGGAGGATGTATTTAACCTCCTTCCATTCTTAAAACCAGGGACGGCTTACATCGGTGGTCTTGCTGTTCCCTTCAGTTTCCTCTTCCAGATGGAAGAAATACCCTACTGGTAGGCTTTACCTTACAAGCGACTCATCGTAATACTGGATGTAAAAAGACCAGCCCGTCTTATCCTTCAGGCACTTGACTATGATCGTTTTATCTCCTTTCGTAAAGAAGTATCCTTCAACATTAAAAGGAGGCTTTTGCCTTTTAATCTCGTATTCTTTCTCAATCTTAGATGAAAACTCCTCAAGTGTATTCACGCACTTTTCTTTTGAGATCCCTCTCTTTACTCCCCAGATGCCGTAAACTCTGTTGTTCTTTGGCTCAGCTTCTACTATGTAAGTGTCAAGACCATTTACCTTTTCAGAAGGACTAACGAGGTAAATTAAATTTCCGCCTACAGTTTTCATGGCTTTTATTATCTTGATGTCCTTGAGAGGGGTTCCGAACCTAATTCCAAAGGCTCCTGTTATCTCCTGAGCAAAGCCTACAGCAGTAAGTAAAACCAGAGACATCAAAAATGTTCGCATTTTAGCCTCCTTTTTAAAAGCCTTACCTATATATTCTGGCATACAAAAAAGATTTACATTACTTGGATTCAGTAAATACTAACTTATTTTCCTGTTTTTGGCTGTTTCATAAGCTTTAGAACGTGAAAAAAGTTCTGTCCGAATTTAAGCTTAGCCTTGAGAGCAAGAGTGCTTTCAATTCTGTCTTTGTAAGTCTCTGAGTGCTATTATATAAAGCCGTGAAGGTAAGGGTAGGTATAGTCGGCTGTGGTATTGTAGGAACGGGGACAGTTAAGCTATTAATTGAAAACAGAGAAATAATCAGGAAAAAGACGGGAATAGACTTCCAGCTCGTAAAGGTAGCAGACCTTGACTGGAAAAGGGAGAGGGAATTTAACGTTCCTGAAAATATAAGGACGACGGACTACAGAGAGGTTATTGAAAACAGCGATGTGGTAGTTGAACTCGTAGGGGGAAGGGAGTTTGCAAAGAAGCTCATGCTTGAAGCTCTTGAGAAAGGAAAGCACATAGTGACCGCTAATAAGCATCTCCTTGCTCTTGAGGGTGAGGAGATATTTCTCAAAGCTCAGGAAAAGGGTCTCAGGGTCGGTTTTGAAGCCTCAGTGGGTGGGGGCATACCCGTTATCAAAGCTCTCAGGGAAGGTCTCGTGGGAAACAGAATAGATACGATATACGGTATTCTGAACGGAACCACGAACTATATCCTTACAAGGATGTTTGAAGAGGGACTTGACTTTGAAACCGCTCTAAGGGAAGCGAGTGAAAAAGGTTATGCTGAAGCAGATCCGTCTTTGGATATAGACGGCTGGGATGCGGCACATAAGATAAATATCCTTGCATCTCTTGCCTTCGGGAACTACTTCCCTTTTGAGGATGTTTACGTAGAAGGGATAAGGAATGTAAATAAGCTTGATGTGGAACTCGGGAAAGAACTCGGATACACGCTGAAACTACTTGCCATAGCGAAGAAGGTTGACGGGGAAGTTGAGATTAGGGTTCACCCCACATTCATTCACTCCGAAGAAACCCTCGCGAAGGTTTCGGGAGTTTATAACGCTGTGATGATTGAAGGAGACTTCGTCGGAAAAACTATGTACTACGGTCAGGGTGCTGGTTCACTACCCACCGCCTCAGCGGTGGTCTCAGATATAGTTGATGTAGGAAGATCTGTAGTTAAAGGAAACGGATTTGAGATAACGCCCGTTGACTGGGAAAGCGGTAAGATAGATGTTCGGAAGAACTTCTTCAGCAGATATTATCTGAGGTTTGACGTCCCAGATAGACCCGGAGTCCTCGCTTCTATATCAAGGGTTCTGGCAGACTTTAACATCAGTATAGCTGCGGTTCTTCAGAAGGAGATGGTCTGTGAGCTCGCAGGCAGAAAGGGTGAGCCGGTAGTCCCTCTCGTAATTCTTACTCACAAAGCCTACGAGCTGGATGTCCAGAGGGCTCTTGAGGAAATAAGAAAACTGCCTGTTGTAATCGGTGAACCTGTTTTGATAAGGGTTGAAGAAGAAGCAGATTAAACTATCTTTGTGATGGAAATGAAAAAACTTCTGGCACCTTCTCTCCTTGCCGGTGACTGGTGGAATATAGGTGAGCAGATAGAGGCTGTCGTCCGCGGCGGGGCTGATGTTATACACTTTGACGTGATGGACGGACATTTCGTTCCTAATATAACGGTTGGTCCAGAGATACTTATGTCCATAAGGAAGAGGGTAAAGCTTCCGATAGATGCCCACCTGATGATTGAAAACCCAGACAAGTACATACCAGCTTTTGTTGAAGCCGGTGCGAACTGGATAAGTGTCCACATAGAGAACGTTCCTCACATACACAGAACGCTCAGTTTTATAAGGGAATTAGGAGCAAAAGCTGGAGTGGTCATAAATCCAGGAACACCCTTAGGAGCTATTGAGGAAGCGATATATTACGCTGATTATGTTCTTTTGATGTCCGTAAACCCGGGGTTCAGCGGACAGAAGTTTATAGAAAGATCTCTGGAAAGGCTTATCCTGCTCAGGGATATGAGGGATAGACTGAATCCAGACTGTCTTATAGAAATAGACGGAGGTATAAAAGAAAGCAATATAGCGGATGTCGTCCGTGCTGGAGCGGACGTTGTGGTCGTCGGATCCGGCATATTCGGAGCGGAGGATATAGAGGCTCAAACGAGAAAGCTCAAAGAGATTATCTCCTCCGTAGTGGCAGTTTAAGGTCCTTCAGATTGAATATGTTGAGGATTATAAAAATCTCCTGAATGTATCCCTTCTCTCTGTAGTAAGTCCTTTTGTAATCAATCTTCAGAGCCCAGCAGGCTCCGTTATATCCAAGATACAGCTTTCTGTAGAACTCCTTGTTCGTTATATTGTCTCTCGTTGTGGATGCGCCCAGAATAATGCCTTTCAAGTTTATCTCTCCGCTGAGCATATACTGATCTGCAATTCTTTCATTCCGGCTATTTCTTGATGAGATGTAGCTTGCTCCGAAACTACTATTTTTTATGTTCAAACTTGCAGAGCTTATGCTCCGGGCTACAATTCCGAGGTTAGCATCATAAGTCATGTCTTCTGTGATGGTAAGCCACTTAGTTGGATAAAGGGAAAGGATCGCTCTTGCTGGCAGGAGCTTCCTCTCAATGAGCTCTGCATCTGTAGGAAATCTGTATGACTCAAGAATGTTGTACCCTCCCTCTAAGAAGAGGTTCATAACCGATCTATTCCTATATGAAACGCCGCTCTTGAGCCTGAGTTTGAAGTTGTTTTCCTTCGTGACTATATCAAAGCTGTCAAACTGAGGATTGTTGAAGTTTTCAGGAGAGAACGTGTAAACGAGCTCAAGAACATTTGAAAAGTTAAAACTTCTGTAGCTGAAGGTGTAGAACATAGGAAAGCGATCTTCTAAGTAAAAGGAAATGACCTTGTCATCCGTATATCTTTGATTTCCATCTATACTCTCTATAAAGTAAAGGTTGTTAAGTAACTTCACACTTACATAATTTTGGAAACTGAAAATCCTCATAGGCAGTTCAGCTTGAGGCATAAACAGAAGTCTTTTAGCCCTGAGACCTCCATCTCTGTAAAAGTTCGTGAAAGTTGTCGTTAAGTTCAGGTAGGCAAGACCAACCTTTTTAGGTCTTGAGTAAAAGCCGAATTCGGGAAGTAGGTTTAAAGTCTGCTTGTTGTTTCCAGAAATTAGATCGTAGTAATTCCTCAGGTTAAACGACAGTAGATAATCTTTTTCAAGCCTCGTGTAGGTTATATACGAAAGCGTAAAGGGTTTCGTTCTCTCTTTCCGCGAAAAATAAACATCCTCAAGGAAATAGGGATCTGAAGGTAGATCAAGCCCCAGCTTCCACCCTCTGAAACCGAGATTGAACTCAATCCTGTATCTGTTTTCCCTGAAGGTCTTGAGTTTCCTTCCATTCCACCACTCGCCGGGAGGGAAAGGCTCTCTGTAATAGGAAAGCTTAAAGTAGAGGCGTTCTTTTAAGGTAAACGCCTGTCTGTATTCTAAAGACCCACCTTTAGCCTGCTTGTCTCTGTAATCAAAAGTTAAGGTAGTATCCTTATCTTCCGAAATAGCCCAGTAAAAAGGTTGTATGTATATGAAGTCGTTGTAGGTTGTGCTTCCTATCATCGGAGGAAGCAGTCCCGATCTCCGCTCACCTACAGGGAATATGACGAGTGGACTGTAGGCTATCGGTATGCTGAAAAACTTCAGGGAATTACTGAAGGAAAAGACGTATCTGTCGGATATGCGAGCTTTCCAGAAGCACACCCTCACATCCCTTTTGTCAGGTGGACAGGTGGTTATCTCACCTTTTTCAACTCTGTATAAATCCTTGCTTATCTTTTCAATTCTTTCAGCTCGGAAATAAAACTTTCTGAATTTCCCTTCAGCGTCTATGAAGTATCCCCTTTCGGTCTTTAAGTTCAGATAGGCTTGATCTCCAACAACTTCAAGACTTCCGTCCTTTTTCTTTATATAAACCCTCCCGTAAGCGAAAACTTCCTTTGTTCTCGGATTGTATTTGATCCTATCTGCTTTTATGATGTAATCTCTGTATTCAGCCTCAACTTCTCCCTCTGCAACTACGTTTCCCTCCCGATCTGTAATAAGTTTATTAGAAACTATCTCTACACCAAAGGAGAGGGAAATAAGTACCAGCAGAGAAGCTAACCATTTAGCCACTCAAATATTTTATTCTCAAGCTCTTCAAGGCTGTGGAAGATGTAATCTGGTTTGAAACCTGCCTTTGAAAGTTCTTCCTCTGAATACTTGCCCGTGGTCATGAATATGGTTCTTATTCCTATATCCTTGGCTCCCATAAGGTCTGTGTATATATCGTCGCTTATAAGATACACATCTTCTGAGGGAAGGCCACTTAGGGCAAGCTTTATGAACTGGGGTGAGGGTTTTCCGAGGTTTGGAAGCTCCTCCTCATAACCCGTCGTATAAGCTATCATCCTGCTCAGCGACCCTGCCCCGGGGAAGTACAGCCCGTCCGAATCCTTCACTATTCTTGAAAGGTTCACCGGAACTATCTTTGCTTTATTCAGAAAAACCGCCGATACGGCTGTCTTTATCTTATGAAAATTAATCTCTTTATCCTGTCCTATTACGACAGCATCAACCTTGCACGTGTCCTTTACATCAAAACCTGACTCTTTGAGGAACTCTTTCAGCATAGAAGTTCCTATGACAAATACACTTTTTATGCCTTTTTCTCTCAGATAGTCTGGCAAAACACCAACAGGGGATATGAAGGCTTCGTAGTTCAGATTAAAACCTCTTTCCCTGAGTTTGTCCACTATCAGTCTTGGAGATCTCGTGGAATTGTTGGAGACTATCCGAAAAGGAATACCTTTTGCTTTCAGGTTCTCAATAAACTCTTGAGCGTGTTCAAAAGGTGTAAACTCTTTATCCCTTGTGAGAACACCGTCCATATCTATAAGGAGCGTGAACATAAAGATATATTTTACTTCGGAACCTCAATACGACTGAGGATGTCTTTCATAACATCGGTCTTATCTATCCCTTCTCTGACAATCAAGCGATGGGAAAGAACGAGCGGAGCTGTTTCTATCACATCTTCGGGAACTACAAAATCTCTTTCCTTGATATAGGCAAGTGCTCTTGCACACTGGGCGAGATGCAAAGCGCCTCTTGTTGATATACCAAGCAAGACGTTAGGGTGGCTTCTGGTCTGCAGAACTATGGAAATTATGAAATCCCCTACCTCCGGAGATATGTAAACTTTCTTTACGTCTCCGAGCGCCTGAAGTATTTCGTCCTTTGTCGATACCCTTTTTACTCCATTCACTCTTTCAATAGGGTTCAATCCTATAACTATGTCCCTTTCAGTTTCTGGATCTGGATACCCTACCGATATCCTCATCATGAACCTGTCCATCTGGGACTCAGGCAGAGGGTAGGTTCCATAGTGCTCAATGGGGTTCTGGGTTGCTATCACAAAGAAGGGTTCTGGTAGCTTGTAGGTTATCCCATCAACCGTAACCTGCCTTTCAGCCATCGCTTCAAGAAGGGCACTCTGAGTTTTGGGAGTTGCTCTGTTTATCTCATCCGCAAGAACCACGTTATTGAATACGGGACCCGCCTTAAATACAAACTCCTTTCTTGACTGGTCAAATACGGAAGTGCCCGTTATGTCTGAAGGAAGCAGATCGCTTGTAAACTGAATCCGTGCAAAGGATAGATCCATAGCTCGTGCCAGGGACAGGGCAAGGGTAGTTTTTCCCACACCCGGAATGTCTTCAATAAGAAGATGACCTCCTGCAAGAAAGCAGATGAGTGCTTGAGTTATTACCTCCTCCTTTCCCCTTATTACCTTAGACACTTCTGATACTATACCTTTAACATCCATCTCAGAGCTAAATGATATACTAAAAAACCCATGTACGATAAGGTTCTTTTCGTAGCCTTTATATTCCTTATCGCCTACATTCTGAAGATATATGGCGTATTTAAAGAGGAGCATTCAAAGACATTCATTGACTATGTGATTTACTTCTCTCTACCCGCACTTGTGATCCAGAAGATAAGGGAGGTCGGTGTGAGCGGAGATTCTGCAGGTGTTGTTCTTATAGCATGGAGCATAATCTTGATTTCTATCCTTATATCCCTGTTTATCGGAAAGTTTCTAAAACTTGAAGATAAGTCCATGAGAGCCTTTGTTCTGGTTTCCTCCTTCGGAAACACAGCCTTCATGGGCTACCCATTTACCTTTGCTTTCTTTGGAGATGAAGGACTCAGATATGCGGTTCTTTACGATCAGCTCGGTTCGTTCCTGCTGGTTATATCGTTGGGCTTTTTTGTAGCAACTGGCAGATTTTCCATCAAAGAAGTCCTTATCTTCCCGCCTCTTTTGGCTCTTATCTTCGGATTTTTGATCAAAGAAGTTGAGCTTCACCCCGTGATACACACATTCCTTGACGTGTCCGGGAAATCTCTCATACCCGTAGTTCTGTTCGCAATAGGGTTAAAGTTCTCCCCGTCCCACATATTTGACTCCATAAAAGGAGCAAGTCTCGCACTTTTCATAAAGATGTTCTTAGCTCCTTTGATAGTTTTTGTGTTCCTGAAGGCTTTCAGCTTTAGCTCACTTAACTATAAGGTAGCCTTCCTTGAGACAGCAATGCCCCCTATGGTGATGGCAGGTGTCCTTGCAATAAAGTACGGTCTTGATGAAAAGCTGGCTGTTTCTGCGATAACGCTCGGCATTATCCTGAGCTTTTTTACCGTTCCGTTTTTTCTGAGTTTCTTTTAAACTCTGTACTCACTCACCTGAGCATTCTTCTCATAGAGCTTTGTTAGATTCTCGCTCCTTAATGTTATCCAGCTGTTTCTATAAAGATGGATTTCAGGTTTTCTTAAAGGGACCGTTTCACCTTTAAGGACCTTTACCTCTCCTTCTTTTCCGACAAAGCTCTCTTCAAGGTTCTTCCAGAAAGCTATATCATCAAAAGCCCAGGGCAGGAACTTCCTTCCTTTAACCTCCCCAAAGAGAGTTGTGAAGGTTCCTTCCGTCTCACCCATAAGAGCCATCGGAATTCTTATACTTGCTCTCTCCGACAATCCGTCCTCAAATGGAGATGCGATTATCAGATGTTCTACCTTCTGGGTAAGAAGTTCTATCGTTTCTTCATCGTAATATTCCGTAATATCCTCTCCGAAAACTATAAGAGTGCTTATTTCGCCATTCAAGACTTTCTGAATTACCGCATCTATGTCTGAACAAACATCTTTAGTTCTCTCATAAATTCCATAGACATTTCCATCCTTCGGAAGGAGAATTACTTTGTGTCCCATGCCCTGCAGGTCTCTGAGTTTTTTTCCTATGTTTTCCGCTTCCTCACCTCTGAAAGAGGTTGTGTTCACGATTATGGTTCCCTTACCTTCCAGCTTCTCAATATCTTCAATATTTATTTCTTCAGGCTCAAACTTCTCGTCTCTTACTCCTTTACCGACCCTGTAAACTTTGCCCTTGATGTAGTAGCTCAGAACCGTTGCGGTTGAGGTAATGTCATCCCCTACAAGGACGTAGAAATCGGAGTTCTTTATCTCATCTACAGAAGGAACTTTATAACTTCCCAGCTTGTCCGCCATCTTGAAAAAGTCCGCTGTCTGAGGGGCTGTTATATAGCTTTCGGTTGCCTTTGCTATTCTTATAACGCTTTCCACTATTTCATTAGGTATGTATCCCGATAGGATAAAGGCTGTATCCCTCTCGTGGACTCCAAGAATTGAGTTCATAAGGTTCACGAGGTTTCCCACACTTTCTTCCCTTCCGTGAGCTGAAGGTTTAAGAAGTCTGTTTATGTTAAGAGAATCGTACCCAAAGAACGCCTTAGCGCAGATGTTTAGGTCTTCGGTAGGCTTTGTCCTGTACACCTTCTCCTTAGATCTCCAGTCCCCCATGCCATACTCTATTTGAATTTCACATCCAACAGGACAGAGGTTGCACCTCGTGAGCTCTTTCTGGAGGAGCCAGCTCCTTGACCAGAACTTGAAGGGTTTGGAGATGATAGCTCCTACAGGACACACGTGGACACAGATTCCGCACATCTCGCAGGTTGAGGTATCCATCGGGCGGACTGTTGGAACTATGTTGGAGTGAAAACCTCTCTCCTCAACGTAGAGAGCATGGGCTCCCACTATCTCATTGCAGGCTCTTGTGCACCTGTAGCAGACTACGCACCTGTTTGAGTAATACTCAAGGAAGTCACTCTCCCAGTCATGTTCTTCCCTTTCTTTCTCAAGGGCAGATATGGGAACAACTTGGCGCTGAGGACCATAGATGGCTCCGAAGTTCTGAAGGTCGCACTCTCCCGCCTTGTCACATATAGGACAGTCAAGAGGATGTCGTGTCATTAAAGCCTGAAGTAGGTACTTCTGATTTTCCCTGACCAGCTCACTTGTGTGGTGTGTCCTTATCACCATTCCGTCCTGAACTGGTGTGTTACAAGATATTACAAGACGGTTTATGTTCTCCCAGTAAACTACACACATTCTGCAGGCTCCCGCAATTGAGAGCTTCGGATGATAGCAGAAGTATGGAATATCTATGCCATTCTCCAGAGCCGCTTGGAGAACGGTTTTCCCTTTCTCAACTTCATACTCTTTGTCGTCTATGATTATTTTGACTCTCTCCCTTTCCATAGCGGACCTCCGTGCAAATATGATACTTGATTTAAGTAATTCATGAGGTTAAATTTTAGGTGCTACCCCAAGGCTGGACGTAGCCAGAATCATATTGCGGGAGAAGAAGCCGAAAAGTAACTTTTAGTTTATGAAGAGAAAACCTGCGGTTGCAGGAACCTTTTATCCGGCAGAGGTAGAAAAATTAGATAAGTTTATAGATCT
>CAZPVY010000002.1:0-45219 GCA_964590265.1 uncultured Aquifex sp. | reverse complement strand
AGAAACATGCTCATAATCCTCATCAGGAAATACAGACTTACCTACAAAGAAAACCTTTTGGGTCAATCCATACTCTACGGCTTCCTCTCCTCAAGAGGATACTCAGGAAAATACACCCAAGAGTTTGATAAAGCTATGAGAAATATTGAGAAGGATAATGATCTCTGCCGGCTATTGGAGGCTCTCAAAGCTCAGAAAGAGAAGATAGGAAACCCTTACCTTGTGCAATCGGTAATAAGACAAGTCGTAAGAGATTTCTCAAACTTCTTCAAAGCTTTTGAAAAATTCAGACAAGACCCTTCTAAGTTTAAAGGCATGCCCAGACCTCCCAAGCCTAAGAAGTTAAAGCTCCTTATGAACTTCTCAGCGGAAGGAAACAGAAACACCTTCAGAAGGGAAGGTGACCACATTATCATCAGACTGAGGGAAGGAGAGCACCTTAAGGTAAAGCTTCCTGAAGATTTTCCTTACGAGGTAAGCTCAGTAAGACTCAAGTTTTTCGGTAGCGACCTTTACGTGGACGTGGTCTATCAGCAGGAAATAGAGGAGATAGAACCTAAAGGTGAATACAGAGCGGGTATTGATGTGGGGCTTGATGAACTTCTTGCGGTAGTCTCTGAAAACCCTCAGCTCAGGAGCTTTATAGTCTCAGGAAGAGAGATTAAAGCTTTCAACCAGTGGTTTAACAAGGAAAGAGCGAAACTTCAAAGTCAGATAGATTATCTGAAAAACGAACTGGAGAGCAAGGACTATGATGAGGAAGGACTTGAGCATCTAAGGGACAAGCTCAAGGAGCTGGAAATTAATAATAAGGTTCTTTCAGCCCACAGGAAGAGGTGGATGGATACCCAGCTCCACAGGGTAGCGAGGAAGGTGGTGGACATTCTCTACGAAACTCAGCACAGAGTTATCTACATAGGCAAAAACGCACTTGAGAGCAAGGACGGTATAAATTTGGGAAGGAAGACAAATCAGGAGTTTGTGTCTATACCCTTCAGGAGACTGATAGAGCTGATAAAGTATAAAGCTCGTGAGCTTGGGATGGAGGTTATAGATGACGTGGATGAGAGTTACACTTCTAAGACTTCACCCTTTGCGGACATAAGGAAGGTTCAAAGGTTGGGGAGAAAGAAAAAGAAACTGAAGAAGGAGCTGGAGCGGATGGAAGGAGGGAATGAGGAGCTTGAAAAGAAAATCAAGGAATTAGAGAGTAAGCTGAAATCCGCAAGGGAAGGGAGCAGAAGCGGGAACGTGTTTAAGGATAAGGTTTTAGGTAAAGTATTTCATGCGGATTTGGTAGGAGCACTTAACATTTTGAGGGTAGGAGCTAAGCTCCTTAAGCTGAGCTTTTACGAAGATCGTAGGGTTTTTCTGATTAAGCTCTGTAATCCTGTAAGGCTCAAACTCATGGACTTATTCTTCAAGGTAACCTCCGAGTCCCTTCTCGGGATAGGGGGTAGTAGTCTTGGGTTGAGCTTGGGAACTGTAAAATCTAATCATCTGAATGCATTTTGTTCCTGATTTGCAGTTCTCAGGCACCTGAAATGAAGTAAATCATTTCAGCTTTCCGAGGTGTATCAAGAGTGCAGTTATCGTTGCAGGAGTTATCCCATCTATTCTTGAAGCCTGTCCGACCGTGAGAGGTTTCATCCTTTTGAGCTTTTCCTTAGCTTCGTTCGTTAATCCCGGTATCCTATCGTAGTCAATATCTTCTGGAATTTTTATATCTTCAAGTTTCTTGAGCTTCTCGTTCAGCTTCCTCTCCCTTTCTATGTACGGTTCATACTTCAGCTGTATCTCAACTTCTTCCTTGACGTAAGGATGCTCTGGAATCTCATATCCGAACTTCTCCTTTATATCCTCAATCGTGTAGTTTGCGGTAAAGAGAGTGGCAACTTGGTAGCTTCTCACATCGTCTCCTACCGCAACCGAAACCTTCTCACTTTTGTAAAACTCCTTCCACCTCTCTATCTCGTTCTCAAGCTCTTTAACGAGCTTATACTGCTCTTCGTTCAGGAGTCCCAGATCGTATCCGAGCTTTGCAAGTCTAAGAATTGCATTTTCCTGCCTAAGGTAGAGTCTGTATTCTGACCTTGATGTAAACAGCCTGTAAGGCTCCGTCACACCTTTGGTGGTGAGATCATCTATCATCACACCTATGTAGCTTTCATCTCTTCTGAGGCATATGAGCTCTTTCCCGAAAGCACGGAGTGCCGCATTTATCCCCGCAACAATTCCCTGACCGGCTGCTTCTTCATATCCAGTAGTTCCGTTGAAATTCCCCGCATGAAAAAGTCCTCTTATCTTTTTCGTTTCAAGCGTAGGATAAAGCTCAGTTGGAGGAACAACATCGTACTCTATGGCATAGGCAGGACGAATGAGCTCAACCTTCTCAAGCCCGGGAATGGAGCGGTACATCTCCCACTGAACCTCTTCGGGAAGCGATGTGGAAAGACCGTTTGGATATATCTCTATTGTGTCAAGTCCTTCTGGCTCAAGGAATACAGTGTGTCTCGGCTTGTCGGGGAACTTTACGATCTTGTCCTCTATAGAGGGACAATATCGGGGACCTATCCCCTTTATAAGACCGCCGTATAGGGCAGTTTTGTCTAAATTCTTCCTTATGATCTCGTGGGTCTTCTCGGTTGTATATGTTATCCAGCAATCAACCTGCTCTTTTCCAGACTCAAACCAGTAAGAGCCTGTTGGCTGGGTCCAGAAAGAAAACTTGGGCGGTGGATCATCTCCGGGCGCTCTTTCAAGAGCTGAAAAATCTATTGTTCTCTTATCAAGCCTTGCAGGTGTTCCCGTCTTGAACCTCAGAAGAGGAAAGCCATGTCTTCTGTAAAAGTCAGCAAGTCCTTCTGATCTTGGTTCCCACGCCCTTCCCGCAGGGAAAGTTTTATCTCCGATATAGATGAGACCGTTCAGAAAAGTTCCCGTCGTAACAACGACAGCCTTTACTTTGTATTCAATTCCGAGTTTGGTTTTTACCGCTACAACCTCGTTCTTTGAATTGATTATTATGTCAACAATCTCATCCTGTTTTATGTAAAGGTTCTCCTGCTCTTCACAGATCCTTTTCATATACTCTCTGTATCTCTTCTTATCCGCCTGCGCTCTGGGAGATTGGACAGCCTTTCCTTTGCGGATATTCAGCATTTTGAACTGTATGCCGGTATGGTCAATAGCCTTACCCATCTCACCGCCGAGGGCATCTATCTCACGAACCACTATTCCCTTTGCTATTCCCCCTATTGCGGGGTTGCAGGACATCTGACCTATATTGTCGGCGTTCAGGGTAAACATCACAGTTTTTGCACCCATTCGGGCACTTGCGAGCGCTGCCTCTATTCCCGCGTGTCCACCGCCTATTACAGCAACATCAAACTCTTCCACCAGCATGGCTAAGACTAAAAATATATGCAATCATATTGGGAATGAAAGTTATCAGAGTTCCGTTTGATCAGATTGAAAAGTTAGAAAATCTCCTGAAATCCTCAGGTCTCCGTAAAAGGGATATCAAGAACACTCTCTGGAGTTATGAAGATGAGGGCATTTATCTCAACATGTATCCTTCTGGAACCCTGCTAATTCAGGGAAAAAAGGCTGACGAGTGGTTTGAAAAGATACTCTCCCAGATTGAAGTTCCAGAGAGTCCACTTGCAGGGTGCGATGAAGTTGGAAAAGGGGATATATTCGGACCCCTTGTCCTCTGCTGTGCGGTTATCCCTCCTGAGAACTTCTTGGAAGTCTTAAAGCTAAATCCTAAAGACTCTAAAACTATGAAAGATGAAGAAATTCTCAAGAAAGCTAAGCTACTGAGGAAACTCGTTAAAATCAGGTGCGTAACCCTCATGCCTGAGCGTTTTAATGAACTTTACGAGGAATATAGAAACATTAACAGACTGATGGACGCAGCCTACGAAAAGATCATCATGAAGGTGAATGAAGAATTTAATCCCGAAGCGGTAGTAGTTGATAGATACTCCTCAAGAGATCCATTTCAAAGGTTTAAAAACGTTACATTCATAGAAAAGGGAGAAAGGGATATTGCGGTGAGCATAGCAAGCATAGTTGCGAGAGCTAAGTTCTTAGAAGCCCTTGATAAGTTGGAGAATGAAACAGGAATAAAGATACCCAAGGGAGCGAGCGGAGAGGCTAAACACCTTGCTAAGGAGATACTGAAAGGCAGCAAAAAGCTCGCTCATAGGCTTATAAAGATCAGTTTTTTGAAGTAAAATACTCTTCATGGCTAAAAGGGTTATCCTTGCTTATTCAGGAGGACTTGACACCTCAGTAATAGTGAGATGGCTCACAGACAGAGGTTACGAAGTTATAACCTACACTGCAGATGTGGGGCAGGGAGAGGAACTAACGGAGATCCCAGACAAAGCACGTGCATCCGGAGCCGTAGAAGCAATAGTTGAAGATATAAAAGAAGAATTTGCTAAGGACTTCTGCCTTCCGACCTTGAAAGCCCTTGCCCTTTACGAAGGGAAATATCCTCTCACCGCCTCTCTTTCAAGACCTCTGATTTCAAAAAAGCTTGTCTATTATGCTGAGAAGTTCAATGCGGATTATGTTGCTCATGGTTCAACAGGTAAGGGTAATGATCAGGTGAGGTTTGAACTTTCCGTGTGGGCTTTGAATCCTGACATTGAAGTTCTGGCTCCTGTGAGAGAGTGGGAGTTCAAGGCAAGAGAAGAGCAGGTTGAGTATGCGAAGAAGATGGGCATTCCTGTGAAAGTAACCAAAGAGAAACCTTACTCAATAGACAGGAACCTCTGGGGAGTTTCCATAGAGTGCGGACCCCTTGAAGATCCGTGGCAGGAACCTCCCGAAGATGCCTATCAGATAACAACTTCTCCAGAAAACGCTCCCAATGAGCCTGAATACATAACCATAGGCTTTAAGGAAGGTGTCCCTATATCCATAAACGGAAAAGAGTACAACTTACTCAGTGAGCTTATCCTTGACCTTAACGAGATAGCCGGAAGACACGGTATTGGCAGGATAGATATGGTTGAAAATAGACTCGTAGGTATAAAGAGCAGGGAGATATATGAAGCTCCAGGAGCCATCGTCCTGTATGAGGCTTACAGAGACCTGCTCTCACTCGTGACGGATAGGTTCACCTTTCACTACTTCCTGAGTCACGTTCCTCACGAGTATGCAGAGCTCGTTTATGAAGGTCTCTGGTTTACACCTCTCAGAGAGGCTCTTGATGCTTTCAATGAAAAACTTGCGCATTTTGTCACAGGTGAAGTGAGACTGAAGCTGCTGAAAGGAAACGTGTGTGTAGTTGGCAGGAGGTCGCCTAACTCTCTTTATATTGAGGATCTTGCAACTTATTCTGAAAAAGATACCTTTGATCACCTTGCAGGTAAACACTTCACAAGGGTGTGGGGACTTCCCCTTAAGGTTCTTGGCAGGAGAAAGGTCTGAACGTACTCTCCCAATACTTAGCTCTACTAACTAACCATCAAAGTGTCTTTGCGAGAATTTGATTTTTTTATCAGGAAAGTCTATACTTATTTATATGACTGATGTCATGTGATTTTTATCAGATTTTAGGAGGGTACTGTCATGGCTGAGGCTACCGTTGAGAAGAAGACCGGGAGCATTGAGTTCTCCCGGAGGGATTTCTTAAAAACCGCCGCTGCGGTTTCTGCAGCGACAGCTGTTGGTATGAGTGTTCCTAAGGAGGCGCTCGCCAAAGCAGCTCAGGCGGAAGCGGGCTGGCGATGGGATAAGGCTGTGTGCAGATTCTGCGGAACAGGATGTGGTGTTATGGTCGCGGTTAAGGATGATAGGATAGTCGCCGTAAAAGGAGATCCCAAAGCTCCGGTTAACAGAGGATTGAACTGTATAAAGGGATACTTCCTTGCAAAGATCATGTATGGAGCAGACAGACTGACCAAACCACTGCTTAGAATGAACGACAAGGGTGAGTTTGACAAAAAGGGTAAATTCAGACCCGTCAGCTGGCAGAAGGCTTATGAGGTAATGGTCAAGAAGTTTAAGGAAGCCTACAACGAACTTGGACCAGAGGGAGTGGCGATCTTCTCTTCCGGTCAGTACACGATAATGGAAGGATACGCTGCCTTGAAGCTTATGAAAGCAGGTTTCAGGTCAAATAACATAGACCCTAACGCAAGACACTGTATGGCTTCAGCAGTTGCAGCATTCATACAGACGTTTGGTATAGACGAGCCTGCTGGATGTTATGACGACATAGAGCTCACGGACACTTTCGTTCTCTGGGGCTCTAACATGGCTGAGATGCACCCAGTTCTGTGGGCAAGGGTAATAGACAGAAAGCTCTCCAATCCTGACAGGGTCAAACTCGTGGTTCTTTCAACGTTCCATCATAGATCTGCAGACCTTGCGGACATAGCTATAATCTTCAAACCCAACACAGACCTCGCTATCCAGAACTACATACTCCACGAGATAGTCTATAACCATCCCGAGGCTATAGACTGGGACTTTGTAAAGAACCACTGTGCCTTCGCCACGGGTTACGTTGACATCGGATATGGAATGAGAGGCAACCCCGAACATCCCAAATACTCAGAGAAAGAAAGGGAGACGATGAGGAAAGAGCTTGTAAAGACCATATCCGAAGATGAAGCTATTGCGCTCAAGTATCTGAACCTCAAACCTGGCGATAAGCTCCACATGAAGCACAGGAAACAGGCAGGTAAGCATTGGGTAATAACCTTTGAAGAGTTCAAGAAAGCTCTTGAGCCTTACACCCTTGATTACGTTGCGCGAGTTGCAAAGGGTGATCCTGACGAGCCTCTTGAAGAGTTCAAGAAGAAACTGAAAGCCCTTGCAGATCTCTACATAGAGAAAGGAAGGAAGGTTGTCAGCTTCTGGACGATGGGATTCAACCAGCATACAAGGGGAACGTGGGTAAACGAGCAAAACTACGCCATACACTTGCTCTTAGGAAAACATGCAAAACCTGGAATGGGAGCATTCTCTCTAACAGGACAGCCTTCTGCCTGTGGAACGGCAAGAGAAGTTGGGACATTTTCCCATAGACTTCCTGCTGACATGGTGGTATTTAACCCTAAGCACAGGAAGATCGCAGAAAAGATCTGGAGAATACCTCACGGAACCATAAATCCCAAAGTTGGTTCAAATATCATCCAGATAATGAGAGATCTTGAGGACGGCAAGATTAAGTGGGCATGGGTTATGGTGTGTAACCCGTGGCAGGACTGTGCGAACGCGAACCACTGGATAAAGGCTGCAAGAGAGATGGACAACTTCATAGTTGTCTCGGACGCATATCCCGGAATATCCGCTAAGGTGGCAGATCTTATCTTGCCTTCCGCAATGATATATGAAAAGTGGGGTGCTTACGGAAACTCCGAGAGAAGGACACAGCACTGGAAACAGCAAGTCACACCTCCCGGAGAAGCTATGCCGGACGAATGGCACATCATAGAGTTCTCCAAGTTCTTCAAGCTCAAGGAGTGCTGGAAGGAGTGGAAACTCAGAGATGGAACTGTTCTACCGAACGTTCTTGAAGAAGCAAAGAGGATGGGATACGATCCCGAGATGACACTCTACGATGTCCTCTTCTCCAAAGAAGCATTCAAGAAAACAATTCCGAACGTGAATATAGAGTGGCCTCAGCCCGTTGCATACCATCCCGTAACCGGAGAAAAACACTTGAACACATCCGCAGAAGGTGATAAGAGAAAGGTGATCGGTGTTGATGGTAAAGAGTGGAAGGGTTATGGCTTCTTCGTACAGAAGGCTCTTTGGGAAGAGTACAGGCTGTTCGGTATGGGACACGGTCACGACCTTGCAGACTTTGATACTTACCACAAGGTGAGAGGTCTAAGGTGGCCTGTTGTTGACGGCAAGGAAACTCTCTGGAGATTCAATGCGAAGTACGATCCCTATGCAAGGAAGTACGCGAAAGGTAAAGACTTTGCCTTCTATGGACCTGCACTCAAGAAGATACCTGAGGGAACCCTTTATGGACCGAAGAAGGGAACAAAGGTGAACTTGACAAACAAGGCAAAGATCTTCTTCAGACCGTACATGGAGCCTCCAGAGGTACCCGATGAAGAATATCCCTTCTGGCTTGCCACGGGTAGGGTTCTTGAACACTGGCACTCAGGAACCATGACGATGAGGGTTCCCGAACTCTACAGAGCTATGCCCGAGGCATTCTGCTACATGCATCCCGAAGATGCCAAGAAGATAGGCGTGAAGGAAGGAGATCTTGTATGGATAGAGAGCAGAAGAGGAAGGATAAAGGCAAGGGTCAAGACCAGAGGAAGGAACAGACCACCAAGAGGTCTTGTCTTTGTGCCATGGTTTGACGAGAGGGTCTTCATCAACAAAGTTACCCTTGACCAGAGATGCCCGATATCCAAACAGACAGACTACAAGAAGTGTGCGGTGAAGATATACCCTGCATGAGGTAAAGGTTATGGCAAAGGAGAAAAAGCCCCCCGTTAACGAGTCAAGGAGGAAGTTTCTCGTTAGAACTATGCAGGCGATAGGTATATCCATAGTCGGTGGTGTAGTCTGGGGGGCTTTTGTTAAAGAGAACACTTACGATCCTCTTGTAATAAGACCGCCGGGTGCTTTGCCCGGCTCTGAATTTCTAAAAAAGTGCATAAAGTGTGGTCTCTGTGTTGAGGCATGTGCAAACAGGTCTTCAGTGCCTTACAAAAACGGAAAGAAGATGGTAACCCTCAGACTTGCTGCACCCGGGGACAATAAACCTCTCGGAACACCCTACTTTATACCCAGAGAGGTTCCCTGTTACATGTGTGAAGACATACCCTGTGTTCCAGCATGCCCAACCGGAGCCCTTGATTCTGAACTTGTTTCATCTGTTAAGGACGGCAAGAAAGTTCTTGACATAACAAAAGCCCGGATGGGCGTTGCGGTGATAGATCCGAAGAACTGCATAGCTTTCTGGGGTCTTCAATGTGATGCCTGCTACAGAGCCTGTCCACTTTTAGACGAGGCTATATACATAGTCCCCTCAAGGAACCCGAGAACTGGAAAGCACGCATTCCTTGTCCCTCAGGTGGATCCTGATCATTGTACCGGCTGTGGACTGTGCGAACATGCATGTGTTACGGAAAAACCTGCTATTTTTGTGCTTCCAAGAGAAGTAGCACTCGGCAGAGCGGGTAAGCACTACTTTAAAGGTTGGGAAGAAACGCACGAAGAGACCGGCAGGAGTGTACCTTTGGAGACGGGAGGAGTAAGATCAGGAAACGCGCAAGACTACCTGAACTCGGAGGATCTTCTGGATGAGTGAAGAGAAGAAAAAGAAAGGCTTTATGCACTTCCTTTATAAGCATAGGTTCCTGATACTCAGGAGAATCTCCCAGATTTCCATAATGCTTCTTTATATAGGTGGAAATCTTTACGGATGGAAGATACTTCAAGGAAACTTAAGTTCCTCAAGATTGTTCAGCGTTATCCCGCTCGCCGATCCCTTTGCGGTTCTTCAAATGTTTTTTGCAGGTGCGATAGTTGCTGCAGATGCACTCATAGGCGCTCTTCTGATCTTGCTTTTTTATTCTCTTGTGAGTGGACGCGCCTTCTGCAGTTGGGTCTGTCCGATGAACATAGTTACAGACTTTGCCAATTGGCTAAGGGTAAAGACGAAGATACACAGAGAGGAGTGGCAGCTAAGGATAACCCGTAAGACGAGGTATCTCGCCCTTGCTCTCGCCCTAATCCTCTCGCTGATACTTGGAATGCCTGCCTTTGAGTTCGTCAGTCCCATATCACTTCTTCACAGGGGATTGATCTTCGGAATGGGTCTCGGCTGGACTATGGTTCTTGCGATATTCCTCTTTGATCTTTTCGTGATAAAGAACGGCTGGTGCGGTCACGTATGCCCCCTCGGAGGATTCTATTCTCTGGTAACAAAGCCGAGTCTTATAAGAGTGAACTACAACAGGGACAAATGTACGGAGTGCATGGAGTGCGTGAAGATATGTCCGGAAAGTCAAGTTCTTCATATGGTTGGAAAGCACAGCTCCCTTGTAAAGTCGGGGGAGTGTATAAACTGCGGGAGGTGCGTTGAGGTATGTAATGACGATGCAATCTATTTCACATTGAGATTTAAAAAGGAGGAAGATAGCCATGAAGCTAAGTAAGAGCCTTGTATTGATGTCATTCGGAGTATCTCTGACACTTCTGGGCGCAGCCCAGGCTGTCAAAAAGGCTATATCCGAAGAGGAGCTCGGTTACAGGAACAAGTCCCTCTACAAGGAAGAATCGGTTGCACCACCACTTGTAGAGTATATTAAGACACCTCCGGGAAGTGGAAAGAAGTTCGGAAGGGCTTACGAAAATGCTCCTCCTCAGATACCTCACTCCGTTGAAGGTCTGATACCGATAAAACCAGGTCAGAATGCCTGCCTTGGATGTCACTTGCCTGATGTGGCAAAGTCTGTTGGTGCGACACCGATCTCAAAGACCCACTACGCTCTTGACTTATTTACAAAGGGAGGCAAGAAGAAGGAATTGAAGATTGACCCTGCAAGATATCAGTGTGTCATGTGCCACGCTCCTCAGGCAGACGCCAAGCCTCTTATTAAGAACTTGTTCAAGCCTGATTTCAGAGATCCTCAGGCAAAGCACAGATCAACACTTTACAAGCGCTGGAAAGAGGGACTACCGTGAACAGGAGAGAGTTCCTGACAGCCTTCATGCCCTCCTCAAAGAAGAACGTTTATGTGCGTCCACCTTTCACAGATGCTGATACCGATTTTTCCATCTGCAGGAAGTGCTCCTCTCCCTGCGTCGATAAGTGTGAAACAGGGATAATCTTTAAAGATGAGGAGGGCGCTCCAGCCCTCTCCTTTTCTAAGGCTGGTTGCACTTTTTGCAGTAAGTGTGCGGAGGTATGTCCGGAGGGTGTAATTTCAAAGGATAAACCTGATAAGATAGAAGCTAAGGTGGTTATAGATCCGAAAGTATGCAGTGCTTGGCATGGAGTCCTTTGTTTTTCCTGTAAGGAACCGTGTCTTGATAATGCGATAAGGTTTGAAGGACTGTACAAACCTGTTATTCTAGCCGATAGATGTACAGTGTGCGGTTTCTGTGTGTCGGTATGTCCTGTGGGGGCGATAAAGGTGAGCGCTTATGAAAGGAATTAAAACTCTCTTTTTGCTTCTCCTCCTAACTGCTTTTTCCTATTCAGTAGAACTTCTCAGGGTTATTGATGCTGGAAGCGCGGTCACCGATATGGTTTACAGAAACGGTAAGCTCTATGTTTCCACTGAGCTCGGCAAAGTTCATGTGATAGACCTAAAGAACCAGAGGATTCTGAAAAGCGTTGAGCTTCCTGACATTAGAGACTTCATGGGTAATCCCATTCCTCCGAAAATATTCTCGGTAGACGTATCCCCCTCAGGTAAGAAGATGATAATGGTGAGTGAAGCTTCAGGAGGTTACAGCGAGGTATATCTGCACACAGAAGGTAAAGGGCTAACAAAGCTGATTGATTTGGGAAAGGGATGGATCATAAAGAAGGGAAGGTTCGTTGATGAGGATAGGGTGGTTCTGGGTTTTCTTGGAGATGAGATTGCTCTCCTGAGACTCAGCGACCGCAAAATGGTGTACAAAGTCCAGGTTGGAAGATCTTCCCTTTCCGATATAAGTCTCAGCGATGATAGAACTAAGGTTGCTGTATCGGATGAAGCTGGTATAGTTACCCTCGTTTCTGTAAACGATGGCAAGATTCTCAGGAAGTTCAAGGGTATAAATGTGGACAAACTTTACAGGCTTGACTACAAAGGTAACAAGATCCTTGTAGGAGGTAGGGACAGGAGGGTAGCGCTGTACTATACCGACGGTAGAAAAGCAAAGCGTTATCATGCGAAGTTTCTTGTATTTTCTGTCGGTATGGACAGTTCTGCAAAAGTGGGTGCTTATCTATACAACGAGCAGAACGACGTGAAGCTCATAGAGGTGGATACAGGGAGGGAGGTGGGCTTTCTTAGGGGTCACAAATATCCAGTGGGGGTTATCCTCTTTCTGAACGGAAAGCTCCTCACGGGATGCGATGATGGCAAGATATTTATATGGAGGTATTGAGATGAATATATCTGGGGTTGTCGTCAGAACGAAGCCTGAACATCTGGAAGAGGTCATAAAGAACCTTGAAGAGTCAGGTATGTGCGATGTTCATTTCCATGATGAGAAGGGAAGGATCATTGTTACCATTGAAGCGGAGACTACCGATGAGGAGATATTCAAGTTAAAGGCGATACAGAGTATAGAACATGTCCTCTCCGCAGATCTTGTCTATGCTTACAGCGAGGAGGAACTGGAAAAAGCAAGGAAAGAGCTCGTTATGGAGAAGGGAGAGATACCCAAGATTATAGAAGAGGATGTCCCCGCCGAAAGGATAAAGTATTACGGACACATATACAAAGATGTGAGATGATCACCCTTCCTTCAACGCATTCACTATCTCCTGAACCGCTTTCTTAGCATCTGCAAAGAGCATGAGTGTATTGTCCATTGCAAAGAGGGGGTTGGGAATACCTGCAAAGCCGGGGCTGAGGCTCCTCTTTATCACAATAACGGTTTTAGCTTTCCAGACTTCAAGAACAGGCATACCAGCTATAGGGCTCTTAGGATCTGTCTGAGCAAGGGGGTTCACAACATCGTTCGCACCTATCACTATAACGACATCGGTCTGTTCAAAGGTCGGGTTAATCTCCTCAAGTTCTTTCATCTTTTCATAGGGGATGTCAACTTCGGCAAGGAGGACGTTCATGTGTCCGGGCATCCTTCCTGCAACGGGATGTATCCCGAACTCAACCTCCACTCCTTTTGACTCAAGGAAATTGTAAAGATCTCTCACCGCATACTGAGCCTGAGCAACAGCCATACCGTAACCAGGAACTATGACAATCCTTCTTGAACCTTCTAAGAGCAGGGCTACTTCCTCTGGAGAGGTAGCTTTTACCTTACCTGCATATATGTCCTCCTCTTCTGTTTTTGCAACCTCTCCAAAGCCTCCAAAGAGGACGTTCAGGAGGGATCTGTTCATAGCTTTACACATCAGATTTGTAAGAATTATTCCCGAAGCTCCTACAAGAGAGCCTGAGATTATCAGGGCATTGTTCTGAAGGACAAAACCTGTCGCAGCTGCCGCGAGACCCGAATAGGAGTTGAGAAGTGCTATCACAACGGGCATATCAGCCCCACCTATAGCTATGGTAAGCAGAACACCAAGCAGGGACGAGACTATCAGAATTAACCAGTAGAGATGTATATTCTCAGGGTTCACTATCAGGTAAGCTCCAAGGGTTAATGCAGTAATCGCAACGAGGACTTTTACTACCTGCTCACCTGTGTATCTAACAGGTCTTTCGTTTATAAGTCCCTGAAGCTTTCCGAAGGCTACTATACTTCCAAAGAATGTAACAGCACCGATGATTCCCGAAGCTACCGAGGAAGATGTGAAGAGGTAATCGGGATTGCTTATCTCGTAAAGAGCAGAACCCGCTACAAGTGCAGAAGCTCCTCCTCCGAGACCGTTGAATATGGCAACGAGCTGGGGCATTGCGGTCATCTGAACTCTCAGGGCAAGAACAGTTCCGACCGCGGCACCTATAACAAGACCTGCTATTATTACCGAGAAATCAAGTATCCTCTTGTCAAGGAGTGTAACTATAACCGCTATGAGCATTCCGAGGGCACCGAGCATGTTCCCCCGGACTGCCGTCCTCGGATGGGAGAGACCTTTCAGACCGAATATAAAGAGAGAAGCTGAAAGAAGATAAGCGAGGTTAACTATCAGCTTTTCCATCTTCAGTTCTTCCTCCCAAACATCTCAAGCATTCTGTGAGTTACTAAAAAACCTCCGACAACGTTTATGGTAGCGAAAACAAGGGCGATAAAACCGAGAATTGTAGTCAGCGTAGAATGGTGTGAACCCGCGGATATAAGGGCACCAACTATCGTTATTCCTGAAATCGCGTTTGAACCGGACATCAGAGGTGTGTGAAGAGTGGGTGGAACCTTTGTTATAACCTCAAAACCCACGAACATAGAAAGAACAAATATAGTGAAATACATCACAAAATCTTCCATCGCTATGCTCCTCCAGAAACAAGCTCCTTTATCCTTTCGCTCACAAGCTCACCCTCTCTGAAGAGAAGAGTGTCTTTGACTATCTCATCTTCAAGGTTTATGTGAAGCTCACCTTCTTTTATCAATAGGCTCAGGAAGTTAGTTATGTTCCTTGAGTACATCTGACTTGCATCGTAAGGTATCTCGGAAGGAAGGTTAGTTGTCCCCACTATCTTCACTCCGTACTTCTCCACTATCTCTCCCGGAACCGTCAGCTCGCAGTTTCCTCCTCTTTCTGCGGCAAGATCTATTATCACAGAGCCGGGCTTCATTCCTTTCACCATATCTTCGGTTATAAGAACAGGAGCCCTCTTTCCGGGAACCATAGCAGTTGATATCACCACATCACTCTCCCCGACTACCTCCTTCATCATCTCCCTCTGCCTTCTGTAAAATTCCTCATCCATAGCCTTTGCGTATCCACCTTTGTCCTCTGCAGATTCGCTCTCAAGACCCAGTTCAACGAACTTAGCCCCTAAGCTGAGAACCTGCTCCTTAGCAGCAGGTCTTATATCATACGCCTGAACAACGGCTCCAAGTCTCTTTGCGGTAGCTATCGCTTGAAGTCCTGCAACACCAGCACCAACCACAAAGACCTTTGCAGGTAAAACCGTTCCCGCCGCAGTCATCAGCATTGGAAACATCTTTGGAAGCAGGTTTGCAGCTATCAAAACAGCCTTGTAGCCCGCTACCGTAGCCATTGAGGAGAGGGCATCCATACTCTGCGCTCTTGTTATCCTCGGTATCAGCTCCATTGCAAAGGCAGTGAGCTTTATGGTTTCCACTTTATTTAGAATCTCACCAACCGCAAAGGGTTCAAGAAAGCCTATCAGAACCTTTTCTCTGTATTTATCTATCTCCTTTAAAAAGTTCTCCCTGTCAGCCATCAGATCTCTTACCTTCAGAAGTATATGGGCTTTCTCAAAAACTTCCTCCCTGCTCACTACCTTTGCACCTGCGGACTCGTACTCCGAATCAGAGAAACCCGATCTCTCCCCTGCTCCTTTCTCAATAAGGACCTCCACATTTTTCTTTTTAAGCTTCTGAACTTCCGCAGGAATCAAGGCAACTCTCTTCTCGTTGGGATACGTCTCTTTGAGGACTCCGACAAACATGGTGTATAATTTTAGCATGAGGAAAGCGGTTGTTGCTTCACTTGCGGTAGCACTTCTCTTCGGAATTAAGTCCTGTGGTGAACCTTACGGAGGAGCTGAGGAAACCGTAGAAAAGTTCATGGAGGAGATTCAGGAAAAGGAAGGCTACGAAGCGATCAAGTATCTGCACCCATCATTTAGGGACAATCTTGCAAAAGATATAAGGATTCCTGTTCAGTTTACAGAGCTGAAGCCATCGGAAGTTCTCTCCTGTGTGCTCAGCACAATGGGAGCGGGTATTGAAGAAGTTGATATGCAGGGAGGTAAGATGATAGGGGACAGGACTGCGATCATAAAGGTTAAGGTTGAGGATAAGAGCGGACTTGAAAAGATCTTCAACTTTGTCCTGATAAAAGAGGAGGACAGGTGGTACATAGCAGACATATCCCCTTACACGCCTGAAAGAGGGTGAAGTTTCTTATATGGCAGACCGCTTTTCTGGGAGACGTTGTTCTCACAACCCCTCTGATAAGAACCCTCAAGAAAAACTATCCAGAGGCCGAGATAGCCTTTGTCGGAAGACCTTTCATAAGAGATCTTTTCAAAAACTGGGATATTAACATCATCCCTTTTTCTAAGGGTTTTAAAGAGAGTTTTTCTATTCTAAAAGAGATTAAAGGATACGACGTCGCGATAGTACCTCACCGTTCTCTTCGCACAGCTTTAATAATGATGTTCTCCAGAATTTCTATCAGAGTCGGTTTTGATAGGTCAGAGTTCCCTTATGCATTCACGCACAGGGTAAAACACAGATGGGAACTTCATGAGGTTGACAGAAACCTTGAGCTTTTAAAACCTCTCAGAATTGAGGAGGTGATTAGGGAAACCTACCTCCCTATATCTGAGGATGAAAAGAAAAACGTGCTCAAGAAATTTGGTCTCAGAGAGAAAGGCTACATCGTTCTTAATCCCTTTTCCAATTTTCCTCTCAAGGAGTGGTATCTTGAAGGATGGACTGAGCTTATAAGAGATCTTAAAAGTGTAAAAGTTGTGGTAACAGGTTTAAAGTCGGATATTCCTAAAGCTGAAAAGCTCGCTGAGAGGTCTGACTTTGTAAATCTTGTAGGTAAGACGAGCCTTAGAGAGCTTATGGGTGTGCTCTCCGGAGCTAAGCTCGTTGTATCAAACGACTCCTCTCCCGTTCACATAGCTAACGCCTTTGGTGTTCCGGCAGTCACAATCTACACAGCTACCTCTTCAAGATACGGTTTCTATCCTCTTATAGGTAAGTACATAAACAATCCTGCATCCTGCTCTCCCTGCTCACCGAATCCAAAGAGATGCAGGATCGGAACCCACGAATGTTTAAGATCCCTCAGAGTTGAGACGGTTCTTGAAGTGATCCAGAACTTCCTTTAAGTCAAGGGTATTTCCGTTCTCTGGAGGTTTTTCATAGGCGTAGAACACACCCTTATCTTCAACTATATAAACATCTTCCAGTTTCTTCCACCTCCCCGTATCTTTGGTCTTTACATACATATCCTTCACTTCTCCTTTTGGGAAATTCCTCCGACTAAGGAGAAAATCTATCTCCTTCATCATCTTTATCATGTGGTCACAGGAATCAAAGTAGTAAGTGTAGTTCCCTATCCTCATAGTGCAGAGTCCATCCTCGTTGATTATGTAAACGTTACATACCGGACATCTGATGTTGTCCGAAGGAGTAAAATCCTTCGCTTTTTCTGGGTTAAGGGTAACATACAGGATCACACCTCCAAGGACAAAGGCTGTAACCACGAGATCTCCCACAGCAAGGTAAACAAAGTAGTCCTTGAAAAAAAGCCCGAGGATACTTATAAGTATGCTCAGAACAACTACGCCACCAACTATGTAAACGTACCTGAGCTTGTAGCCCTTAAACATCAGAAATATGGTTGTTATTATCCCCAGAAACTCCAGAATCCTTGTTATGAGCATTAAAAGCGAGCTTATCTTAAACATAATTAAGATAATAATTCAAGAAATAAATTTCTCAAACGTTTTATTACTCCATCCTCACCGAGCTTTTCTCTCAAACTCCGGAACTTTTCTCTCTGATTTTTCAGAATGTCCTCGTTTTTCAAAAACGTGAGAATGGTCTCTGCTATATCTCCTGCTCTTCTGTTTATAAGCTCCGGAACTACAGGTTCATTCAGTATTATGTTGGGAAGGCTTATATAGGGAACTTTCACGAGAACCTTCCCCAGAGCATACGTGATCGGATTTACTTTGTAAAAAACTATATGGGGATTAAGTGCAAGGGATGCTTCCAGAGAGGAAGTTCCTGAAGCTATGACAGAAAGCTTGGAATGGAACATAGCGTCGTATGAGGGGGTTTTTATATCCTCGTGAGTTATAACCTTGACCGGTAAGCCCTCAAAGTTCACACTGATGAATTCTTTAAACTCTTTGAAAGTCGGAACAACAAACTCAATATTTCCCCTGCTGATCAGTATCTTGACAAATTCCCTCAGCAGGGGCGTGTGTTTCTTTATCTCGCTCCATCTGCTCCCCGGCATCAGATTTATCAGAGATTCTTTTATTCCAAACATTCTCCTAAACTCTTCCTCATCTATGCTGGGCTTGACCATATCCACCAGCGGATGCCCGACATAATGTACTCTAAAGCGCGGACTTATGTATTTTTTGTATATATCAGCTTCAAAGGGTAGGATAACTACGAGGTGATCCGCGTATTCAGCTATTATCTCAGCCCTTTTTGGCTTCCAAGCCCACACCTGAGGCGATATAAAATAAATCACCTTTTTCACACCAACGCGCCGTGATTCCCTTATCAGCTTCAGATTAAAGCCGGGAGCATCACAGGCTATGAGAATATCGCACTCTCTAAGCTTTTCCAGAGCCCTTATGTAAATCTTCCTTATCTGCAGTATTTTGGGAATTACCTCTGTAATGCCTACGACCGATATCTGAGATATGCTCCCTACACTTTCTACACCCAGAGATTCCAGCTTTTCATCGGTTATACCCCAGAGCTTAAAGCCTTTAAACCCCTCCTTGAGTATCTCATGCATATAGTTTGAAGCTGATATGTCTCCTATGGAGAGGAATACCTTTTTTGGCATGTTATTATTAAAAACCATGAAAATTGCCTTTATAAGCCGAGGGAATGCAATCAGAAGCATAATGGCAGAATCAATTGCAAGAAAGATGCTTTCTGAGGTGGGCATAAAAGCTGAGGTCTTTTCTGCCGGCACAGAACCTGAAAGAGAGGTGCATCCCCTGACCCTGAAGGTGCTTGAAGAAAGGGGATACTCCACAAGGGGTCTCTATCCAAAGCCGATAGGAAAGATACCTTACAGAAAGATAGATGTTCTGATAACAATGTGCAACGAGGCTAAAGAAAGATGTGAATTTGTCTTGAATCATAAGAGAAGGGAGAACTGGTTGATAGACGAACCCTCAGAACGTATAGAGTCCTTCCGCAGGGTCAGAGATGAGGTAGAGGAGCATATAAAGGAGCTACTCAAGCTCTGAGTATATGGCTTTCAGATAGCACTCCTTTACCGAACGGGCGTACTCTATCAGGTCTTCCTCAGGGTTAAATCCTTCTTCCAACAGTCTGCTAACAGTATCCACTATATCTTCCGGTGAAGATACCTTAAAACCGTAGCCCTTTTTCAGGAGAAATTCTTCTAAATCTCTTACCTTTTCTGTATGTGAACCGAAGAGCACGGGCTTTCCACAGAAAGCAGGTTCAAGAAGATTATGCCCACCTATCGGAACGAGCGTTCCTCCAACAAAGGTTACATCAGCTATGCAGTAAAATCCTTTCAGTTCTCCAAGCGTATCAACTATTAGAACATCCCAATTATTTTTTCCCTCACTCCTTTTTGAATAATGCAGACCATATCTCATGAGCAGATCCTCCACCCTACCAACTCTGTTTATATGTCTCGGTGCAAGGATAAGCTTTATCGGGTGTCTCTCTCTGAGCTGAGTGAATCCTTTAAGGATGAGTTCTTCCTCGCCCTCATGAGTACTTCCGGCTACAAAGATCTTGTATCCGTCGGGCACATAGATCTTAACTGGTTTGAAATCTCTCTCCTGCACAAATTTCAGATTTCCACAGGCTAAAACCTTCTTTGCTCCTTCCCTTTCAAATATCTCCTTATCCTTCTCTGTTCTTGCTATTATCAGTGAATAATCTCTGACCAGCCATCTTTCTATCACACCACCTCTGGCATATGCGTTGAGGAGAATCTTTTTTGCGCGGGTGGATTTTACAAGGGAAACCCACATCTCCCTTTCTGCTATCAGAACAGCTCTTGGTTTTATAACGTCTTCAAACTTTCTAACAATGAAGGGAAGGTCAATCGGTAGAGGAAACAGAAGATCATACATATCCCTTTTCCCTTTCAGAAATTCCTCAGCTCGGGGCGAAAAGTAGGTAAGAACTATTGGATATCTTTTTCTCAGTTCCTTCAGTATAGGTTTTATGGTGTTGAACTCTCCTACGCTTGCACAGTGAATCCATAGGGGATTTTCAAGGTTCTGCGGATCTGGTTTCTCTATCAGAAGTCTTTTCTTGAGATTGAAACGCATTAGTGGTCTAAAATTATAGTATGAAAGCACTTCTGCTCCTTTACTCAGAATTACTGAATACAGGAAAGGAAAAGTTTTATTCGGAGCTTGAAAAGAACTTAGACATACTGGGCAGGATCATAGGTATTGACAGCATCTATGCCTCTGTAAGTTCTCACTTTAAGGAAGTGTTTGATAAGTTCCCCGAGGTATGTCTCATAAACAACCTGAAGGATAGTTCTGTATTCGGTGCTTACAAAGGGCTCAGGAAGCTCAGAGGTAACGATGTTCTCCTGATTGACGGCGGGACAAAACTTACGAAGGAGAGTGTATTCAGTTTCTTTAACAGGATGCATGTTACGGTAGGAATGGTAAAGGAGAGATGGTCTGGAATTGCTCTAATAAAGATGAGGGATCTGGACTACGTGGTAAAGAGCATGGAAAGGAATTTTGGAAAGTCTATTCTTGACGCTTTCTATACTCTAAGAGATACTTACAGCATAATAACGGAGTTTGTACAACTCAAAGATAGCTTGACAGTTCCAATTTTAGATTAAAATAAGCATAGTCTTCAGAGAGGGGGGTGTGTTATGGTAGATCCGGACATCCTTCTTATAGCTATGGTTGAACTCATAGAAGGTGTCAAAAATCTGATAGGAGATAAGGGAGCTAATGCAGTTCTGAGGGACGCAGGGAGACACAGCGGTCCCAGGCTCTTGGAAAGTCTCATCGGTCATCTCCCCGAAGTCCTCGGAAAGGATGAGGCTTTGAGAAGAACGTGTATGATGCTTGAGGAGCTTGGATTCGCCAAGAGGGTGGTAAAAGAAGATGGAAAAATAACAGTTGAGAACGATATATTCAGCGATGCCGTTAGAGCTGAGGACATTCAGAAATCCCCCGTCATCTACTTCCTGATGGGGCTTATAGAAGGTTTTGTCCAATTCATGTCCAATGACAAGGTGGTTTTATCCCCTCAGAACATTCAGAAGGGAATGTTTGTTTTCTCCTACTCCTGAATCCTTAAGTAACTTATACTCTCTATGTGATAGGTCTGGGGAAACATATCCACGAGTCTTATCCCTTCAAGCGTATATCCATTCTTCAGAAGGACCTTCAAATCCCTTGCGAGGGTTGATGGGTTACAGGAAATGTAAATTATCCTTTCGGGTTTGTTTTTAACAAGAAGATCAAGCTCTCTGCTGTCAAGACCGCTTCGCGGTGGATCTAAAACTACAAGATCAAGTACATCCCCTCCACGACTCTTGAGATGTCTGTAAGCATCTGACTTTATGAAGACCACGTTATCTCTTCCGTTTATCTTGGCGTTGTACTCCGCATCGTTTATTGCAGAACTGCTACTGTCCGAACCTTCTATAAAGTTCCCCTTCTCCGAAAGAGGTATGGTGAAAAAGCCGACACCACAGTAAAGATCAAGGGCTTTCTTGAATGATATTCCACTACATACCGCATCTATAAAACGCTCCCATATTGTGTAGTTGACCTGAAAAAAAGAATCCGCACTGACCCTGTATGTCCATCCGCCTACTTTTATGTACAGATACTCCTTGCCTATCCAGTACCTTCTGTTCAAAACGGTTCTCAGCCTTGAATAATCCCCTACACCAACCACTTCGGGAGGCAGATAGTCTTCCTTCAAATTACTCAGAAGATCTCTATTGATTTCCGTCGGCGTTATAAACTTGACAAGAAACTTATCTTCAGTTGGAGAATAGATCACATGCACTTCCTGAAGCTCCTTTATATACACGGAGCAATCCTTAAGAGGCTTTATCAGCTCGTTTATCTTAGGGTGGGTTATGGGACAGTTCTCAATATCAACTATCTCCCTCTCGTTCCATCTGAAGAAGCCAAGCTTCCCATTTTTCACCTTGAACTGAACTCTTATCCTATATCCAAACTCCTGCCCTGATGGGATACTATCAAGCAGATTCGGTTCTTTTATCTTTCCTATCCTCTGGAGAGTTTCTGCGAGAATGATCTCTTTCGATTCAACCTGTGCATTGTAATCTATATGCTGTAGATGACATCCACCGCACACACCATAATAGGGACATGGAGCTTCCCTTCTCACATTTGAGGATATAACGATATTCTTTACCTGAGCCTCACTGTAATCCTTCTTTTCCTCTATAATCTCTGCATCAACAAGCTCCTGAGGAGCTGAATATCTAACAAGAACCACCTTGTCTTTGTGATGGGCGAGCCCGTAACCGCCATAAACAAGTTTTTCTATGCTTAACCTTAGAATATCCTCACTCTCCTGATTCTGACTCTCTAAGCTCTGTGAGCTTCTCAAAGTCCTCCTCCGACATCACATCAATGTGCCAGCCTGTTAACTTGTGTGCAAGTTTTACGTTAGTTCCTCTCTTTCCTATGGCAAGGGAAAGTTGATCCTGAGGTACTGCAACCTCAGCTCTTTCTTCTTCGGGGATGAGCCTTATAGCGATGGGTTTTGCTGGAGATAAAGCCCTGCTTATGAACTCCTCTTCGTCTTCTGTCCATCTCACCACATCTATCTTCTCACCGTGAAGTTCCTCAGAAATGGGCTGTATCCTTGAACCTCTCAAACCCACCACTATACCTACGGGATCCATCTTCATGTCTTTTGCGTAAACCGCGACTTTTGCCCTTTCGCCCGGCACGCGCGCAACAGCCTTAATTTCAATATCCTTCTCCGCAACCTCGGGAATCTCCGTCTCTAATAATCTCTTCAGGAAGAGAGGGTGGGTTCTTGAGAGTATCAATCTCGGCTCGCCGCGAACCTTCTTGACCTCCAGAAGGAGAGCCTTAACTCTGCCACCTATACCGTATTTTTCGCCGGGTATCTGTTCTCTTCTTGGAAGGATTGCTTCAACTTTTCCAAGATCAACAAGGATATCACCGTTTTCAAATATCTTCCTAACTATCCCTGTGACAACCTCACCTTCAAGCTCCTTGTATTCCAGAAATCCCCTCTCCCTTTCTGCCCTCTCAAGCTCACTTAAGAACTCTTCCTTCGCAGCATAAGCTGCTATCCTGTTCACGTCCTCCGTTGAGATATCAAGGGGAAGGCGTTCTTTGCGTTTTCCCTTTCTTCTTACCACGTAAACCTTTATCCCTCCATCGATGAACTCTATATCAAGGTTTTCTCTTATCCGCTTATCCTTCTTTATAGCAATAGCAATCGCATTCTTCAGAGCATACTCCACGACCCTCTCGGGCAGATCCTTTTCCTTTGCTACCTGTTCTATAAGCTTTTTTATATTTCTTACCATCTCTCCGGCTCCAGTCTTCCCCTTGCTATAGCAGAGAAGGGTATATGAAGTATCTCTCCCTTATCCTTCTCTCGGATTGTTATTATACCCTCTCTCACATCTTCAACATAACCAGTTGCTTCCCTTCTTCCTCCAACGGGCTCTCTCAGAATCACCTTAACAAGCCTTCCTCTAAAGAAATCGTAGTGTTCTGGTTTCTCAAGCTCCCTGGTGAGTCCCGGAGATGATATCTCCAGCATATAGGAAAAGGGTATTATGTCCTCAACATCAAGAAGAGCACTTATCTTCCTGCTGACCTCCTCACAGTCTCTTATTGTCACCCCTCCATATTTGTCAATTATCACCCTTAGAACCCAACCCCTCTCCGGCTTGAACTCCACATCAAAAAGCCTGTAGCCGAGTCCATTGACTATAGGTTCAATCAGCTCTTTTACTTTCCTTGATACTTCTTTACTGTCTACGTTCATGACTATTATTTTATAATTCTCTTGGTATGAACCTGAGCGAAGCTGTCCTTTCAATCCCTGCCCTCATGATAGCCGTTATACTTCATGAGGTAGCCCACGGGTGGGTAGCTTACAAGATGGGGGATTCAACCGCAAAGCTCGCCGGCAGACTGACTATAAACCCCATACCTCATATAGATCCCTTCGGGACGATAATCCTTCCTGCCATGTTTATAATCCTTGGATCTCCCATAATATTTGGCTGGGCAAAACCGGTGCCGATAAATCCCTTGAACTTTAGAGATCTTAGAAAGGGAACCTTCTTTACATCGGTAGCTGGTGTTGTTATGAACCTTTCCCTCGCGGTTGGCTTTGGAGTTGTATACCGGGTTCTTTACAACCTTGCCGATGTGGTGGATCCGTTTGTGGCAAAGTCAATCATTTATCCTCTTCTCATTTTTTCTGCAAAATCCGTTCTTATAAACCTCATTCTTGCTCTGTTTAACATAATCCCGATACCTCCTCTTGATGGGAGCAAAGCTTTGATGAGCTTTCTCTCTTTCAAGTACTGGGAGATGTTTTACAAGTATGAGATATACGGCTTTTTTGTAATAACGGTTCTGCTATTTACCGGAGTGCTCGGGAGGATCATATACCCTCCCTTAATATTTCTCTACCATCTGATACTGGGTGGAGCTTGAGATTATGAAAGAGACTATATTTATAAAATCATGAGAACTATATTTGACAGAGAGCTTATAAAGAAGTACGACCGTCCGGGTCCAAGATACACAAGCTATCCCCCCGCAACGGAGTTCACGGAAGAAGTAACCAGCGAGGATTACAGACAGAAGCTGATTGAGAGCAACTCCAGAAATACTCCTCTTTCTCTGTACTTTCACATACCGTTCTGTGAGAGTGGTTGCTACTACTGTGGGTGCAATATCATAATCTCCCATAGGAAGGGAATAGAGAGACCCTATCTTGATAGGGTATACAAGGAGATGGATATGGTTGCTCCTCTCCTTGACAGGAAGAGGAAGGTAGCACAGCTCCACTGGGGCGGAGGAACCCCGAACTACCTTGAGGCTGACGAGATAAAGGAGTTCATGGAAGAGATAAAAGAGCGGTTTGAATTCTCTGAAGATGCGGAGATAAGCATAGAGATAGATCCCAGATATGCAACTGATGAGCAACTGAAGGTTATCAGGGATGTGGGGTTTAACAGAATAAGCATGGGACTTCAGGATCTTGATGAAAAGGTTCAGAGAGCTATAAACAGAATACAACCTTACTCCCTTATGGAATCTGCAATGAAGAAGCTCAGAGACCTTGGATTTCACAGCGTAAACATAGATCTCATATATGGACTACCTTACCAGACTAAGGAAAGCTTTGAGAAGACCGTTGATAAAGTCATAGAGCTAAACCCTGATAGAATAGCGGTTTACAGCTTTGCGTATGTTCCTTGGGTGAAGCCCGTTCAAAAGCATATAGATCCAAACACCCTGCCATCGGCGGAGGAGAAGCTGAGCATTCTTGAGATGGTGATAGATAAATTTCAGGATGCAGGGTACGTTTACATAGGTATGGATCACTTCGCAAAGCCTGATGACGAGCTCGCGGTAGCTCAGAGAAAGGGAGAGCTATGGAGAAACTTTCAGGGTTACACCACCAAGAAAGGAGTTGAGCTGATCGGTTTCGGTGCTACCTCAATAGGTATGCTCTACGATTCTTACTTCCAGAACTACAAGACACTGAGGGAATATAACAGTGCGATAGATGAAGGTAAACTCCCTATACTGAGAGGTTATATTCTGAATGAGGATGACTTCATCAGGAGAGAGGTGATAATGGACATCATGTGTAACCTCGGCGTGAGTTTTCAGAAGATAGAGGATATGTTCGGTATAAAGTTTGAAGACTATTTCTCTCAAGAACTTGAAAACCTTACCGAACTGGAAAAGGACGGACTTATAAGGATAAAAGACAGGAGAATAGACATCCTTCCAGCAGGCAGACTGCTGATCAGAAATGTCGCTATGGTGTTTGATGCGTATCTGAAGACAAAAAAGGAACTCAGATTTTCAAGAACTATATAACGGGGGTGCACCGAGAATAGATGAACACGCTTTTAGAAGTCAGGGAAGTATCCAAGGTATACAATATCAGGAAAGGATTTTTTGGAAAGAAACCTTTTTACGCTCTCAGGGGAGTAAGCCTTGATATAAAGAGGGCTGAGATTCTTGGGATTGTGGGAGAATCAGGTTCGGGAAAGACCACCCTCGGGAAGCTCGTTCTCAGACTGGAGAAACCTACTTCAGGAAGTATCCTTTATGAAGGTTCAGATATCTTCAAAATGGGCAGAGCATACACAAAAGAGGTTTCGGTTGTATTTCAGGATCCGAGAAGCTCTCTCAATCCAAGGATGAAGGTCAAAGAAATAATTGAGGAGCCACTTTTAGTTCACAGAATTAGAAACAGGAAGAAGATAGTTGAAGATGCCCTTGAAAAGGTTCAGCTCGGGAGGGAATTCCTTGAAAGAAAGCCTGATGATCTGTCGGGAGGTCAGAGGCAGAGGGTAGCTATAGCGAGAGCGTTGGTTTTAAAGCCAAAGCTCATAGTTGCGGATGAGCCTACCGCTTCTCTTGATGTTTCTGTCCAGTGGGAGATTTTGAAACTCTTTCAGAGCCTAAAAGAGGAAGGTATAGCCTTCATGTTTATAACTCATGATATAAGGGTGATTGAGAAGATAGCAGACAGAACAGCCGTGATATACGGCGGAATGCTCATGGAGATCGGAACTAAGGAGGATGTTCTCAGCAAACCTCTTCACCCATACACTAAATTCCTCTTAAGCAACGTACCGGTCAGACATCCGAAAATGAGAAGAGAGGACAGCTACACGGAGATAGAGTATGAGATACCTCCGAAGGGATGTCCCTTTGCCCCGAGGTGTCCCGATTATATGAAAGAATGCTCCGAAAAGGTCAGGAGGGTTGAACTGAATGGAAGGATCGTTAACTGCAATCTATACTGACATACTCATCTTCATTTTCCTGCTCTTTGCTTCGGGTTTCTTTGCTTCTTCGGAAGTCGTGTTTTTCAGCGTCAGCAAACCACTTCTCATCAAGTATTCAAAGAGCAGAGCTTACAAGGTTCTAATGAAACTGCTTTCCAGACCTAAGGAAGTTTTGATCTCAATTCTCATAGGAAATGAGATAGTAAACGTCCTCATATCCTCTTACGGGGCTAAGCTCTTTACTGATGCCTTCGGTAGAGAGGGTGCCTTCATCTCAGCAATCCTCATGTCTGCCCTGATATTCATATTTGGAGAAACGTTACCTAAGAATGCGGTTCTTCCAGTTGCAGACAGGCTTTCTCTTGTGTATGCTCCCGTGTTCTATGTGTTCCATGTAATTACCGCACCGGTGAGGTGGATATTTCTAATTCCTCTGCAGAAACTCCTCAAAAGGCTGGGTGCGGATACTGGAGAAGAAACCTTTGAGCTTTCCGAAGAGAGGCTCCTCGGGATACTGGAGATGGGTATAGAAGCTGGAGAGTTCTCGGAAGAAGAGAGAGAGATGATTGAGAAAGTTTTTGAAATGGATGAGGTTCTGGTAAGGGAGATAATGACTCCGAGACCTGATATATTTGCACTCCCAGACAGCAGCAAGGTGGGAGATGTTATAGAGGAGATAAGAAAACATGGACACAGCAGGATTCCCATATACAGGGAGAAGCTTGATGATGTCACTGGTGTAGTTCACGTAAAGGATCTTCTGCCTGCAGGCAGGAATAAAGATAGAGAGCTTGCGGAGTTTAGAAGGGATGTTCTTTTTGTCCCTGAGGTAATGACTGTCAGCAGTCTTCTTCAAGAACTCAGGAAAGCCAAAACCCAGATAGCTATGGTGGTAGATGAACACGGAGCGGTTTCCGGTCTGGTGACTATGTATGATGTCCTAAGATGGCTTGTGGGAGAAGTTCCAGAGGAGTGGGAAGAGGAGGAGAAAGAGATTGAAAAGATCTCCTACGATATGTACAGGATTGACGGTTCTGCAGACATAGAAGAGGTAGCGGAATCTCTTGGATTTGAACTTCCCGAGGAGTACGATTACGATACGGTGAGTGGATTTGTTATGGCAAATCTTGAGAAAGTGCCTACGAAGGGAGATGAGTTTGAGTACGATGGATTCAAATTTATAGTGGGTGAAGTGGAGAAAAACAGGGTTAAAGAGGTTGTGGTAAAGGTTCCTAAGAAAGCTGAGGAAAAAGCGTAAGTTTACTATAGACTTACACGTGAAATCATAAGTTGTCGGTAGGCTTTGCAAATTGATCACTCCCCTACCGGAGTTCAGGAAATAAGATTTAAAAGCAAAAATGAAAGGAGAGGAAGCAACGAAAGATTTCGTTCATCTTCACCTTCACACCCAGTATTCTTTGCTTGATGGTGCCATAAAAGTGGAAGATCTCGCAAAGAAGGCTAAAGAGTTCGGTTATCGCGCTGTTGGAATTTCAGATCACGGAAATCTCTTTGGCTCACTTCACTTTTACAGAACTATGAAGGCTGAAGGGCTCAAACCTATAATAGGAATGGAAGCATATTTCACTACAGGCTCACGGTTTGATAGAAGAACTAAAGGCACAGAGGACAATATCACCGACAAGTACAACCATCACCTGATTCTGATAGCAAAGAACGACAAAGGTCTTAAGAATCTGATGAAGCTCTCCACCCTTGCTTACAAGGAGGGTTTTTATTATAAGCCGAGGATAGATTACGAACTCCTTGAAAGATACGGAGAAGGTCTTATAGCACTGACAGCCTGTCTGAAGGGTGTGCCTACCTACTATGCATCAATTAATGAAGTTGATAAGGCTCAGGAGTGGGTAAGGAAGTTTAAAGACATATTCGGAGAAGACCTATACATTGAGCTTCAGTCAAACGATATAGACGAGCAGGCTGTTGCGAACAGAAATCTGATTAGCATAGCAAAAAAGTATGGAGTAAAACTGATAGCTACGAACGACTCACACTACTTGAACCCTGAGGACCGGGAAGCTCACACGGTTCTTATGGCTATACAGATGAAGAAGACGATCCATGAGATATCTGCAGGTGGATTCAAATGTAATAACGGCGGTCTTCATTTTGCCTCCCCTCTGGAAGTCTGGAAGAAGTTTGAAGGAAAGTTTGATGGCTGGGAGCAGGCACTTAAGAGCACACTTGAAGTTATGGAGAAGACCGCCGACAGCTTTGAGATATTTGAAAATACCTCTTACCTTTTGCCTGAGTATCAAGTTCCTCAGGATACTACTCTTGAGGAGCATTTAAAAGAGCTTGCTGTAAGAGGGCTAAAACAGAGAATAGCGAGAGGACAGGCGAGGGATACAAAAGAGTACTGGGAGAGGCTTGAGTACGAGCTTGATGTGATAAACAGGATGGGCTTTGCGGGTTACTTTCTGATAGTTCAGGACTTTATAAACTGGGCTAAGAAAAATAGTATCCCCGTGGGACCGGGAAGGGGTTCCGCTGCAGGTTCCCTTGTCGCTTATGCGATAGGTATAACCGATGTTGATCCTATAAAGCATGGGCTTCTGTTTGAGAGGTTCTTAAATCCCGAAAGGGTGTCTATGCCTGACATAGACGTGGACTTCTGTCAGGATAACAGGGACAGGGTTATAGAGTATGTTAAGGATAAATACGGAAGGGAGAACGTTGCCCAGATAATCACCTACAACGTTATGAAGGCGAAGCAGACCCTCAGGGACGTGGCAAGAGCACTCGGACTTCCCTACTCTACCGCGGATCAGCTTGCAAAACTCATACCTCAGGGAGACGTTCAGGGAACGTGGCTCTCCCTTGAAGAGATGTATTCCACACCGATGGAGGTTCTTAAAGAACGCTATGGACACCACAGAGGAGACATAGAAGACAACGTCACAAAGTTCAGAAAGCTCTGCAAAGAGAACCCCGAGATAGACAAGCTCGTTCAGATAGCCCTCAGGCTTGAAGGACTCACCCGGCATACTTCACTTCACGCCGCAGGCGTCGTTATAGCTCCTAAACCTCTCAGTGAGCTGATACCCCTTTACTACGATAGAGACGGGGCGGTCGCAACTCAGTATGACATGACTAAACTTGAAGAACTTGGACTCCTTAAGATGGACTTCCTCGGACTCAAGACACTAACAGAGCTGAAGGCTATGAGAGATCTTGTCAAGGAGAGGAGGGGAGTTGACATAGATTTTCTTACTCTTCCGATGGATGATCCAAAGGTTTTTGATCTTCTTCAGGAGGGAAACACCACTGGTGTCTTTCAGCTTGAGAGCAGAGGAATGAAGGAGCTTCTGAAAAAACTGAAGCCTGACAGCTTTGACGATATAGTTGCTGTCCTTGCCCTTTACAGACCGGGACCCCTGAAGAGCGGACTGGTAGACAGGTACATAAACAGAAAGCATGGAAAGGAACCTGTTGAATATCCCTTTCCAGAACTTGAACCTATCCTGAAGGAGACCTATGGAGTGATAGTGTATCAGGAACAGGTGATGAAGATGTCCCAGATCCTCGCCGGCTTTACTCCCGGTGAGGCGGATACACTCCGTAAAGCTATAGGGAAGAAGAAAAGGGATCTCATGGAACAGATGAGGGAGAAGTTTATAAGAGGAAGTGTTGAAAGGGGATTTCCCGAAGACAAGATAAAGAAGCTCTGGGAAGACATAGAAAAGTTTGCTTCATATTCTTTCAACAAGTCCCATTCGGTAGCTTACGGTTACATATCCTACTGGACAGCCTACATGAAAGCTCACTTTCCGGAGGAGTTTTTCGCAGTCAAGCTCACGACAGAGAAGAATGACAACAAGTTCATAAACTTGATAAAGGATGCAAAGCTCATGGGTTTTGAGATACTCCCACCGGATGTAAACAGAAGCGACGTGGGTTTCAGGATAGAGGGAGACAGAGAGATAAGGTTTGGTATTGGCAGGGTAAAAGGCGTCGGTGAGGAGGCAGCAAGGGCTATAGTTGAGGCAAGGAATAACAGGGAGTTCAGGGGTATTCAGGATTTTGCTGTCAGGGTAGATGGGAGAAAGGTTAATAAAAGAGTTATAGAGGCTCTTGTAAAAGCTGGTGCTTTTGACTTTACCGGCAAGAGGAGAGATGAACTCCTTGAAAGGATCTCTTCATCTGGAAAGAATATGTCTTCACTCGCTCAGAATACCCTTTTCGGAGGGACAAAGAAGCGCAAGAATCTTGACATAAATGATCTGTTAAAGATGGAAAAAGAGGTTATCGGATTTTATGTATCGGGTCATCCTCTTGATAAGTACGACAAACTCTTAAGCGGAAAGTATACACCTATTGAAGAGCTTGAAAATTTTGAAGCTGGGCAGTCGGTTTCCATAGCAGGAGTTATCTCTTCTCTTCAGGTTAAGAAGACAAGAAACGGAACTTACATGGCGATATTTAACCTGATAGATAAAACAGGAATAATAGAGGCTGTGGTTTTCCCTGATGTTTATGAAGAGAACAAGGAAAAGATAAAGGAGGATAGTGTTGTTGTTTTGAAGGGAACTGTTGAAGAGGATCTTGAAACGGAAAGTCTTAAGTTTGTGGCAAGAGAGGTATTTCTGCCTGAAGAGGTTTCCAAAAACGGAAACGGATATATAACCTTGATCCTGAAAAGAGAAGATGCCCTGAACGGAAAACTTGAAAAGTTGAAAGAAATCCTTGAAAAGTATAGGGATATGGATGGATTGCAGGTAGTATTTCACATATACGGTGAGGATTTCAGAGCTACTTTACAACCTCCTCCCGAGTACAGGATAAACCCCTCTCCTGAATTCATCAATTTCCTTACTAAAAAGATGAAGTTGAGCGTTTCAATGTGAAATTTCACCCCCAAATTAGCAATTTAAAGTCTATAATAAGAGCCAAAAGGAGGGTGAAAAATGAGGAGAGTTTTGATCTTTTCCCTTGCGGGACTTGCAAGTATAGCTTTTCTCACCTCCTGTGGAGGAAAAAAGGAAGCTGCTACCACGGGGTTTGAGGGTGATCCCTGTCTTAAAGGTGCTCCTTCTTGGGTTTTAAATCCCCAGGTTGAAGGCTCTAAAATAGCTGCTGTTGGTTCAGCCCACATGGGTAAGGCAGGTTTTCAGTTTGCAAGGACGGAAGCACTTGCAAATGCGAGAGATGAGCTTGCAAGAATGATAGAAGTAAGGGTGAAGAACATGATAAAAAACTTTATGCAGGTTACTGGCGTAGGTGACGCGGAAACGGTAGATAGAGTATCCGCGCAGGTTTCAAAGCAGGTAGCCTATCAGACGATCAGAGGCTCAAAGCAGGTTGCTCTCTGGAGATCTCCCTGTGGTGAGCTCTTTGTTCTGGTCGGAGTTGATCCTGACATGGTAAAGGATTTCATAAAGACCCAGCTTGAAACAAGTCTGAAGAACGAACAGGCTCTATGGCAGATGTATCAGGCAAAGAAGGCTTATCAGGAACTTGACAAGGAGATAGGAAAAGAGTTTAAAGGTGTGCAATAAGGCGGGTTTTCCCCTTTTGCCCCTGTTTTTTGTATTCGTACTTCTGTCCTGTGCGGAAAAGGGAGAAGTGCCTGAGTGGGTCTATGACTTTAAACCGCAGAAAGGAGAAGTGTGTGGTGTGGGAGTGGCTGGTGTCCACATGAGAGGATTTGCCTACCAGAGGGCTACCGCCATTGTAAGAGCAATTGATGAGATATCCCGCCAGAAGGGTGTTACCGTTGATACACGCCTGGAATACTTTATGGCAGGAACAACCGAATCAGGAGCAAGATCTGGTCTGGCGGTTTATAGTGTGCAAACTTCCAAAGGACAGACTATCAGAGCAAGGGTGGTGCGTGCATATTACGATAAAGATTCCCAGATGTTTTATGTTCTCATGTGTGAAGAGAGATGATACTTACGTTAATCCTGTTTGTACTTTTCAGTCTCTCTTGGTCTCAAGAAAGCTTTCAGGAATTCTTGAGAGAGGAGGATAGAGGTTTTGCTGAAGAGAAAAAGGGTTTTAGTAAATACCTTGAGGAAGTAAACAGGGAGTTTGAAGAGTATAAACGTATCGTAAATGAAGAGTTCAGTAAGTTTAAGCGAGAAGTTTTAAAGCACTGGGATACGTATGAAGCTACGGACAGAAAGAAGCTTGTTCAATACTCACCAGATTACAAAATTAAAAAGGTCTTTGATTTTGAGAAAGGAGAACTCCGGGTAGAAGTTTTGGGTAAGGTTGAGAATTTCCCTAAGATTCTTAAAAGAGAACTCAAGGAATTTGTATCCCAAGATAAGAGAGAAGCCTTCAGCAAAGATAGGATTATCTCAAGCATAGAAAGGAAAATCAGGAGGAAGTTTAGACATATCAGGACTTCTCGCATTGAGAAAGAACCGATTTTCATACCTATAATATTCGGAAAATCCCATATCAGTAAGGCTGAACTTGAGGAGGGTGTTAGAAAACTTCTCTCAAGAGGAGAAATCTTCAAGAAGAGAACGTCAAAAGGAACGGTAAATGTATTCAGGATAAAAATACCTCCGAAGAACGTTCTCAGAAAGGCAAAACAATACAAACCTATTGTTGTTAGAGAATCAAGGAGAAGAAGACTTTTCTATCCTCTTATATTTGCAATAATTCACACGGAGAGCTATTTCAATCCCCTTGCAAGATCTCCTGTTCCTGCTTACGGATTGATGCAGATAGTTCCGCATACAGCCGGCAAAGATGCTACGAAGCTCCTGTTCGGAAAACCGGTTATACTTTCCCCCTCATACCTCTACAATGCAAAGAATAATATAAAGATAGGAACCACGTATATCTATCTGCTTTATTACAAATACTTTAAGGATGTTCGTGACCCCGAAAGCAGGTTATACTGTACAATAGCCGCCTACAACACCGGTCCGGGTAACGTTGCTTTTGCCTTTACAAGAACAAGAAATTTGAAAAAGGCAATAAAGGTGATAAACGCTATGAGCCCGAGAGACGTTTATAATACACTGATAAGGAATTTACCGTATGATGAAACTAAAAATTATTTGCGTAAAGTTTCTTTGAGAATAGCCGTTTATAGAAACCTATAAAACCTTAGGAGGTAAGGGTATGAAAAGAGAATTGCTTCTAGGAGGCATTCTATTAGCTGGTTCTTCTTTTGGTGTACCTCTCATCAATGTGGATTTTTCCATAGGTGCAATGAGCCATGATCCATCAGGTTATATTCAGTATCCAACAGGCATAGGAACAAAGGTAGATGTAGATAAAACTTTAGGCTTAGATAAAGAAATAAAACCCTTTGCAAGAGCAAAGATAGAGCTACCAATAGTTCCCAACCTTTACCTTCAGTATATACCGATGAAATTTAAAGGGACTGGAATATATTCCACAACTCTTAAATTTGGTAATGTTAATTATGATGCTAATGTAGATCTTAATACTTCTGTAAAACTAAATCACTACGACGTAGGTTTTTACTATAACATACCCTTTGTGGGAACTATAACTGGGGGGCTACTTGATCCTGAAATAGGTATTAATGTCAGGGTACTTGATTTTGAAGGTAAAATAACAGGTAGAGAGCAAAGAACGGGTATAACAAGGACAGAGTCAAAATCTGCAACCATACCAGTTCCCATGGGATATGTAAGTCTTGGGATAAACTTTCCTTACGTTTCTCTGATAGGAGAACTAAGGGGAATCACATACTCTGGAAGTCATTACTATGATGTAACAGGCGAAGTAAGAATAAGACCTATCTCTATCCTTGGTACTGCTTCTTTCTTTGTTGGAGCTGGTTACAGATATGAGGAACTCAAACTCGATGATGTAGACGATGTAACAGCGAAGATTAAGATCAAAAGTCTCTTTGCAAACGTAGGTGTTTCTTTCTAAAGGACTGCTTCACAGTAGCTTTTGAAATTCTCAAGGAGCCGGAGCCCTTTGCTCTGGCTCTTCTCTGGATGAAACTGAACAGCCCAGACGTTCTCTTTCTGAACCGCAGAAACAAAATAAACTTCGTAATCAGTAGTTGAAGCGATTATCTCCTCCTCGTCGGGAACAACGTGGTAAGAGTGGACAAAGTAGAAGAAAGCTCCATCTTCTATGCCAGAGTAAAGACCTTCTCTTTGCTTTATCCATACCTGATTCCAGCCTATATGGGGTATCTTTACCTTTGGAGGTAGCAGAACAACCTCTCCTCTGAAAACTCCAAGCCCTTGAGTTTCACCGTGTTCGTAACTCTTTTCAAAGAGAAGTTGTAGACCGAGACATATTCCCAGAAAAGGTTTCCCTTTTTCTATGTGGTTCAGAAGCGGTTTGATGAGTTCAAGCCTCTTAAGGTTGTCCATAGCTTTTCTGAAGGCTCCCTGTCCCGGAAATATTAGAGCATCTGCCCTTTCCACATCCTCTTTACTTGAGGACACTTTGACCTCTCTGAAACCTACGTGTTCCAGAGCCTTTGCAACACTCCGTAGATTTCCCATTCCGTAATCAACAACGACAGCTTTCATGCACCTGCTCCGAGAGAAGCAAACCAGCTAAGTTTGTCAAGAACGAGCATGATTCCCAAAGATATTAAAAGAAGTCCACCCACAAACTCAACCACACCGAAGAACCTTCCGAACTTCTTAACGAAGTTGAGAAACACAGAGAAGAGTAGTCCCGCCATGAGGAAGGGAATTCCGAGACCGAAGGAGAACAGGAGCAACATAATCGCACCTTCTCTCACAGTTTCCTGCTGGGATGCAAGAAAGAGAATGGAGCCGAGAATAGGTCCTATGCAGGGTGTCCACCCAAAGGCAAACACCACTCCGATAAGAAACGCACCCACGTATGAGGCTTTAGCCCTCGCCTCGGTTTTCAGCTGTCTGTACAGGTATTCGTGGGCACCAAACAGATACAGGGCAAGAACCACCGCGAGAGCTCCCGTCAAACTGAAGAAGGTTTCCTTCCCCATAACACCCAGCAGATACAGAGCTGTCAGGAAAGCCTGAACACCGAAAAGTTCCTTTAAAAAGTTCGGTCTGAGAAAAGCTCCTGCAAAGTGAAGTCCAAAGAATATAACCAGCCCTCCTCCAACCTTTGCTATTTCGGTCTGGTATGTTCTTAAGAACTGACCTATAAGGGAAGCTCCTGCACCGAGAAGGGTAAAGACTATGGAAAATCCTATGACAAAGAAAAGAGCAGACAGGAAAATCCTTGCGTTGAAGAGTTTACTTTCTCTCTGAACCTCTTCAACCCCCACACCCGATATATAAGATAAATAAGCGGGGATTATAGGAAGTACGCAGGGAGATAGAAAGGCAAGGATACCTGCTACAAAAGCTCCGAAGAAAGTAACTTCAAACATAAGATGTAATTATAAACCTTCAATCAACACGTACTATAATGAAGGACAGATCTTCTCTTGGAGTGGTTTCAAGGTATCTGCCTAATAACTTTTCTGCACTTCTTTCTATATCTGGGTTTATTATGAGTTCAAGCTCACTATCTGAGAATATGTTTACTGCTCCATCTGAGATTATCAGAAATATATCACCCTTTTTAACTTCCCCCTCTCTCAAAACGACGTCCGGTTTCCACTCTATACCGAGAGCCGACACATACTTTTTGTCCCCTTTATGTTTTATCTGATCTGTTGTTAGAAGCTCAAGCCAGCCGTCCCTCCAAAGGTATATCCTTGAATCTCCCACATGCCCAAGGATGTAAGCACCGTTCAGGATTGATATCAGACTGAGGGTGGTTCCGGCTATGTGTTGATCTCCGAGCCTTGCGGTTTCCTCCATTATCTCCCTGTTTGCCCTCTGGAAGAATAAATGCACATCTCCCAGCGACATGAACGGTCTGTGCCTGTCAACAAGCTCTATCGCCTTTTCTGCTGCCACCTTCCCTCCTTTCCCTATTCCCATACCATCAGCGACCGCAAAGGTATCCTCCGAGCAGTAAAGCCTGTCTGCGTATCTTTCCCTGTCTCTGTAGAACTCCTTTGCGACGTATTTCACACAAGACCCTCCGAAATAAGGTACTCCTTCAACTCAACGGCGGTTCTGAATCGTTTGCTGTAGTCCTTCTTAAGCATCCTCTCAAGAAGATTCCTGACTTTAGGAGACAACTCTTCAGGCAGTTCGTATATTCCTTCCTTGTTCCTTCTGAGTTTTTCTTTTCTTTCCTCTGAGTGGAATGGATCCTTCTGAAACAGGGTGAAGTAAAAGAGACAGCCAAGAGAAAACACATCACTGCTTCTGTGAATTTCTCCTCTAAACACCTCCGGAGCTATGTATCCTAAGGTACCCTTCACATCCAGTATTGAAACCGACCCCCTTATCTTCAAAAGACCGAAATCTCCGAGTTTCCATACGATGCTCTTTAAAACTTTCTTTCCGAATACATTTTCAGGTTTTATATCGCTGTGTATATACCCTCTGCTGTGAAGAAAGGCAAGTCCGTTTGTAATATTCCAAAGAACCTTTAATGCTTCCTGTTCCGAGAGACCACCCTTTGAAAGTACATACTCCTTGAGATCTCCCACATCCATCAGTTCATACAGAACGTAAAGCTCACCTTTATCCTTCTTATAAAGGTAGCTCTGAAGAGAGATTATGTTCGGATGATTGAAAAGGATGAGAGTTTGAGCTTCTTTCCAGAGATACTCAACTCCGTAAGGGTTCGTCGCAACCTTAAGAGCTAAGATCTTTCCCTTGTACCTTCCCTTTATGCCCTTTACTTTATAAACGATCCCGAAATCACCTCTGCCGATGATCCCGAGAACCCGGTAGTATCCAAGGATTATATCTCCTTCTCTAAACTTAATCTCTGAAGGTTCCATATCAGGGAATTTAATTTATGCCTCAGTTAACTACGGGCAGACCGTATCTCTTCAGAATTTCCCTGAGTTTCTGTTCATTTTCAGGCTTCATCTCACACATGGGAAGCCTGAACTCTTTCTCGCACATGCCGAGCATCCAGCAAGCTGTCTTCACAGGTAGTGGGTTCGTCTCTATAAAAAGAACCTTGAACAGATCGTAGAGCTGGTAGTGAAGCTCCCTTGCTCTCTCAAAGTTTCCCTCAAGGGCATAGGTTGTGAGAGCCTTTATCTCTTTGGGAACTATGTTGTTGGCAACTGAAACAACACCTTTTGCCCCGAGAGCCATCATCGGAAGGGTGAGGCTATCATCTCCGGACAGGATTGAGAAGTTATCTCCGAGCTTCTTCCTGAGTTCAGATATCCTGTCCATGTTTGGTGTTGATTCCTTTGAACCGACTATGTTGGGATACTTTGAGACCAGTCTGTATATGGTATCAACCGCTATCTCAACTCCCGTCCTTGAAGGTATGTTGTAAAGAAGAATGGGAATGTCCACCTCCTCCGCTATGGTTGCAAAATGCCTGTACAGACCTTCCTGTGTGGGTTTGTTGTAGTAGGGAACTACAAGAAGGGCACCGTCCGCACCCACTTCTTTCGCGTGGGCTGTGAGATGAACTGCTTCATGAGTAGCATTCGCTCCCGTTCCTGCTATTATCTTGATCCTTCCGTTGGCGTGCTTTACAGCAAACTCAACTACCTTGTCGTGCTCCTCAAAGGTGAGCGTGGGAGACTCTCCGGTAGTTCCGCACACAAGGACAGCATCCGTCCCGTTGTCAATATGGAAGTCTATGAGCCTTCCAAGGGCTTCGTAATCAACCTCCCCGTCTTTAAAGGGGGTTATCAGAGCCACTATAGATCCTTCAAACATGGAAATAATTTTATAATATCTCCCATGAAGGTTTCGGAGTATGTAAAGCAGGGACTGAAAAACTTTGTTGATGGGGAATTGGAAGGGGCATCTGGCACATGCACAGAAGGCTGTCACAGGGTAACCGTCTTTATCAAGAAGGAGGACGGAAAGATAACAGACTGTAAGTTCAACGCAACCAAGAGATGTAAAAAGCTCCTTGCAGTCACAGACTACATGTGCGAGCTTGTCAAACAGAAGGGAACTGTTCCCACAAAAGAGGAGATCCTTGCAAACTTTGCTGAGGAGAAAGAGAAGGATAAGATGGAAAACAGGGCAAGCATAGCCCTGAAAGCCTTGCAGGAAGCTCTTTCCTAATCTACCTCAAGCACAACCTTTCCAAAGTGCTTTGACTCTTCAAGATACCTGTGTGCTGACGGAGCTTCTCTGAGAGGAAACACCCTATCAACCACAGGCTTCAGCAAGCCCCTTTCAAAGAGCTCTGTTATCTTAAAAAGCGAAGCCCTACTTCCCATATAAACTCCCTCAAGTCCTATCTCCCTCACAAAAATATACCTTATATCTATCTCAGCTTTATCCCCGGTCGTTGTTCCGAAGAAAACGACCTTTCCACCCTTCCTGAGACACTCCACACTCTTCCAGAAAGTAGCGCTTCCCACATGATCCATCACAATATCAACTCCCTCCTTAAAGAGTCCCCTCACTCTTTTCACCACGTCCTCTTCATAGTGATTTATTACCACGTCCGCACCGAGCTCTCTGCATTTTTTCATCTTCTCCTCATTGCCCGCTGTGGCTATAACAAACGCAGAAAAGAGCTTTGCTATCTGAATAGCTGCAACACCAACTCCTGACGAACCGCCCCATATTAGAACCCTTGAATGGGGCTTTAAGTTTCCTCTCTCCACGAGAGCGTTCCAAACGGTTAGAAAGGTAAGGGGATAGCTTGCTGCCTCCACAAAGGAGAGGTTTTCAGGCTTTTTGATAACATTCCTTGCAGGAACAGCAACGTACTCAGCGTATCCCCCTTTAGATTTAAGACCAAGTATGTCGTAATACCTACAGTGGTTCTCCTGACCATTCTGACAGTCAAAACATACTCCGCACGAGAGCCCAGGAGCAACTATTACTTCGTCTCCTTCCTTCACATTATTCACAAGACTACCTACTTTTTCAACAACACCGCTCACATCAGAGCCAAGTATGTGGGGAAGCTCTGGCTTCACAGCAAGCGCGCCCATTCTAACCCATATGTCAAGGTGATTGAGGGCAACAGCTTTCACCCTTATGAGAACTTCATCTTCCTTAGGCTCAGGTTTGGGGAAATCTTCTGTATACTTCAGATTTTCTATTCCTCCGAAATTTTCCAACAGAACAGCTTTCATATTACTCCTCCTCAACAGCGTAAATACCCGGAAGATTTCTTCCAAGCTCACCCCAGTCAAGACCGTAGCCCACAAGGAACTTATTCGGAACCTCAAACCCGACATAATCGGCTGAAAACTCAATCTCTCTCCTGCCCTTCTTGTCAAGGAAAACGCAAGTCCTGAGCTTTGCCGGATTCTTCATCTTCAGAAACTCATAGATCTCCTTCAATGTAGTGCCGGTATCAAGTATATCATCAACGAGAAGCACGTTCTTTCCCTCTATATCCATATCAAGATCTTTTACTATCCTGATGACTCCTGAGCTTTCCATTGAATGACCGTAGCTTGAGACCCAGAGAAAATCCAGCCTGAGAGGCAGATTTATAACCCTTACCAGATCCGCCATGAAAATGAATGCACCTTTAAGGAGTCCTATTATCACAAAGTCTTCAGAGTTTCTGAAATCCTTCTCTATCTCCTCACCAAGCTCCTTTATCCTTCTCCTTATATCATCTTCCTTTATCAGAAGGGTGAGCCTTCTTCCTCTTATCTCCTTCATTCCTTTCTATTTTATCAAGCTCAAGCTCCATCATAAGTGCAGTTTCCCCGTCCGAATAGAACTTCGGTCTCTCCCTCACTATCCTGAAGCCGACCGATCTGTAGAGCCTTATTGCGGGTAAATTTGACTTTCTCACATCAAGCTGAAGAATCTCTGCCTTACCCTTAAGCTTCTCAATCAATCCGAGTAGAAAGTATCTTCCCAGACCTCTTCCTCTGCACGCAGGATCTATAGCAAAGGTCATCAGGAGAGCCTCACCCTTTATGAGCCACACGAAGGAGTAACCTATGATCTTCTCTTCCTTCTCCAGCACGTAGCGTAGCGAGTATGGAAGTTTGAATTCTCGCTCTATTGCTTCTCTGCTCCATGCATCTGTGGTGAATGATCTTCTGTTTATACGGTAAACCTCTTCTATGTCCTCCTCTCTCATTTCCCTTATGTGAATGTCCATCGCTTCAAATTATAATTAAGTGTGATGTTCAAAACCTTTTTACTCCTTCTTTTTACCCTCAGTCTTTCCTTCTCAAAGATCTTTGTTGCAAAATGGGACGGAGCCATAACTCCCATAACCGCAGACTATATAGACAGGGTTCTGACCAAGGCTGAGGCAGAAGGAGGTAAGATGTTTGTCCTCCAGCTGAACACACCCGGAGGTCTTGCCGAGTCAATGAGAAAGATAGTTCAGAGATTTCAGAGGTCTCCCCTTCCTGTTGTTGTTTTCGTCTATCCTCCGGGAGGCAGAGCGGCTTCAGCTGGAGCGATAATAACCGTTTCCGCCGATGTAGCAGTTATGGCACCGGGAACTAACATAGGTGCAGCTCATCCTGTAAGGATAGGAGGTGTCCCCGGAGAGCCCCAAGAAAAGGATAAAAAGAGAAAAGAAAAGGACGTGATGGAGGAGAAGATACTTCAGGACATGCTCGCTTTTGTTAGGAGTATAGCAAAGGAGAAGGGAAGGAATGTCAAGATTATTGAGAAGATGGTTACCGAAAGCCTTGCACTCTCAGCGGAGGAGGCTCTTAAAGAAAAAGTGATAGACGCAACAGCGGTTAACCTGAATGACCTTCTCAGGAAGATAAAGGGTAGGAAGATAAGGAAGTTCGGTCGTGAGATAGTTCTCAGGACAGAAGGTTTTGAAATCTTGCGTGTAAAAGAGAACCTCAAAGAGGAGGTTCTGAAAATACTTACAAATCCGACTGTGGCTTACCTTCTTCTCATGCTTGGATTTTACGGGCTTTTCTTTGAGCTCTACAATCCGGGAGCGGTGGTGCCGGGTGTGGTGGGAGCTATCTGTCTCCTGCTTGGACTTTACGGTCTTTCTCTCATATCCATAAACTGGCTCGGACTGCTTCTTATAATTCTCGGGATACTCCTCTTTGTCCTTGAGCTCATAACTCCCACCTTCGGTGCTCTTGCGGTTGGAGGAATAATATCCTTAGCTCTTGGCTCGCTGTTTTTAATAGACCCCGAATCTCCCTATGGGGAGCTTCCCAAATCCATAATAGTGACGGTAGTTCTTGCAAGCGCAGCTTTCTTCATGATCGCAGGTAGGTTAGGTCTGAAAGCTCAGAGAAGAAAGAAGCTCAGCGGAGCTGAGGGTATGGTGGATGAAGAGGGAGAAGCTATCACGGACTTCAAAAAAGGAAGGGGAAAGGTTCTTGTTCACGGTGAGATATGGAATGCGGTAAGCGATGATGATATAAAGAAGGGAGATGCGGTAAAGGTAGTTGAGGTAAAAGGTCTTAAACTCAACGTGAAGAAGGTCTCTTCCGAACCTCCTGAATAAATACGAGTATCCTCGCAACGGCTTTGTAGAGAACAGGAGGAATCTCTTCAAAGACCTCAACTCTGATAAGAGCCTCTATGAGGTGCTTATCCTCAACGATAGGAATTCCCTCTCTGCGTGCAAGCTCTATTATCCTTTCTGCAAACTCCCCTCTACCCTTCGCTACAACAACAGGAGCTTTATCCTTCTCAACATCGTATCTAAGAGCAACGGCTTTTTTCCTCTTTTTGTCCATATCACACTCTCAGATTGAACATTCCCTCTTCGCCAAATTCAGAAGCTATCTCGGCTTCAAAACCTTCTGAGGATTCCTCAACCACCTCCAGCCTTTTCACATCAAAACCGAGTCCTTGAAGCTCAGCTTTCAAATCATCCGCTTTGCTCACTATGTTCTTTTTGAGATTCTCTATGTTCGTCTTGAAAATCACGCTTACAAACTCGGGCTTTTCCTTTTTCGGAGCCTCTATCAGCACACCGAGGTACCCCTCTTCAAAGTCCAGTTTTATCAGAATCCTGAACAGATCCTCTGCCGAGAAGCCGAGCAGTCCCTTCCCTTCTTCTGTTTTGAAGGGAAGGATGAACTTTTTTCCCTCCCGAGCGATTAAAAATAGCTGGAGATAGTTTATCGTCTCTAATTTGTCCAAACTCCTTTGAAGATCCCTCGGAAGTTCAGAAATATACCTCTTCATATCGGAAAGCTTCTTTATGTCCTCCCTGAGATTTTTTAGTTGAGAGGAGAGTTCTTGAAGGTTCTCCGATTCTGTCTTGATCAACACGGCACTCATGGCTCCCTGGACAAGCTCCTTCAGTTCGGAAACTATACGACTTTTCAGCTCAGGCAATCTGTCCACACCCTCAACCTTTATTCCCAGTAAACTCAGCTTCTCTGTAAAATCACCCCATCGGTTCAACTCAAGGCTTTTAAGAGCCTCTCTCAATATATCAAGGGTTTTTGGGCTTGCTTCCATACTTGCCAGCACATCTTTACTGATGGAGACCTCAAAGCCAGAGCTTCTCATACGCGCACTCATGTTATCAATCAGATCTCTGACCACGCTTCTTACAGTATCCTGAAGATAGGAAAGCTTCTGCTTTCTGGATGTTATAAGAAAGTTTATCTCTTTGCTCAGTTTGAAAAGCCCACGGAAGAACTCAATCTTCTTTCCCTGATCTGCAAGTTCAAGCAGGTGTTTCACATCATCTGCAAGCTCTTCGGGCAGTTCAGCCTTTCTGAGCAAGTCCTCTATGTCCGATATGTCAAAATAGTTCAGGAATCTGAGAACTGCATACTTCTGATCCGAAAGGATTCTTTTCTCCTCCGCGTTGCCTCTAAGGAAATCCCATACTTTCTTTTCGTATATCAATCCAGAATTCTCAACGTTCTCTTTAAAATTCTGAAATTCAAGAAAAGTCATACCTGTATCTACAGCCTTTCTGAGTATATCCTGAAACCCTCTTACACCTTGAAAGGAGCTTTCCACTCTGAGAGTCAGCGGATTCTTTGATTCAAGTACGAGGGTCAGTTTCTCACCGACTTTTACCGGCAAGGCAAGTTTATTCTCTGCCTGAATCTCGTAGCCATTCTCAAGCATAAGCAGAACATACTGTGGATTCATTTCCTTGACGGTTGCCCTGAATCTGGTTCCTACATCACCGAGAGATGCAAGGAGAGCTTCTGGAACTTTTGAGAGTATCTGAATCTCATATACTCTTGCAGTTTCATAGGCTTCGTAAGCTCTGTTTCTGAGGACAGCTGTGTCTAAGAATACCCCCTCTACTCTTCTACCTTCCATCAGGTTTTAATATCGGTCTTATTCTCCTTTATAAAAGCGAGAGCCCCTCTCGCACCGAGAAACTCTCCCGCCTGCGAGAAACTGATTGAGACACAGGACGCGGGCAAGTTCTCAGAGAGTTCTTTGACTCTTTCTTCTATGTCCGAGAGCATATCTCTCATCCCTTCTATCAGACCACCGCCCAGAATTATCCTGTCCGGGTTGAAAATGTGAACGAGATTCATAAGCCCGATGGACAGAAACTCTTTGAACTTCTCTACCGCCTGAAGGGCAATTTCCTCTCCTGCCCTCGCCCTTTCCACTATCTCGTAATCTCCCAAGCCCTCACCTTCGAGCTCTCTGTATGTTCTTTCAAGACCGTAAGAGGAGCAGTAAGCTTCCCAGCACCCCCTTCTCCCGCATCTACATAGGTATCCATCCTTCACCATAGTATGATGTCCTATCTCCATAGCAGATCCGCACACACCGAAGAAGGGCTTTCCATGGATGACAAAACCTCCCCCGAGACCCGTTCCTATCGCTACCAGAATGAGAACTTTACTATCCCTGTGATCAAAATACCACTCTCCGAACGCACCCACGCTGACGTCATTTCCTATCACGATTTCCATTCCTGCATCTTCCAAAAGCTCTGCAAAGTCAACACCATCAAGAACTGGGATGTTGGGTGATTTGAACACCTTGCCCTGAGTTGAAGTAAATCCTGCGACCGCTATACCCACTCCAGAGGGAGAACCGTCCATCACTATATCCTTGATCTTTTTGAGTAGCAGCTCCTTATTGCTTTTCAAGTCCTTTATGTAATGCTTCTCCTTTCTTCCATCTTCCCAAAGAACCTTTATGAACGTCCCTCCTATATCAACCCCCTTCAGCATATTCCATCTCCATGATGCGGAAGACTTCTCCTCTCCTAACACCTGTAACCTTAAGACTCACCACATCCTTCACCACACCCCTTTCTCTGATCCTGATCTTAACGTAAATGGTTACCCTGTCATCTTTCCTGCTTACCCTCTCGTCTATATTCACGCTACCCTTTATGCGTTCCCTGTTCCGATTGCATGTTCTCACAAGCCCCCCTACGCCACCGAGTCTCTCCAGAAGCCGTCTGTCCATGAACTGAGCCACCTGCGATGCTATTTGTGGGGAGCAGTCTTCCATACCTACCACAAACACATAAGCCATTCTAAGTATGTTTAGCTCTTCGGAGCTTTCCCTTTCTTCCTGCACATATATAAAGAAAGTTATTAGGAAAGGATAGAGGAGAGCAAGCACCACGAAAGTTCCTATGACACCATCCTCTACCTTAGGTTTGCACTTCAGAGCCAACCTTTCCTCCTTACCCATAAGAGAAGGGCTTAAAACTTTCTCAATCGTATATTCTTTTAAATCCTTAGCATGAGTAAAAATGAT
>CAZPVY010000001.1:0-53962 GCA_964590265.1 uncultured Aquifex sp. | reverse complement strand
CCTCCACATCCCGCGGTTGGGGGTCCGCGTCCTCCCTGCCCCGCATGGGACAAGCACCATGAAGACACTCAGAGAGTCCCTTCAGGGAGTAAGAACGGAGCTTAGACGAGTAGCGTGGCCCGACAGAAACCTCGTCACAAAGGCGACTATAAGTGTTATAATTTTCTCTTTGGTTATAGGAGTTTATCTTTGGATTTTAGATCTTGCTTTTACTAAGATATTGTCTCTCATATTTACATTGAGAGGAGCTTGATGGAAGAGAAACAGTGGTACGCTCTTCAGGTTGAGGCTGGAAAGGAAGTTGCTGCGCGTGAAAACTTCCTTAAGGTCCTTGAGCTTGAGGGCTTGAGAAATTTGGTGGATGAGGTCGTCGTTCCTGCTGAGGAGCGGGTTGTTATAAGAGCACAGGGTAAGGAAAAGTACAGGCTATCTCTTAAGGGAAACAACAGGGATATAAGTGTCCTTGGGAAAAAGGGTGTTACAACCTTCAGAATTGAAAACGGAACGGTGAGGGTAGTTGAGAGTGTTGAAGGCGATGATTGCCTTCAGGCGCCCCCAATTTCAAAGCCGGGACAGAAGCTCGTTTGCCGGGACAACAGAACTGAGGCGAAGATAATCCTTGATAACAAAATGTTCCCTGGCTACATACTGATAAAGGCACACATGAACGATAAGCTCCTCAGGGCTATTGAAAAAACACCTCACATATATAAACCTGTCCTCGTTGGAGGCAAGGTCGTTCCTCTTAAAGAAGAAGAGGTTAATAGGATACTTGAGCAGGTTCAGAAAGGTGTTAAGGCAAGAAAGGTTGAGTTTGAAAAAGGTGATCAGATCAGGGTAATAGAAGGTCCATTCATGAACTTTACTGGTACGGTTGAGGAGGTGCACCCTGAAAGGGAAAAGCTGACGGTTCTCATCAGCATATTCGGAAGACTCACGCCCGTTGAGCTTGACTTTAACCAAGTAGAGAAGATATAGGAGGCTTAAGATATGGCTAAGAAGGTGGTAGGAACTATTGAGCTTATGCTCCCTGCACAGCAGGCATCCCCCGCACCACCAGTAGGTCCTGCACTCGGTCAGCATGGTGTTAACATAATGGAATTTGTAAAGCAGTTCAACGCTGCAAGCAAGGATTTTGAACCTGGAACCGTTGTTCCCGTAGTGATCACGGTCTATCAGGACAGAAGCTTTACCTTTATAATGAAAACCCCGCCTGTCTCTTATCTTCTTAAAAAGGCGGCGGGTATTGAGAAAGGGGCTTCTGATCCGAAGAGACAGAAGGTAGGAAAGATAACGATTAAGCAGCTTGAAGAGATAGCGAAAACGAAGCTGAAGGACATGAATACAGATGATCTTCAGGCTGCCATGAGAACGGTAGCGGGAACGGCAAGAAGCATGGGTATTGAGATAGAAGGCTGGAAGGAGTGAAGCCATGGCAAAGAGAGGGAAGAAGTATCTGAAGGCTTTAGAGCTTGTTGACAGAAACAAAACTTACACTGTTGAGGAAGCTGTTGATCTGCTTAAAAGGATCTCTGAGACAACCCAGAGAAGGTTTGATGAGACTGTAGAACTCGCTATGAGACTAAACGTTGATCCTAAATACGCAGATCAGATGGTCAGGGGTTCGGTGGTTCTTCCTCATGGACTCGGAAAGCCTATAAAGGTTCTCGTTCTGGCTGAGGGAGAGGAAGCTAAGAAGGCGGAAGAAGCTGGAGCGGACTATGTAGGTGGCGAGAACCTAATAAACAAGATATTGAAAGAGGAGTGGATAGACTACGACGTGGTGATAGCGACCCCTGAGATAATGCCAAAGGTAGCGAAGCTTGGAAGGATACTCGGTCCAAGAGGTCTGATGCCGAATCCCAAGACGGGAACCGTAACGAGGAACATACAGCAGGCTATCAGAGATGCAAAGAAAGGTAGGGTTGAGTTCAAGGTTGATAAGGCTGGAAACATACATATGCCCGTAGGTAAGGTCTCCTTTGACAGGGAGAAGCTGATTGAAAACATCTACGCAGCTATTGATGCGGTTGTAAGAGCTAAACCTCCGGGAGCTAAGGGTCAGTATGTAAGGTCAATAACCCTTTCAACCACTATGAGCCCGGGAATTAAAATAGATATTTCTGAAACTATGAAGAAGCTGCAAGAGCTTGCAGCTTAAAGGAGAGGAGCTATGGCGGAAGAGGTAAGGAAGAGTCTTCTAAGAAAGAAGGAGCTGGTGACTTCTTACAAAGAGAGGTTTGAGAGATCAAATGGCTTCGTGGTCTTCTTTAACTTTCAGGGAATTGATGCGCTACCCTTTTCAAACCTCCGTTCTCAGATAAGGGCTACCAATGGAGAGATAGTGGTTGGAAGGAACACTCTCTTTTACAGAGCCTTTGAAAGCACCCCTCTTGTAGATCACAGAGATATCTTCATAGGACCTACTGCTGCGGTCTTTGCCTATGAGGATGTCGTGACAACCACCAAAAAGCTGATAGAGTTTCTCAAAGAAACCTTTGATAAGGATTACAAGGAAAAGATAAAAGGCGGTTTGCTGAACAACAAATACATGACTCCTGAGGATGTAATAGCCCTTGCTGAGCTTCCGAGCAGAGAGGAACTTATCGCAAAACTTATGGGTGTTCTCCTGTCGCCTGTAACGCAACTTGCAATGACACTGAAAGCTGTCCCTCAGAAACTTGTTCTCACTTTGAAAGCTATAGAAGAGCAAAAATCTTAAGGAGGTTTGGTTATGGCTACACTTACCATTGACGAGATTGTTGAAGCTATCAAGAACATGAGCGTTCTTGAGGTGGCTGAGCTTGTAAAGAAACTTGAGGAAGAGTTTGGAGTTTCAGCTGCCGCTATGGTTGCAGCCGCTCCTGCCGCTGTTGCTGGAGCAGGTGCTGGAGCTGCCGCTGCTGAAGAGAAGACCGAGTTTGACGTAATTCTCAAGTCTCCCGGCGGGAATAAGATACAGGTTATCAAGGCAGTCAGGGAGATCACAGGTCTCGGTCTTAAGGAAGCAAAAGAGCTCGTTGATAACGCTCCCAAGCCTGTAAAGGAAGGAGTTTCTAAAGAAGAAGCAGAACAAATAAAGGCTAAACTTGAGGAAGCGGGAGCAGAGGTAGAGCTCAAGTAATAGTGGATTACGCTGAAACTTTTGCTTCTGAGGAGAGGGTGTCCCCAAAAGGGATGCCCTTTTCTGCGTTTTTACTCTTCTGGGTTATAATTAATAATTTACCAGTAAATCTGTAAGGGGTGGAAAGTATGAGAAATGTTGCTCTTCCAAGAAAGTTCTTCGGGAGGAGAGAAGAAATATTAGAGCCTCCCTACCTATTAAGTGTACCAAAAAGTTCTTTTGAAAGCTTTGTTCAGCTTAAGAAAGCGCCCCATGAGAGAGAGAACACCGGTCTTGAGTATATATTCCGGACATCGTTTCCTTTTGTTGACCCAGATGGAAACATATTCATGGAGTATCTGGGATATGAGATAGGAGACTGGGAGTGTAATGCTTGCGGCTATAAGCCTGAATCGGACTTTCTTGGAGGCTGGGGAGTTGAGTGTCCTAAGTGTGGAGGAAAGCTCGTTTACAAAGAGAAATACACACCCGATGAGTGCAAGATAAAGGGGCTCACCTACTCTGCACCTCTGAGGGTCATGTTCAAGCTGAAGGTGAAAACAAAGCAGGGGGAGAGAGAAACACCGCCCAAGAAGGTTTACTTCGGTGAGATCCCCCTTATGACCGAATGGGGATCCTTCATCATAAATGGTAGCGAGAGGGTCATCGTAAACCAGCTGATAAGATCAACAGGAGTCTTCTTTGAAGAGAAAGAAGAGAAGCAGAAAGATGCAACGATTACGAGGATTATATACAGAGCGAGCATAATCCCCGACAAGGGTTCAAGAATAGAGTTTGAACTTTCTGGTACCACGGACCTCTTCTCTGCAAGGGTTGATAGGAAGAAGATAAGCGGTATCGCCATTCTCAGAGCATGGGGTTTTGAAACCGCTTACGAGATACTCAGCAACTTTTACGAAGGTGTCAGAAAACTTGTGGTCAGGGACGGAGTTCTTTATGACTCTGAAACAGGAGAAGAGTACAGACCTGAAGATTTAGAGCACCACTACATATTCACTATCCTAAGATACAGGGCTAAGCTTGAGGACTCTGATAAAGAGAAGGAGTTCATAGAGGAGAGATTTATAGATAGTTGGGAAGGGCTTGAGCTTCTCCTCAAGGATGAGAGGATAAAGGTAGAGGCTGTAACCATACTTCCCAACGAAAATGCGGTCAAGAGCCCTTACTCAAAGATAGTTGTTGATACGCTTGCAAATGAAACCTCACCGAGAGAGCCCGACAAGATGAGCATGGTGAAGGTTCCTTCCGAGTTCACGCTCAGAGACTACGGATACATGGAGATATACAAGAAGCTCAGGCTCGTTGAGACCATGACTATGGAGATAGAGAACCTCATTGAGAGGGCTCGCTCCTACTTTGAGGTCTTCTTCAATCACATAACGAGATATGATCTCTCCAAAGTTGGAAGAGTCAAGATAAATGCAAAGGTTCACAAGTTCCCGAAAACTCTGAAGCCTGCGGATGTGGATCTCCTTGATAGGCTTCCTCCCCTTGCTCTTGCGGAGAAGGTAGGAAAGTATGAAGAGGGAACAAGGTTAACGAAAGAAGTTCTGAAGGAGATTTTTAAAGACGAGAAGGTAAAGGAAGTTAAGGTAAAGGACTACACCGAGGATGAAGCAAGGTTCATACTTCCAATAGACCTTATAAACATACTTAAGTACCTTATAGACCTCAGGTTCAGACGTGAAAGGAAGGATGACATAGCTCACCTTGGAAACAGGAGGGTAAGGTCTGTTGGTGAACTTCTTGAGAACCAGGTCAGAACCGGTATTGCGAAGATGGAAAAGGTCTTCAGGGACAGGATAGCGGTTATAAATCCCGAGGATCCGAACATAAGACCTCAGGATCTCATAAATCCGAGATATGTAACGAATTCTATAGTTGAGTTTCTCAAAGGTGGACAGCTATCCCAGTATCTTGACAACACCAATCCTCTCTCTGCTCTTACTCATAAAAGGAGGCTGTCCGCACTTGGTCCAGGCGGACTTACGAGGGAGAGCGCAAAATTTGAGATTAGAGACGTTCACCCCTCTCACTATGGAAGGATATGTCCGATAGAGACCCCTGAAGGACAGAACATAGGATTAGTCACTTCCATGACCGTTTACGCTCAGGTGAACGAGTACGGCTTTCTGATAACACCTTATAGAAAGGTTGAAAACGGAGTTGTTACGAACAAGATAGAGTATCTGGCAGCTTATGAGGAAGAAGACTATGTCATAGCTCAGAGCACACCTACAGATGAGAACGGAAAGATCCTTGAGGAGAGGGTTCTTGCAAGACACAAGAACGACATAAGAATAGTTAAACCTGAGCAGGTGAACTATATAGATGTCTCCCCCAGACAGGTGATATCTGTCTCCTCTTCACTGATCCCATTCCTTGAGCACGACGATGCGAACAGGGCTCTCATGGGATCAAACATGCAGAGACAGGCTGTGCCTCTCATCTTCACGCAGGCTCCTCTTATAGGAACAGGTATGGAGAAAAAGGTTGCCAGAGACTCCCACTCGGTGGTGATCGCGAAGAGAGGAGGTGTTGTTGAGGAGGTTGATAGCGGAAGAATAGTGGTAAGGGTTAATCCTGAAGAGATAGATCCCTCGGATCCCCTTGACTTCGGAATAGACATCTATGAGCTCAAGAAGTTCCACAGGACGAACCAGAACACCTGCGTTAATCAGAGACCTCTTGTGAAGAAGGGTCAGAAGATTAAGAAAGGAGATGTGATAGCAGACGGACAGTCTACCTACAGAGGAGAGCTTGCTCTTGGTAAGGATGTCCTCGTTGCCTTCATGCCTTGGAGAGGTTACAACTTTGAGGATGCGATCGTCATTTCGGAGAGACTCGTTAAAGAGGATGTTTACACCTCAATACACATAGAGGAGCTTGAAGTAGAGGCGAGAGAGACAAAGCTTGGAGAGGAGGAGATCACGAGGCAGATTCCTGGAGTTCCCGAGAAGGCTCTTGCCCACCTTGACGAACTTGGAATAGTGAAGATAGGAACCTACGTTAAGCCCGGAGATATCCTCGTTGGAAAGGTTACACCGAAAGGAGAAACCCAGCTCACCCCCGAAGAAAAGCTCCTCCAGGCAATCTTTGGTGAGAAGTCAAAGGATGTTAAGGACTCCTCCCTCAGATGTCCACCCGGTGTTGAGGGTGTAGTTATAGATGTTCAGATATTCACAAGGAGGACGGGCGAAAGGAAGAGCATGCTTGTTGATACAGTTGAAAGAGAGGAAATGGAAAAGCTCAAAGAGGAGCTTGAGAAGAGGAAGAATCTGATAGTTGAAGGGAGGAACAAAGTTCTCAGAGGACTTGTTCTTGGGAAAAAGCTGGAGAAGGATGTTACTCTCAGGAAGAAGACCTACAAAGCCGGAACTGAGATAGACGAGAAGTTCCTGAGCTCCTTTATGAACTTTATCATCTCCAAGCCAGATAACTTCTTCAAGGAGAAGAAGCTCATAGAGCAGATAACGGAGGTCGTAAACAGGGCAAAGAGCCAGATACAGATGCTCAATAAGATATATGAGGAGAAGAAGAAGACTATTTACAGAAGGGGAGACCTTCCTCCCGGAGTTATAACGCTCGTGAAGGTTTACATCGCCCAAAAGAGGAAGATCAAGGTTGGTGACAAGATGGCAGGTAGGCACGGAAACAAGGGTGTTATCTCCGTGGTTCTTCCCGTTGAAGACATGCCCTTCCTACCAGACGGAACTCCCGTTGACATAGTTCTGAACCCTCTCGGTGTTCCATCCCGTATGAACGTGGGGCAGATACTTGAGACCCATCTCGGATGGGCTGCGAGAGGTCTTGGCAAGAAGATAGGGGATATGCTCTCAAAAGGTGTTGACAGAAAGAAGCTAACCGAGTGGATGAAGAAGACTTATGCTATAGGAGATCCGAGCGGTGAGAACGCAAGATTCATAGAGGAGTTTCTCAACTCTCTGTCAGATGAAGAGTTCTTTGAACTTATGAAGGACTATGCGGAGAACGGAGTGCCAATGGCTACCCCTGCCTTTGAAGGGGCTGAGGAATCCGCAATCAAGGAACTCCTCAAACGTGCAGGACTTCCCGAGAACGGAAAGACTACCCTTTACGATGGAAGGACTGGAGAGCCCTTTGACTTTGAGGTTACGGTCGGATACATGCACATGCTCAAGCTCATACACATGGTTGATGACAAGGTTCACGCAAGGTCAACAGGACCCTACTCTCTCGTCACACAACAACCTCTCGGTGGAAGAGCGCAGTTTGGTGGACAGCGTCTTGGAGAGATGGAAGTCTGGGCACTTGAAGCTCATGGAGCTGCCTACACATTGCAGGAGATGCTTACAGTCAAATCGGACGATATTGAAGGAAGGAGTAAGGTGTATGAGTCAATAGTAAAGGGTAAGTACACCTACTCACCGGGCATACCTGAATCCTTCAGGGTTCTTGTAAGAGAGCTCAAGGCTCTCAGCCTTGATGTCAGGTGTGTGGATGGTGAAGATGTTGGCTGTGATCGGGTTGAAATGAAAGAGGAGGAAGAAAGATGAATCAGAAGAGAAGAGGACTTTTCCCCTTTGAAAAGATCAAGCTTCTCCTTGCCTCTCCGGAGGAGATAAGGAGCTGGTCTAACGGGGAGGTTAAAAGACCGGAAACTTTAAACTACAGAACCTTAAAACCTGAGAAGGATGGCCTATTCTGTGCAAAGATATTCGGACCTGTAAAGGACTACGAATGTCTCTGTGGGAAGTACAGGGGGAAGAGATACGAGGGAACGGTTTGTGATAGATGCGGTGTGGAGGTAACCCTTTCCTACGAAAGGAGAAAGAGGTTCGGTCATATAGAGCTTGCAGCTCCGGTAGCCCATATATGGTTCCTCAAAAGCACACCCTCAAAGATAGGAACTCTTTTGAACCTTACGTCAAGAGATGTTGAGAGAGTCATATACTTTGAATCCTACCTTGTAATTGAATATCCAAACGAAGAGGAAGAGGAGGCGTTTGCAAAGCTTGAAGAAACCATACCTCTAAACGATGGCACAACGACCAAGTGGGTAAAGCTCCACATAGTCACAGAGGCGGAGTTTGAAGAGGAGTACTCCTTCACGATAGACGAGAAATATGAATACGGTATGGGAGCAGAGATAATAAAGACCGTCCTCTCCCAGCTTGACCTGCAGGAGTACTCAAAGAAACTAAGGGAGCTTATAAAGCCTTACAGTATAGGGTTTGAGGATCTTGGAAAGAACATAGAAACCCAGTATAAATCTCTCTACGAAAAGATAATAAGGACGATAGCCGAAGATTTCAGATCCTTCGGTGTGAACTTCCCCAACCTTGAGGAGAAAGGGCTTACCCTTGAGCAAGTTATCCACAGGATACTGAACGAAGATCTCTACCTTAACGTTGAAACTGGAGAAGTCTCCGAAGAGGACAAGGGAGATGAATATCTCACAGGTAAGGAAGCCCTCAGGACGTACTATGAGAATGTAAGAGAGAAGAGGAACATACCCATATTTGAGAGGGTAAAGGAAGACATAAGAGCTACGGTTCTGAAGGAGGTTTCCGAACAGAAGGTAAGGAAGTACCTCAGGATTCTGAAGCTCGTTGAGGGATTCATAAAGAGTGGTAATAAGCCCGAGTGGATGATCCTTGATGTGATCCCCGTACTCCCTCCGGATCTCAGACCCCTCGTTGCCCTTGACGGAGGAAGATTTGCTACCTCAGATCTCAATGACCTTTACAGGAGACTGATTAACAGGAACAACCGTCTCAAGAGACTGATAGAGCTTGACGCTCCCGAAATAATTATCAGGAACGAGAAGAGAATGCTTCAGGAGGCGGTTGACGCCCTGATAGACAACGGAAAGAGAGGAAGAGTTGTCACTCAGAACGGAAGACCTCTCAAGTCCCTTGCGGACTACCTCAAAGGTAAGCAGGGAAGATTCAGGCAGAATCTCCTCGGAAAGAGGGTTGACTACTCGGGTCGTTCCGTTATCGTCGTAGGTCCAGAACTCCAGATGCATCAATGCGGTCTCCCAAAGATAATGGCTCTTGAACTCTTTAAGCCCTTTGTTTACAGGAGACTTGAGGAGAAAGGGTACGCAACTTCAATAAGAAATGCGAAGAAGCTCGTTGAGCAGAGGGCACCTGAGGTCTGGGAGTGCCTTGAGGAAGTTGTAAAACAGCATCCTGTCCTTCTGAACAGAGCACCCACGCTTCACAGACCCTCAATACAGGCTTTTGAACCTGTTCTCGTGGAAGGTAAGGCTATAAGACTTCACCCATTAGTGTGCCCACCCTTCAACGCAGACTTTGACGGCGACCAGATGGCTGTTCACGTTCCCCTCGGTATAGAGGCTCAGCTTGAGTCTTACATCCTGATGCTTTCTACCCAGAACATACTCTCACCTGCGCACGGTAAGCCTCTTACGATGCCCTCTCAGGATATGATACTCGGAACTTACTATATGACGCAGGATCCTATACCTGGAAGGAAGGGAGAAGGTAAGATCTTCTCTTCAAGAGAGGAGGTTCTCAAAGCCCTTGATCTCGGAAAGGTTGACATACACGCTGCCATAAAGGTAAAGCTTGATGGCAAGGTTATAGAGACCACTCCCGGAAGGGTTCTTTTCAACTCTATAATGCCCGAAGGTGTTCCATTCGTTAACTACACCCTTGACAAGAAGAAGCTCTCTAAGCTGATAACTGATCTTTACATTCAGGTCGGTAACGAGGAAACGGTCAAGTTCCTTGACAGAGTGAAGGAGCTCGGCTTTGTAAGAGCAACGATGGCTGGTATATCAATAGGTGTTGAGGATCTTCAGGTTCCGAAGGTCAAGAAGAAGATAATTGATGAGGCTCTGAAGACAACGGACGAGATATGGAATCAGTACGTTAACAATATAATTACAAACAAGGAAAGGTATAACAAGATCATTGATATATGGTCTGAGGCTACGAATCAGGTCTCAAAGGCTATGTTTGACGAGATAGAGAAAACGGAGAGGATTGAAAACGGAAAGAACTATCCCGGAGTGTTCAATCCTATCTTCATGATGGCGATCTCCGGAGCAAGAGGTAATAGGGACCAGATAAGACAGCTTGCGGGAATGAGAGGTCTGATGGCAAAGCACTCGGGAGAGTTCATAGAAACTCCCATAATTTCCAACTTCCGTGAGGGTCTATCCGTTCTTGAGTACTTCATCTCCACCTACGGTGCAAGAAAAGGTCTTGCTGACACCGCTCTCAAAACTGCATTTGCTGGATACCTCACGAGGAGACTCGTTGATGTAGCTCAGGACATTACGATCACAGAGCACGACTGCGGAACTCTTAAGGGAATAGAGATAGAACCCATAGTTGAGGGTGGTGAGGAAAAGGTTCCTCTCAAAGACAGAATATTCGGAAGAGTTCTCGCTGAGGATGTTAAAGATCCTTACACCGGTGAGATCGTGGCAAGGAGAAACGAGGTTATAGACGAGAAGCTTGCGGAAAAGATCGCAAGATCTGGTGTTGAGAAGGTTAAAGTTAGATCTCCTCTGTCCTGTGAAGCAAAGCGTGGCGTCTGTGCAATGTGCTACGGATGGGATCTATCTCAGAGGAAGATCGTATCCGTCGGAGAAGCTGTAGGTGTTATCGCTGCTCAGTCCATAGGTGAGCCGGGAACTCAGCTCACGATGAGAACCTTCCACATCGGAGGTGCGGCAACCGCTCAGAAAGTTCAGAACGTCCTAATTACAGAGACCGCTGGAAAGGTGAAGTTCTACAATCTCAAGTTGATAAAGAACAGAGCGGGAGATTTCATAAACATATCAAGGGAAGGAGCGATAGGTATAGTTGATGAAGAAGGAAGGGTAGTTGAGAGACACGCTGTTCCTTACGGTGCAAAGATCCTCGTAAAAGAGGATCAGGAAGTCAAGGAAGGAATATCCCTTGCAGAATGGGATCCATTCAACACTTACATCATCGCTGAGGAAGAAGGAACGGTTGAACTCAGGGATATAATCCTTGATGTAACCGTAAGAGAAGAGAGAGATGCCCTGACAGGTAAGACTGCAACTGTCATTTCCTTCATGAGACCCAAGGACGCTATGCTCCATACCCCAAGGGTTGTCGTCGTAACCAAGGACGGCAGAGAGCTGACTTACGACCTTCCTGTTAACTCAATCCTGAACATTCCTTCTGAAAAGATGAAGCTTGAGTGGAACGTATGTCCAACTTGTTCCGAGGCTGAAGAGACACAGGTTCAGCACAGGTACTATGTGGTCAAGGATCTTAAAGTGAAACCCGGAGATGTCCTTGCCAGAATTCCTAAGGAAATGGCAAAAGTCAGGGATATAGTCGGAGGTCTCCCGAGAGTTGAAGAGCTCTTTGAGGCAAGGAAACCCAAGAATCCTGCAATCATCTCGGAGATTAATGGATACGTGAAGATATACGAGGATGCGGATGAGGTCATTGTCTACAACGCTATGAGCGGTGAGACGAGAAAGTATTCTGTTAAGAGAGATGATCGTATACTCGTCAGGCATGGTCAGTTCATAAAGAAGGGACAGCAGATAACGGAGAGCATAACATCCGATATAGACGGTCAGGTGAGGATGAAGGGTAGCAGAGGTTTCAGGGTAATCGTTTATAACAGAGAGACTGGACTTGAGAAAGAGTATCTCGTTCCGAAAGGAAAACACCTGCTCGTCAAGGACGGTGATGAGGTAAAGGCGGGTGAGCCCCTTACCGACGGAACACCAATACCTCAAGAAATGCTCAAGATAAAGGGAGTTGAGGAGCTTCAGAAGTTCCTTCTGAAAGAGGTTCAGATGGTTTACAAACTTCAGGGAGTTGATATAAACGACAAACACTTTGAGATCATCATCAAGCAGATGCTCAGAAAGAGGAGGATCGTTGATCCCGGAGACAGCCGGTTCCTCGTGAACGAGGAGGTTGACAAGGAGGAGCTTGAGGAAGAAATTCAAAGAATTAAGGAAGAGGGCGGAAAGCTACCTAAGGCTGAGCCCGTTCTTGTCGGTATCACGAAAGCGTCTCTCTCAACGAGGAGCTGGATTTCAGCTGCATCCTTCCAAGAGACCACGAAGGTTCTTACTGAGGCTGCCTGTGAAGGAAAGATTGATGAGCTATACGGACTCAAAGAAAACGTAATTATCGGAAACCTCATTCCTGCCGGAACTGGCGTTGACGAATACTCAAGGGTTGACATTGTTGAAGAAGGGCAGAAGCTCCTCTTCAAAGAAGAGGAATTGAAGGAAGAAGAGGAGTGAGCTATAATAGTTGATTGCGTGTTTTTAGGAGGAGAAGAGTATGCCGACGATTAATCAGCTTATCAAGCATGGCAGAGAGAAGAAGAAGAGGAAGTCAAAGGCACCAGCCCTTGAGGGCAACCCTCAAAAGAGGGGAGTCTGCGTAAGAGTCTACACTGTGACTCCCAAGAAGCCGAACTCTGCCCTCAGGAAGGTTACAAGGGTTAGACTATCAAACGGAATAGAGGTGACAGCTTACATACCGGGTGAGGGGCACAACCTTCAGGAGCACTCAATCGTTCTTGTGAGAGGCGGAAGAGTTAAGGATCTTCCCGGTGTAAGATACAAGGTGATAAGAGGAGCCCTTGACGCCGCTGGTGTTCAGGGCAGACGTCAGTCCCGCTCCAAGTACGGAGCAAAGAGACCCAAGGAAGAGAAGGGAGGTTAAGGTATGCCCAGGAAAGGACCCGTTACTCCAAGGGAAATTCCACCAGATCCCAAATACGGTGATGTTTTAGTACAGAAACTCATAAACAAAGTGATGAAAGATGGCAAAAAGAGTGTTGCGGAATGGATAGTCTATACAGCCCTTGAGTCGGCTGCCCAAGAGAGAGGTATGACTCCTGTTGAACTTATTCACAAAGTGATAGAAAACCTCAAACCCCAGTGGGAAGTGAGACCGAGAAGAGTAGGCGGAGCTACTTATCAAGTTCCCATAGAGGTTCCTGAAAGAAGACAGATAAGCCTCGCGATAAGGTGGCTTGTTGAAGCAGCAAGAACCAGACCGAGGCATAGGGGTGCCTATACGATGGTTGAGAGGCTCAAGGCTGAACTTCTTGATGCTCTTGATGGTAAGGGCGGAGCTATTAAGAAGAAAGAGGACACCCACAAGATGGCACAGGCTAACATGGTGTTCTCCCATTTCAGATGGTAAGGAGGTAATGAGATGGCAAGGGCGGTTCCGATAGAGAAGCTTAGGAACATAGGTATAGTCGCGCACATTGATGCGGGCAAAACTACTACAACAGAGAGGATTCTCTATTATACAGGGAGAACTTACAAGATAGGTGAGGTTCACGAAGGCGCGGCTACGATGGACTGGATGGAACAGGAGAAGGAGAGGGGTATAACGATCACCGCCGCTACGACCGCCTGTTACTGGGAGAGGAATGGACAGAAGTATCAGATAAACATAATTGATACACCGGGACACGTTGACTTCTCTGTTGAAGTCGTCCGTTCCATGAAAGTTTTGGACGGTATAGTCTTCATCTTCTCCGCCGTTGAGGGTGTCCAGCCCCAATCGGAGGCTAACTGGAGGTGGGCTGACAGGTTCCACGTTCCCAGAATAGCCTTCATCAACAAGATGGACAGGCTGGGAGCGGACTTTTACAGGGTCTTTAAAGAGATAGAGGAGAAGTTAACCATAAAGCCTGTTGCGATCCAGATCCCCATAGGTGCTGAGGATCAGTTTGAGGGTGTTTTAGATCTTTTGGAAATGAAAGCTATCATCTGGCTTGAAGAGACCCTCGGTGCTAAATACGAGATAAAGGATATTCCTTCTGAATACATGGATAAGGCTCAAGAGTGGCGGGAGAAGATGGTAGAGACTATAGTTGAAACGGACGATGAGCTTATGGAGAAGTACCTTGAAGGTCAGGAGATAAGCACCGAAGAACTCAGAAAAGCTCTGAGAAAGGCTACCATAGATAGGCAGCTTGTTCCTGTCCTTTGCGGTTCTGCATTTAAAAACAAGGGAGTTCAGCCCCTCCTTGATGCGGTTATAGACTACCTCCCTTCACCGATAGACCTTCCCCCCATCAAGGGAATCAATCCAAATACAGGTGAGACAGAAGAGAGGAAACCCCTTGATGAAGAACCTTTCTGTGCCTATGCCTTTAAAGTCATGTCCGATCCTTACGCGGGTCAGCTCACATACATAAGGGTATTCTCTGGAACTCTAAAGGCTGGGTCATACGTTCTGAATGTAACCAGAGGAGAAAAGCAGAGGGTAGGAAGGCTCCTACTTATGCATGCGAATACAAGGGAAGAGATACAGGACGTGTCTGCGGGAGAAATATGTGCTGTTGTTGGACTTGACGCGGCAACGGGAGATACCCTTGCCGATGAGAAACATCCAATAATCCTTGAAAAGCTTGAGTTCCCTGATCCTGTTATCTCAATGGCTATAGAGCCCAAGACCAAGAAGGATCAAGAAAAACTATCTCAAGTTCTGAATAAGTTCATGAAGGAAGATCCTACTTTCAAAGCTACCGCCGATCCTGAGACAGGTCAGACCCTTATACATGGAATGGGTGAACTCCACCTTGAGATTATGGTTGATCGTATGAAGAGAGAGTACAACATAGAGGTAAATGTTGGAAAGCCGCAAGTTGCTTACAAAGAGACCATCCGCAAGAAGGCAACAGGTGAGGGTAAGTTCATCAGACAGACTGGTGGTAGAGGTCAGTACGGTCACGCAATCATTGAGATAGAACCTCTTGAAAGGGGTAAAGGCTTTGAGTTCATAAATGACATAGTCGGTGGTGTCATTCCCAAGGAGTTCATACCTGCAGTTGAAAAGGGAATAAAGGAAGCTATGGAAGGAGGTATCCTCGCAGGTTATCCCGTAGTTGATGTGAAGGTAAGACTTTACGATGGCTCTTACCACGAGGTTGATTCTTCAGAAATAGCCTTCCAGATTGCAGGTTCAATGGCTTTCAAGGATGCAGCGAAGAAGGCTGACCCTGTTCTCCTTGAGCCCATCATGGAAGTTGAGGTTGAAACTCCTGAAGATTACGTGGGAGATGTGATCGGAGATCTTAACTCAAGGCGCGGAAAGATAATGGGTATGGAGAACAAAGGTGTGATTACAGTTATAAAAGCCCACGTTCCCCTTGCCGAGATGTTCGGTTATGCAACAACGCTGAGGAGCTTGACACAAGGAAGGGGAACATTTATAATGAAATTTTCCCATTACGAAGAAGTTCCTCAGCATATCGCTGAAAAGATTATCGGGGAACGCATGGCAGGAAAAAGTGCCTGATAGGAGGTTGGTATAGATGGCTAAGGAGAAATTTGAGAGGACGAAGGAGCACGTGAACGTAGGTACAATAGGGCACGTAGACCACGGCAAGAGCACACTGACTTCAGCTATCACCTGCGTGCTGGCAGCAGGGCTTGTTGAGGGAGGAAAGGCACAGTGTTACAAGTATGAGGAGATAGACAAGGCACCCGAAGAGAAGGAAAGGGGAATAACCATAAACATCACACACGTAGAATACGAGACAGCCAATAGGCACTATGCACACGTAGACTGTCCTGGGCACGCGGACTACATCAAGAACATGATCACGGGAGCTGCCCAGATGGATGGAGCTATTCTTGTTGTTTCAGCAGCAGACGGACCGATGCCTCAAACGAGGGAACACGTTCTTCTTGCGAGACAGGTTAACGTTCCTTACATAGTTGTTTACATGAACAAGTGTGACATGGTAGATGACGAAGAACTTCTTGAACTTGTTGAGCTTGAGGTGAGGGAATTACTCAGCAAGTATGAGTTTCCTGGGGATGAAGTACCAGTGATAAAGGGATCAGCACTTGGAGCACTTCAAGAGCTTGAGTCTGGTTCACCTGGCAAGTGGGTAGAGAGCATAAAGGAGTTGCTTAGTGCTATGGACGAGTACATACCCACACCTAAGAGGGAAGTGGACAAGCCATTCTTGATGCCAATAGAGGATGTATTTAGCATATCAGGAAGGGGAACGGTTGTGACTGGAAGAGTAGAGAGAGGAGTTCTCAAGCCTGGGGAGGAGGTAGAAATAGTAGGATTGAAGGAGGAGCCACTCAAGACGGTAGCGACTTCAATAGAGATGTTTAGGAAGATACTTGATGAGGCACTACCTGGGGACAATGTAGGAGTACTTTTGAGGGGAGTAGGTAAGGATGATGTTGAGAGGGGGCAGGTGTTAGCCAAGCCTGGGAGTGTGACACCACACAGGAAGTTCAAGGCACAGGTATACATACTGTCTAAGGAGGAAGGCGGAAGGCACACACCGTTTTTTGTGAACTACAGGCCACAGTTTTACTTTAGGACAGCGGATGTGACAGGGACGGTAGTGAAGTTGCCAGAGGGAGTAGAGATGGTAATGCCAGGTGACAATGTGGAGTTAGAGGTAGAGTTAATAGCGCCGGTGGCGATGGAGGAAGGACTTAGGTTTGCTATAAGGGAAGGAGGAAGGACTGTAGGTGCTGGTGTCGTTACTAAAATCCTTGACTGAGGAGTAACGGATTATGGAGCAGGATAAGATACGGATAAGGCTTAGGGCTTACGATCATAAGCTTTTAGATGAGTCTGTGAAGAAGATCATAGATACGGTTAAGAGGACCGGAGGAGTGGTCAGAGGACCGATCCCGATGCCTACCAGAATCAGGAAGTGGTGTGTTCTCAGATCTCCTCACAAGTTTGAACAGTCAAGGGAACACTTTGAGATAAGGGAGCATGCGAGAATCCTTGATATAACGAGGGTAACTCCCCAGACGATAGAGGCTCTCATGGAGATAAATCTTCCCGCAGGTGTTGACGTTGAGGTGAAGATGAGAGGTTGATGAGATGGCGATAGGCGTTATAGGAAGAAAAGTTGGAATGACAAGGGTGTTCGCTCAGGACGGAACTGCGATTCCCGTTACCGTTGTGCAAATTCCTCCCAACTACATTGTTCAGGTAAAGACCCCTGAAAAAGACGGTTACTCTGCCGTTCAGGTCGGAGCGATAGACGCTAAGGAAAAGCATCTTACAAAGCCTCTTATAGGGCATTTTAAAAAGCACAATGTAAAACTCCTCAGGTATCTGAAGGAGTTTAAGGTTGATAATCCTCAGGACTATCAAGAAGGTCAGGAGCTAAAGATTGAGGAAATCTTTAAGCCTGGAGATCTTGTTGACGTGGTCGGAACCTCAAAAGGAAGAGGTTTTGCAGGTACCATGAAGAGATGGGACTTTTCAGGATTCCCGAGATCTCACGGACACAGGTATCACAGGGCGGTCGGTGCGATAGGTAACAGGACGGATCCGGGTAGGGTCTGGAAAGGTAAGAAGATGGCTGGACATTACGGTGCTGAGAAGGTAAGGGTTCAGTCCCTTCTTATTGTTGACATTGTACCCGAAGAGGGACTCCTGCTCGTTAAGGGTTCCGTTCCGGGACCGAATAAAGGGCTTGTTTTTGTGGAGCACACGAGAATACTCAGCAGGAAAAAGCAGCAGCTCAAACAGAACAGATTGAAGCCTCTCGTTGAAAAGATTCAGCAGGTAGGAGCACAGTCATGAAGATAGGTGAAGTGGAAGTAAGGGACGACGTCTTCAACGTTAAGGTTAAGAAGCATGTTCTTTGGGAAGTGGTGAAGTGGCAACTTGCGAGTAAGAGGCAGGGAACTCATTCTACAAAGACAAGAGGAGAGGTAGCTTACAGCGGTAGGAAACTCCTTCCTCAGAAAGGCACGGGTCATGCAAGACGTGGAGACAGAGGAGCCAATATTCTTGTGGGTGGTGGTGTTGCTCATGGACCGAAACCTAGAGATTACTGGTATCCTCTTCCAAAGAAGGTAAGGAAGCTTGGTTTGAAAATGGCTCTCTCGGACAAGGCTCAGAACAAGGCAGTTGTTATAGTTGATAATATAGATCTCGGAGACACACCTAAGACAAAGAGAGCATTTGAGTTCTTGAAGGAGCAAAAGATTGATTCTGAAAAAGTTCTCATAGTTATACCTCAGAAGGATGAGGTGATTTATAAGTCTTTCAGAAATCTTCCGAACGTCAGAGTTTTGACGAGCGAAGGTCTCAACGTTTACGACATCCTCTGGAGTGACAGGCTTGTAATTGTAAAGGAAGCCCTTGAAGGAATTTACAAGAGGGTGGAATCATGAGTCAGAGAAGACCTTACGAAATAATTATCAGACCGGTGATAACGGAGAAAAGCAACAGGCTTATGGAGGATCACAACAAGTACACCTTTGAGGTGGCTCTTGATGCTTCAAAGTCGGAGATAAAGAACGCAGTGCAGGAGTTGTTCGGAGTCAGGGTGAAGAAGGTAAACACTATGATAGTGAAGCCTAAGAAGAAGAGGGTTATGGGCAGGTTCAGACAGTATGGAAGGACGAAAAAGTGGAAGAAGGCAATAGTTACCCTTGAACCGGGTGATAGTATAGATTTGCTTAACTTTGCAAGCTGAGGAGTGTAGGAAATGGGTGTTAAAAAGTTAAAGCCTGTTACAAATGGAACGAGACATGCAGTTCTTTATGACTTTTCCGAGATAACGAAGAAGGAACCTGAGAAATCTCTCGTTATATGGTGGCATAGGGCTAGGGGAAGATCCCGTCAGCAAGGGAAAATAACAGTAAGGCACAGAGGAGGTGGTCATAAAAAGCTCTACAGGATTATAGACTTTAAGAGGGATAAGAGCCTTGTTCCTGCAAAGGTTGCTGCGATAGAGTATGACCCGTTTAGGAGCGCAAGAATTGCTCTGCTTCACTACGCGGATGGTGAAAAGAGATATATCATCTGGCCTGAAGGACTGAAGGTCGGAGATACTGTAATGTCCATAAGTTATGAAGATGCAATGGCAGGTAAGGAACTTCCAGAGATAAAGCCGGGTAACGCTATGCCCCTGAAGTTCATACCTGTCGGTACTATCATACACAACATAGAACTCTCTCCTGGAAAAGGAGGACAGCTGGTCAGATCCGCAGGAACGGAGGCGCAGGTTCTCGGAAGAACAGGCAATTATGTCCAGATAAGACTTCCTTCAGGAGAGATGAGACTCGTTCATGAAAGATGCATGGCTACAATAGGAAAGGTCGGTCTCGCAGAACATGAGCTTATCAAGCTTGGTAAGGCTGGAAGAGCAAGATGGCTTGGCTGGAGACCCCATACAAGGGGAACGGCTATGAACCCTGTTGATCACCCCCATGGTGGTGGTGAGGGAAGGACGAGAGGAAAACATCCCAAATCTCCATGGGGTTGGAAGACTAAGGGATATAAGACGAGAAGAGGTAGGAAGTACTCTGACAGATTTATCATTACACGTAGAGATGGGAGGCCGCTCTGATGGGTTTTAAAGGCTCTTGGAACAAAAGGAACAGGCTTATAGAGGATCTTGATACCTTCTACAAGCTCTACAAAAGGATACACAGACTTCACAAAAAGGTTAGGGAAGCTCAGAAGAAGGGAGATCCCCAGCTGATAGAGAGGAGGATAAAGAAATACGAGGAGACCTATGAGCAGTTCAGGCAGCTTGTTGATAAGAAAGCATGGGTTCATCCAAAACTCTGGAAGAAGATAAAGCAGATGAATGAAACCGGGGAAAGAAAGGTAGTCAAGACCTACTCCCGTTCTTCAACCATAATTCCTGAGTTCGTTGGACATACGATAGCGGTTCACAATGGAAAGACTTTCGTTCCCGTTTATATAACTCAGGAGATGGTAGGACACAAGCTCGGAGAGTTCGCCCCCACGAGAACCTTCAGGGGTCATCCTGACAAGACCGCCAAGGTCGTCAAAAAGAAGTGAGGTGTATGTCATGGGACAGTTGAAGATAAAGGATAAAAGCCAGAGAGAAGGTTACAGAGAAGGAGAAGCGATAGCGATACTTAGATATGCAAGAATCTCTCCTCTCAAGGCAAGGCTTGTGCTCAGACAGATACACGGTAAAGATGTGGGAGAAGCTCTCTATCTTCTGAAGATACTTCCCAAAAAAGCTGCAAGGATAGTTGAAAATGTTCTAAAAAGCGCGATAGCTAACGCTGAACAGAAGGGACTTGATCTTGACAAGCTGTATATCAAGAAGGCGGTTGCAGACAGGGGACCGATGTTCAGGAAGTGGCTCCCCAGAGCTTACGGGAGGGCTACAATGCTGAGGAAGAGGCTCTCCCACATAACAATTGTGCTTGCAGAAAAGCAAGAGGTAGAGGAGGACTGATTAATGGGACAGAAGACGCACCCTATAGGCTTCAGGCTCGGGATAACAAAGACGTGGGACTCAAAGTGGTTTGCTCCAAAGAAAGAGTATGCAAAGACCCTTCATGAAGACCTGAAGATAAAGGAGTACATCAAAAACAGGTATAAGGTTGCTGGTATATCCAAAGTAGAGATAGACAGGATAGTGGATAAGCTCAAGATAAGAATACACGCATCAAGACCCGCGATAATCATAGGAAGGAAAGGACAGGAAGTTGAGCTCCTGAAAAAGACCATAGAAAAGATGATCCCTGGGAAGGAAATTACTATAAACGTTACTGAGGTTAGGGTTCCTGAGCTTGATGCCCAGCTTGTTGCTGAGGATATAGCTCTTCAGATAGAAAGGAGAGTCTCTCACAGAAGAGCGATGAAGAGGGCGATAGACAACGCTCTTAAAGCTGGAGCAAAGGGTGTAAAGGTTCAAGTTAAAGGAAGAATAGGTGGTGCCGAACTTGCGAGAAGAGAGTGGTTCCTCGTAGGAAGGATGCCTCTTCAGACTATCAGAGCTGATATAGATTACGGCTTTGCAACCGCTTACACGAAGTATGGTATCCTGAGCGTAAAGGTGTGGATATACAAAGGAGATATTCTTAAGGGTGGGAAGGAAGAGGTGCTGAAAAAGATAGAGGAAGATCTGGCTAAGGCTTCTCAGGAGGTGTCGTAAGATGTTTCTCCAGCCGAAGAAGACAAAGTTCAGAAAACAGCGGAGAGGAACCTTAAAGGGTAAGTCTTTAAGAGGAAACAAGATAGCTTTTGGTGAGTATGGAATACAGGCTCTTGATAGAGCTTGGATTACCCAAAGACAGATAGAGGCTGTAAGAGTTGCTCTCGTGAGGGCTCTTAGAAAGGGTGCCAAGGTTTGGATAAGGATATTTCCTGACAAACCTTACACCAAAAAGCCTAACGAGGTCAGGATGGGTGGAGGAAAGGGAGATCCAGAAGGTTTTGTTGCAGTCGTGAAGCCCGGAAGGATAATGTTTGAGTTCTCCGGCGTTTCCGAAGAGGTAGCTGAGGAAGCCTTCAGGCTTGCATCTGCAAAACTGCCCATAAGGACAAGACTCGTTAAGGCTGGAGGATTTACAGTATGAAGGCGGCAGAGCTTAGAAAGATGAGTATAGAGGAGCTTAGGAAAAAGGCTGATGAACTTAAGATGGAACTTCTGAAGCTGAGGTTTCAGCAGAAAATTTCGGGACTTGATAATCCTATGGCTATCAGAAACTTGAGAAGAGATATAGCAAGAGTTCTGACGGTAATAAGGGAAAAAGAGCTCAGAGGTGAAGGATGATGGCTGAGAAAAAGTGGAATGAAAAGAGAAAGCACTTAGTGGGTGTAGTTGTATCTGACAAGATGGATAAAACCGTTGTTGTGAGGGTGGACAGGAGAGTTCCACACCCGCTCTATGGCAAACACATAATAAAGAGCAAGAAGTATCACGCTCATGATGAAAAGAACGAGTGCAGAGTTGGAGATATTGTTGAGATAAGGGAGACGAGACCTCTTTCAAAAACCAAGAGATGGGTTGTTGTCAGGATAATTCAGAGAGCAAGGAGGGCTGAAGAGGCACTGTCCGAGCAATCCTGAGCTTCTCTTTTAACACCTAAAGCCTATTTTTATCTTTATGCTGAGGAATGTAGTTTATGGTGTCCTTTTATTTCTGATAGCCGATTACACATACACCCACTGGAGTCCGGAAATAATAAATTGGGTAGTGAGCAAGCTTTCAGGGAGGGAAGTTACAGTCGTTGAGAAACCTCCTTATAGGAAAAGCATAATAGATAAGACCGTTGATAGTATAAAGAAGAGATTAGAAGAATTCCGGAGGTAACTTGATGAAGCAGGGAGGTTTCAAATTCAATACGATTGAGGAAGCTATTGAAGATATCAAGAATGGAAAGATGGTCATAGTGGTGGACGATCCCGACAGAGAGAATGAGGGGGATCTCGTGATGGCTGCAGAGAAGGTTACTCCTGAAGCTATAAACTTCATGGCGAAGTATGGAAGGGGACTGATCTGCCTCTCTCTCCCACCCGACAGGTGTGAGGAGCTTGATCTTTACCCTATGGCTCACAGAAACACCGATCCAAAGGGAACCTACTTCTGCGTTTCCATAGATGCTCACCCGAAGCATGGAACGACAACAGGAATATCAGCCTATGACAGGGCGAAAACTATAAAGCTTGCTATAAGTCCTGAGTCAGGACCGTCGGATTTCGTAAGACCGGGACACGTCTTTCCCCTGAGAGCAAGACCGGGAGGAGTTCTTGAGAGAGCAGGGCACACTGAGGCTTCCGTTGACCTTGCAAGGCTTGCTGGACTTTATCCTGCAGGAGTTATATGCGAAATAATGAAGGAAGATGGAACTATGGCGAGACTTCCCGACCTTATGGAATTTGCCAAGGAGCATGGACTCAAGATAGTAACCATAGCAGATTTGATAAGGTATAGACTGAAGAAGGAAAGACTTGTTGAGAGGGTTGCGAGCGCTCATCTCCCCACTCCCTGGGGAACATTTAGGATACATGCTTACAGGCACAAATTGACAGGGGAAGAGCAGGTAGCCTTGACTATGGGTGAGTGGAGAGAGGATGAACCGGTTCTCGTCAGAGTTCACTCGGAGTGTCTCACCGGTGATGTATTTCGTTCTATGAGATGTGACTGTAGACCCCAGCTTGAGAAAGCTCTTGAGATGATAGCAAAAGAAGGCAAAGGTGTCCTTGTTTATATACTCGGGCACGAAGGTAGAGGAATAGGTATAGCAAACAAGATAAAGGCTTACGAACTTCAAGAGAAAGGATACGATACTGTTGAGGCGAACGAGAAACTCGGATATCCTCCAGATCTCAGAGATTACGGTGTGGGTGTCCAGATACTCCTTGACCTCGGTGTCCGAAGGATGAAACTCATGACGAATAACCCGAGAAAGATAGTTGCTCTGGAAGGTTTCGGGCTTGAGATAGTTGAAAGGGTTCCTATAAAGATTGATCCTAACCCTTACAACCGTGTTTACCTCTCCACAAAGAAGGATAAGCTGGGACACATGATCTGAGGAGGGCTGACATGGCAGATTTCAGAAAAGCTGGTCTTGATAGAGGAGACATAAAGGCTGAGCTGAAGCATCTGCTTATATCCGCAAGGATCAGAAAGGAAGAGTATGCGAACTTGATAGATGAGCTTGAGCTTGATGAGCTTGAGTTTGATCTCAGGGAGTACAAATACATACTTGAGAATGAGGTCATGCCTCTCTTTGAGCGAGCGATGTCAACTGGCGTGAGGAATATTGTTGAGCTTGCTCAAGAAGTGAGGGATACCTATGATGAAATAATAAGGATGATTGAAGAGAAGCTTTCTAATGGAAAAAGAAGAATCTGAAGACAGAGGCTTACTTGAGGAATTTGAGAGATTCTTTGATGTTCTTGCGATAAAGGATGAATCTCAAATAGATCGCGAGTTCAGAAAGGGTCTCAACCCACTTAAGTTCTCCCCAATAATTGAAGAGGCTTTTCTAAATTACTACCTTCACAAATTTATAGGGCATATCAGGATTGCCATACTGCTGAGCATCATTCTCTACGCACTCTTTGGCATACTTGATGCCATCATATTCCCGGAAACAAAGAAAACTTTGTGGTTCATAAGGTATGTGGTGATCTGTCCCATAGGCATAGCTTTCCTGCTGATGACCTTTAAAGTAAGGCAAGAGAATCTTCTGCAGATAGCCCATGCACTTGTTGTAATCCTTGGAGGACTTGGAATAATTGCAATGATATACGTTGCACCATCTGATAGAGCCTTTCTCTATTACGCGGGTTTAATGCTTGTAGTGTTTTATGCCTATACTTTCTCTGCCATGAGGTTCTACTACGCTTCATTGAGTGCATTGACGATTACAGCCCTGTACCCTGTGGTTGACATTTACCTTGTCAGAACATCAACCGAGCAGCTTCTAACGAACATGTTCTTCCTGGGTTCCTCAAATCTTATAGGGCTCCCTGTCAGCTATCTCTTGGAAAGGCACAGCAGGAAGGACTTCCTTCTTACCATGCTCCTCGCTCTTGAAAAACGAAAGACGGAACAGCTGAATCTGAAGCTCAGAGACATATCTTACATAGACGGGCTCACAGGAGTAGCAAACAGATTGAAGTTTGAAGAATACCTGAGACAGGAGTGGGAAAGAGCAAAAAGGATCGGTCGTCCGCTCTCTCTTCTCATGATAGACATTGATTTCTTCAAAAACTACAACGATATGTTCGGACATCTTAAAGGTGATGAATGTTTAAAGAGAGTCGCTCAGATCATAAACAAACACGTCAGAAGCAATATAGACCTCGTTTCAAGATATGGAGGAGAAGAGTTTGCCGTCATAATTCCGGAAGCAAACCTTGAACTTGCAAGAAAAATAGCAGAGAGGATAAGAAAGGACATAGAAAATTTCAAGATCTCCCATCCTGCCTCCAAGGTTTCCAAGTATGTAACTGTCAGCATAGGTGTGGCTTCTCTGATACCCTCCGGTAACTTTGAAAAGGAAGCTCTGATCAATATGGCAGATGAAGCACTTTACGAGGCGAAAAGAACAGGCAGGAATCGGGTTTGTTTATACAGGAATTCCTGAGTTAGCTCGCTTTTGCTCCCTCTTCAATGTCCCTGTCCGGTACAATTAAGGACATTCTCTCTCCGTTGGAAAGTGCGAGTATCATCCCCTGAGACTCTATGCCGAATATCTTCCGTGGCTTGAGGTTGGCTACAATGAGTATCTTCTTCCCTATAAGCTCATCCGGAGAGTAAAATTTGGCAATTCCTGCGACGATGGTTCTCTCTTCAGTACCGAGGGAGACTCTAAGCTTTATCAGCTTGTCTGATCCTTCTACTCTCTCAGCAGAGAGTATCTTCGCAAGTCTCAGGTCAACCTTCAGGAAATCCTCTATCCCTATGTAAGTTTTCTCCTCCATAGGAGGAACTATTATATGACAAAAGACATCAAAAAACTTAATCTCTGTTGATAAAATTTCTCAACAAATCAAAGAGGAGGTAAATATCATGGCAGAGACAGTAACCCTTAAAGGAAATACAGTTAGCCTTGTTGGACCAGCCCTTAATGTTGGAGATCCTGCACCTGAGGCTGTTGTCGTAACCAAGGATCTTGCAGAGAAAAGAATAGGTGGAGCAAAAGGAAAGGTTCAGCTGATCATAACCGTTCCTTCTCTTGATACTCCCGTATGTGAAATGGAAACAAAGAAGTTCAACGAAATGGTCGCTCAGCTCGGAGACAAGGTTGATGTTACGGTAGTTTCTATGGATCTTCCCTTTGCAGAGAAGAGATTCTGTGAGAGCTTCAATATAGGAAACATTACTGTTGCCTCTGACTTTAGGTACAGGGACATGGAAAAGTATGGAGTACTCATAGCCGAAGGAGCTCTCAAAGGAATACTCGCAAGGGCTATTTTCATAGTTGATACTGAAGGCAATATTGTCTACAAACAGCTTGTTCCTGAAATTACCCAAGAACCCAACTACGACGAGGTCATAGAAAAGCTAAAATCAATGATATAAGTTTAAGGGGCGTTCAGCCCCTTCTGTATTTAAGAACAGGTTTTCTGTTCGCTTCCGCTTCTTTTATCCTTCCCACCGGTGTTCTGTAAGGAGCTTTGTTCAGCTTATCAGGATTTTCTTTGGCTTCTTTGACTATCTTTCTCAGAACCTTAGCAAACTTTCTGAGCGTATCTGGACTTTCCGTTTCGGTAGGCTCTATCATAAGTGCTTCCCTTACCACAAGAGGAAAGTAAACGGTTGGTGCGTAGAATCCGTAGTCAAGAAGTCTCTTTGCAATGCCCATAGCGTTCACTTTGTACTTGAGAAGGTTTGTAGCCGACAGAACAAACTCGTGCATGCAGGGAACGTGGAAGTACGGATCGTTGAAAACATCCCTCAGAAGATGCCTTAGATATCTGGCGTTCAAAACCGCATGCTTCGCTACCTTATCAATTTCTCTACCGTAGCTGAGGATATAGGCAAGGGCTCTGAGCCATACTCCGAAATGTCCGTAGAAAGCAAGGAGGCTGCCTACGCTTTTTGGGATATTCCAGTTGAGGTAATATCTTTCTCCATCAAACTCAACCTGTGGAACGGGAAGGTAGGGCTTTAACCTCTCTGACACCCCGATGGGTCCACTTCCAGGACCTCCTCCGCCATGGGGTGTTGAGAAGGTTTTGTGGAGATTGAAGTGCATAACATCCACGCCCCAGTCACCTGGTCTTGCTACTCCAACAATCGCGTTGAAGTTTGCCCCGTCCATATAAAGCAGAGCATCTCTCTTGTGGAGTTCCTCAGCCATATCTTTTACCTTTCTCTCAAAGATTCCAAGAGTATTTGGGTTTGTTATCATGAGACCAGCTGTCTCATCGTCTAACTTTTTCATGAAGTCATCCCAGCTGAGCTCACCATTTTTATTGCTTTTAACAGTTACCACATCAAAACCGCAAATTGCAGCAGAAGCCGGATTCGTTCCGTGGGCTGAGTCAGGTATAAGTATCTTTTTCTTGTGGTTATTCCCCTTGTCCCTGTGATAAGCCATTATAAGAAGTAGTCCGAGGAACTCTCCATGAGCTCCAGCTGCGGGTTGAAGGCAAACATCGGCAAAGCCTCCGAGCTCTTTTAATAGTTCCTTAAGCTCGTAAGCAATCCGTAAAGTTCCCTGAATAAACTCCTCTGGAGTTATAGGGTGAACATTCAGAAACTCATGTATACTTGCAAGCTCCTCGTTTATTCGCGGGTTATACTTCATCGTGCACGAGCCGAGTGGAACCATCGTCGTGTCTATTGCGTGGTTGAGCTGGGACAGCTTCGTGAAATGTCTGACAACGTCAAGCTCGGAAACCTCTGGGAGATCAAGACTCTTTCTCAGGAACTCTTCTGGGATAACCTCTTTCGGCTCTACCCTCCTAACACCAATTTCTGGCAGTCTGTAACCCTTTTTACCTTTTTTGGAAATCTCAAAGATAAGTTCCATAGGGAATTATTTTACATTGCGGACCAGAGCTTGCTTATGTCTATGGATTAAAAAACTTTACAGCTCAACCGATATAGATAACTGACAAAATCCTTAGGAGGTGTCAGCCATGGCTCTTAGAATTAACTTTAACTATGAGTCGGCGGTAACACATACCGCCCTCAAGCAAAACGAGCGACTTATGAACAAGTCGCTCCTGAGACTCTCAACCGGTCTCAGGATTTTGAACGCTGCGGACGACTCCGCAGGTCTGTTCATAGCAGATCAACTTGCCCTTGTCTCCGCCGGTCTTGAACAAGGTAACAGAAACATCCAAACGGGAATTTCGGCGCTTCAGATAGCCGAGAACTCTGCCGGTCAGATTTACAACAAGCTTAAGGAAATCTACGTCAAAGCCGAAAACGCCGCCAACGATATCAACGACCCCAACGCAAGGGCTGCGCTCCAGAGGGAGATATCAAACTTTGTCGATGCTATCGACAAAATAGCCAAAGACACAGAATACAACGGGATAAAGCTCCTCGACGGGACGTTTACTAACAAATACATACACTACGGACCTAGAAGTGGACAGGTGGTAAACGTAAGCATAGCGAGCCTTCGTGCAAGCGTTCTTGGGTCGTATACTATGGATGTAACTGGAGGTACTACAGCTAGTGCTGCTGCTGATCTTACAAATGTAAACAACAACTATACATTTGATACTGGTGATTCTATCACGATCGACATAGGTGGTGATAGTATTGTCCTCAATAGTGCATCTCAGATGAGCGTTACTCCCTACACAGGTGCAAGTCCGGTCCTTGACGCTTCGGTTATAGCAAAAACTATAAATGAGAATTCTACCGCTCAGCAGCATGGTCTTAGAGCTACTGCTTCCAATACAGAGACAGCAGGTGCGGATTTTGGAGCAAGTCTTGCTACAATAGACACTGATGGCTCTATCCGAGTAGTTATATATGTGGGAGATTCAAAGGTATTTGATAAAACCTATGATTCAACAACCAATCCGAGTCTGGATCAGTTCATTCAGGATATAAACACCTCATCTTTGAACACAAGCGGTAAGCTTCAGGCAAGTAAAGATGCTGGAGGGACAAAACTCGTTCTTACGTCTGCAAATGGGGAAACAATATCTGTAGAAGTAACTGCGACCGATACCTCGGGAGCTGGTACAACCATAGATCTGAACAAGATTGTTAACGCAGGAGCTACTACCACTATAACAGGTACAGCTGGAGGAACAACAGGACACGGGGTTGCCATTGGTGAGCTTACACTTGCCTCTATAGAGGGCTTCTCTGTAACGACAGCAGGAAGTCTTGGAGGATTAACCTTTGGAACTCTCCAATTTGAAAGCCTCAACAACATTGATGTTTCAACAAATACAGGTGCGGAGAAGGCACTTCTTATAATAGACGGAGCTATGAAAAAAGTTGATACTGTCCGTTCCCAGATGGGTGCTGTCATGAACAACCTCCAGTCCATATACGATGCCCAGAAAGTTGCTCAAGACAACACAAACGAGGCTGAGAACGTCATAAGGAACGTGGATTTCGCCAAGGAGATGGCAACATTCACTACGATGCAGATCAGGATGCAGTCCGGTATAGCGATGCTCGCACAGGCAAATACACTACCCCAGCTGGTTCTCCAGCTTCTGAGGTAATAAGATTCAGGGGGGAAGGCTTGCCCTTCCCTCCGCCTGAAAAGGAGAACCTGCCATGAGGGTGAATAGTAAAAGTTCTGAGGTTGATTATGAAATCATAAGGCAGGCATCAAGACAGGCGGATATGAACAGGAGTATTGAAACAGTCCGTAAAGATATAGAAAAAAGGGCTAAGGAGACTGTTCAGGAAACTACATTGAGCAAGGAAGAACTCCAGAGGATACTTCAGGAGATAAGGAGGAAGCTCGACTACCTGAACAGATACCTGAAGATTGATATTGACGATCAGCTTGAGATACCCGTTGTGAAGATCTTTGAAAGGGACACGAACAGGCTCATAAGACAGATACCACCTGATTATCTACTGGAGCTCATGAAAAGGATTGACCAGATGTTGGGTGTTCTGCTTAACGAGAAGGTGTAGTTATGGCTGGGGAGCTATATCTTACTGGTCTTACAAACACGGGTTTTGACAGTGGTGCTATCGTTGATCGGATAATGCAGCTCAAATCTATCCCCCTTCAGAGGCTCCAGCAGGAAAAAGCCTCCGTGCAGGCGAAGCTCTCCTCCCTCGGTAACCTTTCGGGAGCTATAGGTAACTTTCTATCTATATTTGAAAACCTCAACGTTGATGATCTTTTCAAAGGGAAGAAAGCGAGTGTCTCTAATACGGATATTTTGAACGCGACTGTCACAGAAAATGCTCCGAACCTTGAGTTCTCCGTAACAGTAAACAAGCTCGCTCAGAGTGAGATCAGAGTCACGAGTGGCGGATTTTCCAGTCTAACAGGAACGTTCACCAACTCGGGCACTCTCACCATAACTTACGATACGGGCTCTGGAACGGAAACTTTTAGCGTTAACTACTCTGCAGGTCAGACACTTGAGGATCTTGTGAATACTATAAATTCTGCGCAGAGCAGGGTAAAGGCTTCCATATACTTTGACGGAGCGACTTACAGGCTGATGCTTTCGGAAACAGACGTAGGAGCTTCTACCGTAGAGACGGATACCGTCGGTGGAGTTTATGCGATAAACGTTACAGGTCTGCCAGCAGAGCTCGGAACGGGATTGGATACAATCCAGTCTGCCCAGAATGCAGAAATTGTGATTGGTTCTGGGTCGCCTGTTGCGAGCCCCTCAAACACCTTTGAGAGCGTGATAAGCGGCGTTACTCTTGAGGTGAAAAACACAGGCTCTTCTACCGTTACTATCACGGAGAGTTACTCACAGGTTTCCTCCTTCCTGAACAGCTTTGTTGATAAGTACAACGCGACGGTAGAGCTTGTTGATTCGCTCACAGCGGGGGATCAGGCTCTCTTCAGAGGCGACTACACGATAGCGAGTGTCAAAACCGGTCTGGCTGAAAGGCTTGATCCCCTTATAAAACTTGGACTCATAGATTACAACGGAGACACGGGGAAGATCTCCCTCAGAACGGACAAGTTGAACGAGCTACTCAGTACAAACGCTGAAGGAGTCAAGGATGCTCTCAGCGAGCTGAAGGACAGCTTCCTGTCGTTCCTTGAGGCTGAGAAGAGCCTGTTTCAGAGCTTTGAGAACACCTACAATAGCAGGATAGAACGGATAGACGAGAGAATAAACCAGCTTGCTCAGAGACTTGCCGATGAGGAGCAGGCTCTCAGGAGGGAGTATGCACAGCTTGAAGCTTTTATAGCTCAGGCTAATGAGATAAGGGACAGGCTTAAGCAGTTTATAGTTACCCTTTCTCAGATGACTAAAGGAGGTGGTCAGCAATGAACCCAGCAGATATATATTTGCAGAATATGATTGAAAACGCAAATCCGATCCAGCTTGTAATAATGCTCTACGACAAAGCTCTCTCTTGCATAGACACCGCAATAGAAGCTATACAAAACGGGCTTGATGACACAGAGAATGTGAAGACCAAAGCAGAAAACCTAACTAAAGTTATGGATATACTGATTGTTCTGAAGGCTTCTCTTGACGTAGAAAGAGGGCAGGAGATAGCTAAAAATCTTGACGAAATCTATGATGTTCTTATAAATGAAATTGTGAGAGCAAATATGAGAAATGATGTTGCAATTTTAAATAATATAAAGGAGATACTTGAAGAACTGAAGGAAGCGTGGGAAGAGGCGGAGAAAAAAGTTTACGGAAAAGAGGAGGTTACAGCGAGGGCGAATGAATGAAAATCTCAAAGACATTCTTTTAAAATGCGAGGTGTATCTTGAGGAGGGGGATTTTGACAATTTGATGAAGACCCTTGAGCGTATCGTATCCCTTGATTTTAAAAACCTGAAAAAAGAAGACTATGAGGAGGCTTTAAAGATAATAGAGTTCTTAATACAAAAAGCAGAGAAAAAGAAGCTGGACATTGCAGAGAAACTGATAAACTTTCAGAAATTTAAAGGTTATCTAAAATAAAACTACCTCCACCTCCTGCCCTTCTTTGATCTCTTTCACTCCTTCATAGATTACTATGTAAGCGTTAGCTTCAACCAGAGAGGTGAGCATATGGGACTGCTGTTTTGGATGGGGCTCACACCAGTATCTCCCCTTTTCAAACCACACCTTAGCCCTTGCGAACTCGCGCCTCTCTGCACCCTTCCTTTTAAAGCCTTTTGTAAGAACCGCTGTTACCTTCTGTTTGAATATATCCTTGTATCCGAGCATAGTTCTTATCGCCGGGTAAACTATCAGGTCAAAGGCTACAGCGCAGGATACAGGATTTCCGGGAAGTCCGAAGAAAAGCTTGTTATCCCCGTATGTACCGAAGAGAACGGGTTTTGCAGGCTTTATCCTGAGCCTGTGAAATTTCACATCAATACCCACCTCTTTAACTAAATACTGAACGTAATCCTTCTCACCCATTGAGACACCGCCGGTAGTAATGAATATGTCATAGCTGTGGCAGGTTCTCAGAACCTCAAGAAGTTTCTGAGGTTCATCGGGAGCTATTCCGAGCTGGTGTGGGACACCTCCTGCATCCTGCACAAGAGCATACAGCATATGGTGGTTTGAACTTCTTATCTGTGAAGATCGTGTTTGAAGTTCTCCGACCTCAAGGAGCTCATCTCCTGTTGAGAGTATAGCCACGCGGGGTCTTCTGTAAACCTTAACCGTCCCTCTGTTTATGAAAGCCAGCATACCCACTTCGTAACCCCTTATTTCCTTTCCCTTCGGCAGAACTAACTCTCCAGCTTTCACATCCTCACCTTTAAGCCTAACGTTCGCTCCTTTCTTAAACTCCCTTTTTATGTAAACGATTCCTTCTTTTTCCTCTGCATACTCAACAGGAACGACCGTATCCGCACCTTCAGGTATAGGTGCACCCGTAAATATTTTTACAGCCGTCCCCTTCTCAACCCTGAGGCTTTCAGAGGTTCCTGCAAAGTAATCGCCCTTGAGCCTAAGCTCTGCTGGTCTTCCCTTATCTGCTCCTTTTATGTCTTCATATCTCACTGCATAGCCATCCATAGCTGAGTTATCAAAGAGAGGTTTGTCCGTGTCCGAAACCACGTTCTCAGCCAAAACCCTGCCGAGAGCCTTATCTAAAAAAACTCGTTCTGTATCCAAAGGCTTGACATTCTCAAGAACTATCCTTAAAGCTTCTTCCAGAGGCATCAATTCAAGCATGATTCAGACCTCCAGAGAGTATATTCTCATAAACTTTCTTTATAAACTCCACCGCTTCCTCTCTTGTCCTTACCTTTCCTTCCATCTGGGCTTCTTCCAGCTTCTTTTTTATTTCTCCAACCATCTTTCCCTGAGAGATGCTCAGTATCGCCATGATCTCGTGTCCATTCAAAAGAGGAATGAGCCTTGACTCCTTGAGTTCGTTCCTCTTAAAGCTTTCAAGCTCACTTATTGTCTCTAATAAAGCCTTTATCTCCTCTTCATTATCCCCGCTTGCGTAGGCATCAGCGATTGAAAGTAAAAACAGATGAGGAGCTATGTCTCCACACTCCTTCCAGAATCTTGCCATCCCTTTTCTTTTAAGCTCTCCCCTCAAGAAGGACTCCCTCAGATAGAAGGGTCTTAGATGGTATCTAACAAGTTTTGCAATAAACTTAGTTGCCTGTTCGCCCCACTTCAATCTTTTGCCTGTTTTTTTAACTATCTCCTCTCCAACCTTATCGTGGTTGTAGAATGTGATCTTTCCCTCCTTTATCTCAAAGGTGTCAGGCTTGCCAATATCATGAAGAAGAGCAGCCCACTTTAAAAGCTCAACATCTGTGAACTCTCCCAAAAACCTCCTGCACCCGAAGTCTCCGAGAAGCTCAACGCTGAGGTAGTTCTCCCTTTCCTCTATTACTCTTTCAACTTCCTCAAGAGTTTTCAGGATGTGTTCATCAAGGGGATATATGTGATGATCTCCCTGATCCTTTATCCTCTTCAATTTCCCAAACTCGGGAATTATTATCTCAAGGAGACCCACTTCGTAGAGCTTTCTTATAACCTTAGAACCCTTCGGATGCTTCATTATCTTAAAAAGCTCGTAAGTTATCCTCTCTGCGGGAGCTTTAAGGACAAGTTCCTTACGATGACTGACGAACTCGTAGAAGTCCTCCGTTAGTTGGAGATCCTTCTCTATTGAGAGCCTGAATCCTCTCAGAATCCTTACAGGATCTCTTCTCAAATTCTCTAAAGATATGGGTCTTAGAAGCCCTTCCTCAAGATCTTTTATCCCGCCCGTTGGATCAAAGACTATCGTCTGTTTTGCACCTATGCTGAGAACGTCATCAAGATTCACTGCTATTGCGTTTGCTGTGAAGTCCCTTTCTCTAAGATCCTCCTCAAGAGCCTTTTCAATGTTCTTTCCTTTGACCTGTGAAAAGTCAAACCTGTACCTGTAAGGAGGAAGGTGTATGACTACGGATGCGATGACTGGTCTTTTTATTAAAAGTCCCTTTTTCTCAAAGACGAAGAAGTGTCCACCAGTTCTGTTTGCAAACTCCTGAGCTATCTTAACGGGATCACAGGTGACAAGCAGATCAACATCTATGTTGTAACCTACAGGTTCTCCGAGTATCCTGTCTCTGACCCATCCACCAACTATAAAGCACAGGTCTTCCCTTGGAAGAATCTTTGCGATGTCATCAAAGTACGAGAGGTAGAAGTTCAGTCCGTGCAGGGTGTGCTTTCCTCTGGAAACTATGTCAATATCCATAGAGTTTTATTCTAAGAGTTTCTGAGCAATTTTCTATGCTGTTATCATAAATTCTCATGCTTATCCTTATTCTTATCCTTGTGTCTCTTGCCTTTCCTCAGATAAAGATCTTCTCAACAGAAAGTAACGAGGGGGCTTTTGCAATTAGAAAGCTTACAAGCAATGTATGTTTTGCAGGTAGAAGGGATGAGGGTAATAACGGATACGATGCCCTTTTCGGGGTCTGCTCAAAAGAGTGCAGGATCTTTGTTCTGGGCTCGGATAGGGATGATTACAGCTACACGGTTGAAAGGTACGGAAGGGGTTGTATGGCAGGCGTTACCACCCTTGCTCGGGGAAATATGGACATGGTTCTGGTTGTCTTTGGGAACGATAAGCCTGAAACTGCCCTTGTGCTCGGTGGGAACGGAAACGATATGCTCTGGTTCATGAGAAAAGTAAAGGATGGATACGTCCTCGTGGGAGGTGTTCAGGATAAAGATTGGGATATTCTCATTATCAAGCTGGGCGGTGATCTGAAAGTGTTATGGTCTAAAAGGATAGGAACGACTGCAGAAGAGTATGCCTACGGTGTGGTTGAATATAGGAACAGATATTACGTAGTCGGCAGGAGTAACTTCAGAGGAAACTGGGACGGCTTCTTTCTTGAGCTGACACCAGACGCAAAGATTGTCTCTGCAAAGCTCTTCGGAAGCGACAGTAAGGACTACCTGCGTTACGTTGGAATTTATAAGAATAAAGTTCTTGCTGTCGGCAGATCGGAAGCGAGGGATACAAGCGATGTATTAATGGTATTCCCCGAAAGCGGAAAATACTTCCTCTATGACGGAGGAGATTTTGATTACGGAAGAGTTTTTACAGAAAGAGATAATGGATTACTTGTAATGGGAGATACTTACAAGGACGGAGATTCAGATGGAATGGCTCTCCTACTTGATGGGAACTTCAGGGTTATAAAAGGTTTTGCAATCGGTAGAGACGGAATAGAGTCTATTAGATACCTGACAAAAGAGGGTTTGTTTGCAGGCTACACCTACTCGTTCACGCTTGATAACGACCTAATGATCGGAAAGTTTTCCCAAGAATGCGGTACCTTTGTCAGACCAAAAGAATTCAAAGAAGTGAGTGCCAAGCTAAGGTTTTATGACTATCCGGTAAAGGTGAAGAACTATAAGCTCGAACCTCTTCAGCTTAGCCTCCCGATTAAGGAAATAAATATGAAGACTCTTGATCCCTGCTAAGATCAGGAGTAAATCGTATCCTTCATCCTAAGGGCTAATTCCTTTATCTCCGTTCTAATCTCTTCCCCTCTCCATTCATCAAGGAGCTTTTCATACATATAACTTCTGTCCACATCATCATCAAACTCCTCCCACTCAACAGTTTCAAGAACTTTCCTTGCCTCCGGGTTTATCTCTTCAGGAATATCTCTTCCAGACATCTCACACCAGAGAATAGCCCAGCTCCTTGCCAATGCTACAGGATGGTAGCCACCTCCTCCGAGATAGATCCCTTCACCGAAGGTTTCCCTTACTATCCTAAAAGCCTGCAGAAAGCCTCTGTTGGAGAGCTCAAATTTGGATAGAGGATCTTCAAGGAGTGGATCCGTTCCGAGCTGAAGAACGTAGACCTCCGGATGAAAAACATCCTTCAGATAGGTAAGAGCTTTTTCAAGGATGAAGAGATACTCGCTGTCATTCACACCTTTGGGAAGGGGAATGTTCAAATTAAAGCCCTTTCCCTTCCTGCTACCTCTTTCGTCAAGAAAACCGGTATTGAAAGGAAACGAGTATTCGGGAGACTGATGAACAGAGAATACATAAACGTCATCTTCTTCGTAATACGCACTCTGAACTCCATCGCAGTGATGAGCGTCAAGGTCTATATAGAGTATCTTCCTGAAACCGTTCTTCCTGAGAACCTCAATAGCTATCACAGGATCGTTGATAAAGCAAAAACCGTGGGCTCTGCTTTTGAAAGCGTGATGCATCCCTCCGGCAGGGTTAAACGTAGTGTAACCCTCCAGAAAGAGTTCTACTGCTTGAACTGAGGAGCCTGTCGCGAGGGAAGAACCTTTGTACATGGCGGGGGATACAGGATTCTCATAATTTCCTATGTTGAACTTTTCCCTTGCACCCTTTGGAACACACTGGCATCTGTCAGCCTCTATTAAGGTATCTATGTACTCTCTATCGTGGAACAAAAGCAGTTCCTCTATGGTTGCCGATCTTCCTTCAACTTTCTCCCCATCATCTATCAAGTTCATTTTGTCAAGAAACTCAAGAAGCAGTGAGACTCTCGGTATTCTCAGGGGATGGTTCTTGGTGTACCTGAGGTTTCTGTACTTCAGACTCCCTATGAGTTTGGCTCTTCTCATACGGTGGTTTCCCTGTAGCTCTTCACAAGTCTGTGTATCTGTCTGAAGTTTATGTCCCCCGCGAGGACGTATGTTTTTCCTTCATAGGAAAAGCTCTCAGAGACCGTTATGCAGAAATCATCAGTAGCCTTTGATAGATAGACATCAGATATGAATGAACCTTCCTGAAGAGCACGCTTGAAGTAAAGTTTGTCTGACCTGTCTGTTCCCTTCTTGCCCTGAGCGACGAAATAATCAACCTTTGGGTTTATTATGTTATTCGTTATCTGGAGACCCTTTCCGCTGATTATGTAAAAGAGTTCAAAGTAGGGGTACTGATCAAACATGTCATAGAGTATGTGCTCCCACATGTCCCTCGGAGCGCTCCTTACATGCTCAACTATGTCCTTGAAATCGCCGAGTATCTTCTTCTTGATGTTCGTTATCAGTTTCTGCTTCGTCGGATCGTGAAGTATCAAGGTGGGCTGGAGACCGTGAACTATAAACACGGAACCATCTATCCTATTCGTTCTGTCTCTGAGTTCATCCTTCAGTCTGTAAAGCTTTTCCTGTGAATTAACAAGGGTCATATCAAGGCAAAATCCATAAACGTGAACCTTCTGAAACTCTCCAAAGAGTAAAATGTACTCCTTGTGAAACTCCCTGAAGAGCTCCTTTATCTTCTCCTTCTCCGGAGGTTTGCCTGAGAGTATCCAAACTTCACCCTTCTCGGGTACACCTGATATGTCCCCTTCAAATATATCCTTTATATCTTCGGAGAGTATTTTGTGAACGCTTTCTATCTTCTCCGATCCAAACATATCCTTGAACTTATCCATGTTCTTGAGACCGAATATGCAGAGGTACTCCCTCTTTCCGATGCTTGAATGTACTCTCTGAACTATCGGAAGGACATGTTCTCTGTGGTGAGTAACGTAGTGAAGAACCGTATCGTACGTTAGAACACCGAGATAGGTTCCTTTCTTATCTACGATTATCACTGGTTCTTTTTCAAGAGGTAGAACCTCAAATATTCCCGAAAGGCTCTCCTTTGTCAGAGAGGTGTTTCTCAAACGACTGCACAAAATTGCCAGATCTCCTGCTGTCAACTTCTCATTTGAGAACTTCTCAACATGGCTTCTGTACACCAAACCTATAGGAACATTTCCCTTCAGTACTGTCAGGTATTTGTAAATTCTTAGCTCGTCAAAAACCCCCTTCAGCTCCTTGAGGTTGAGATCGTAGGGAACCGTGGGTACGCTGATGCTTATGTCAACGAGACTGATCTCTTCGGGCTTCATAATTTTAAATTTTCTATCCTCTTTGCTGCTTGGAGCAACCTTTCCGTGGGAACAGTCAGAGATATCCTGAAGTAGCCTTCTCCTGCATCTCCAAATCCATTACCCGGAGTGCAGACTATGCCCGCTTCGTCTATGAGTCTTCCCACGAACTCAGCGGAGGTATAACCTTCAGGAACTTTTGTCCATACATAGAAGGTTACATCGGACTCCAGTGGTTTGAGACCGAGCTTTTTAAGAGCTTGAGTCATCACCTCCCTTCTTTCTCTGTATATAGCCCTGAGCTGATCAAGTTCATTTTCGAGCATGTTCAGAGCTACAATTCCAGCTTCTTGAACCGCGTTGAATTGACCAGAATCTATGTTCGTTTTTACCTTTCCGAGACCTCTCACGAGATCCTCATTTCCGACAGCCATTCCAATTCTCCAACCTGTCATGTTATAGGTCTTGGAGAGGGAATGAAACTCTATTGCTACATCCTTGGCTCCGTCTATCTGAAGTATGGATATGGGTTTTCTCTCTCCCATGTAAATCTCTGAATAAGCGTTGTCTGAAGCGACTATGATATTGTGTTTCTTTGCCCACTTTATGAGGTCTTTGTAAAAATCCTCAGTTGCGTCTGCAGAGGTGGGATTGTTAGGGTAGTTTACCCAAATTATCTTTGCTCTCTCCACCACATCCTGAGGGATGGAACCTATATCGGGAAGAAAATCGTTCTCTTCCTTAAGAGGCATCATGTAAGGTGTTCCGCCGGCAAATATGGTTCCTATCTTATAAACGGGATAAGCTGGATCAGGACAGAGAACAACATCTCCGGGATTTACAAACGCTAAGGGAAAGTGGGCAACTCCCTCCTTTGATCCTATCAGGGCTATCACTTCGCTGTCAGGGTTGAGATCTATATCAAACCTTCTTTTATACCACTGTGCGACTGCTTCTCTGTATGCTTTCATACCAACATAGGATGGATATTTGTGATTTTCGGGCTTCTGAGCAGCAGCTTTCAGAGCTTCAACTATAGGCTCAGGTGTGGGAAGGTCAGGATCTCCGACACCAAGATCTATAACATCAACTCCTTGCTGGATCTTTTCCTGTTTTCTCCTGTCAAGCTCTGCAAATAGATAGGGCGGGAGAACCTTTATCCTCTCTGAAAGCTCAAAAGCCATCCAATGCACCTCCTTGAAATACTTTGAACTATATAATTATAATCATCAGCTAGTCATGATTTTAAAGGATGTTGATGATAAATCAGATATACTGAAAAAGCTGAAGAGTCTTTTAAAACACCCCAAAATATACCCTTCTAAAAAAAGACAGATAAAATTTGAGATATATAAAATTGAACGTGGATGGAAAAATGAAAGAGATGCAGCTTACTATATTAATACATATTACAAAGATTCTAAAAAAGTTGTTGTTCTCCACGATCTTAGACTTGAACTTGATGATATATCTGTTCAGATAGATCACCTGTTAATGTTTAGAACTGATATAGTGGTTTTTGAGAGTAAGTACTTCTCATCACAGCTTTATTATGATTGGAGGAATAAAAGTTTTAGTATAAAAACATCAAAGGGATTTCAAGGTATTCCTGATCCTATTAAACAAGCAGAAAGACAGGTTATAAATTTTCAGCGAATTTTGGAAAAGATAGGATTGAAAAACAGTGTACCAAACGAGTATAACTATTATGTATTAATATCTCCAACTGCAAATTTCAAAAGCAAGATGCCAGATAAGATTATTAAGGCTGATAGATTTATTGACAAATTTAGAGAAGAAGATGAAAAAATAGGACTTATTAAGGGTTTATCCAGATTTACAAGATTTATGCTTTATGACATTGATAAACTCATATACGTAGGCGAAAGGCTAAAAGAGCTACACAAGCCCTTAGATTACTCCTTTTATTTAAGAAAGCTTGGACTATCATGGATAGAGATAGAAAAGTAATTATAGCTATAACTCTACCTTTATACTATCCTTTCCATCGTAGCTCGGGCTGAAGTTCGCAAGCAGTACAGATATATCAGATGTGTTTCTGTAAAAGTGTGCTTTCCCTTTAGGTATGAAAGCTACATCTCCCTCTCCCAACTTTTCTTTCTTTCCGTCCAGATAGAGCTCTCCCTGACCTTTGAGGAGTACGAACGTCAAATCATGTTCGGCATGGTAGTGAGGAATCTCCGATGTTTTTATAAAGACAAGGAATTGGGTTAAGTTTTCCGTCTCGTTTAGCTTTACAACCTCAATTTCTTCTACGCTCTGCATCTTTTTATCAATCAATTTGCTAAGATCCTCTAACCCTTCAGAGCTAAAAACTCTCATGGACTTACCTCTTACCCTGCTCGGAGTAAGATTATATCCCTATGAAACTCATCGTATCGGGCGAATGGTTACAGAAAGAAGGGCTCTTTGCTCTTGACGTGAAGGAAACTCTCTATCCAAGAGATATTCGGGAGCTGGATGGTTTGGAGGGATTCGTTCTTCTATCTTACGACCTTACTCAGGATCTTCTCGGAGTTTCCGTAAAGAAAACCTCCCTTCCCCCGATCGTGTTCTTGCGTGTAGAAAAGCCAAGGAAGATAAAGGACACTTTCCGTGATCTGAAAAAAGAGATCCTATTGAAGGAAACCTCTCTTGCGGATGAAGAATTTATCAGACGGATAGAGAAGATAAAGAACTACATAGAGAAAGGAGACGTTTACCAGATAAATCTCACTTGCAGGTTTGACTTTGAGCTGAAGGGAAGTTCTGAGTATCTTTTCTTTGACTTTTACTCAAGACAGCCAGTTCCTTACGCTTTTTATCTTGAAACGGAAGACTTCTTCGTCATCTCGGGTTCAATGGAACTCTTTCTTGAGAAAAGGGAAAGTTTAATAAGAAGTAAACCGATAAAGGGAACAGGGAAGACTCCCGAAGAGATACTCTCAAGCGAAAAGGAAAGGGCTGAGAATCTGATGATAACGGATATGATGAGAAACGACATAGGGAGGGTTGCCAGAACTGGAACGGTGAGAGTGAGCGAGCTGTTTAAGGTGGAAAGATATAAAACCCTCTGTCAGATGCACTCAACCGTGGAAGGAGAAACAGATAAGAAACTTTCTGAGATTATCAGGGAAACCTTCCCTCCCGCGTCCGTAACGGGAGCTCCCAAAAGGAGAGCTGTTGAGATAATAAACGAACTTGAACCCCACGCGAGAGGATACTACTGCGGCGTTGCAGGTTTTGTGAAAAGAAACGGCGATTTTATCCTAAGCGTTCTCATAAGAACAGCTTATGGCAGCGGTTCTCAAATAAGCTACTTTGCAGGATGCGGTATAGTGTGGGACTCCAACCCTCAGAGAGAGCTCAAAGAACTTTACATGAAGATAAAAGCCTTTTACCCGTAAAGGGATATCTTTGTTTCCTTCCTCTCCATGAAGCCCTTTCTGAGCCTGTAACCCTCTTCTGGATAGAGTCCGTAGAACAGGTTCTGAACGTGGTTACCTTCAACAAAGAAGCTCCACCTTTCAAGAGCACTTCCCACAAGGATAAAGATATAGGTAAGACCAAGCACCCAGTTGTTCACGGTTCCAGTTATCCAAGCGTATAGCACAAGGAACAGAGGGACTATGAAGGTCAAGAGGTACGCTATAGGAATCACAGTTGATAGGAGTTCCTTACCCTTACGGTAGTAAAATTCCGTCGTGCAATAGTTCTCCGTCGTTGAGCCTTTATCAAGAACCCTAATAGATCTATTGTGAGGAAGGTTCAAAGCCTCGTTCATCGTGGGACGTTTAAGGTAAAACTGCCTTATGTTGAAGGCGAGCCTGAATCCCAGTCCAAGGGTGAGGAACAGAAATGTTAGAAATATGAAAGTTCCCAGATAGGGAAGTTTGTATAAATAGGAGAAGTAGGTCATCGCGGAAGACCCGAGCATAAGATACATCAGAAGATAGTAGATCACCGTGATAGAAGTGTTCCACTCAAGAACGAACCTGTTTGATGCATATATCATAGCCGTGGAAAATCCGCTCAGGATTCCGAGCGCGAAGGTTAGCACACCGAAGAAGTGTTCAAAGAGGAAATTTACCTCAAAGTAGTTAAGGATAAGATAGATCAGGAGCGTAAACCCGTAGGCACCGCTGAAGACCGCCTCTCTTGAAAGCCAAGAGGTTCTGAACCGTCGAACAGCCTTCCATGCTCTCAGTTTGTGTCCTAAGTGAAAAGAAGCTCCTACAGCTCCAAGTCCTATGAGAATTAAGGCAAGTATTCCGAGCTTAAAAATTACCTCCTTCGGAAGCCCTTCTCCTTTACCGAAGAGATTTAAGAACTCAATTGAATACATAAATATGAACATTCCTATAGACGTTCCTGCTGTTAGAAAGAAGAATATCAGTGATATAGGCGGATGCATTACACGACCTCCTCCACCTGTTTTTCTTTAGGCGTCTGAGATTTATTGGAAACGTGATGTCTCTTCACCACCTCAAGGAATAGAGGGTTATCGGGCTTTAAAATGTGCTTTTCAAATTCTTCAATGTTGATCTTTGTTTCAGTTCTTGACAGGTAGTGATTAGCAGGGTTTGTACCCATATCTGGAAAAAGGACAAAACCGTTCCTCTCCTTTATCATCCTGTAAACTTCGCTGTTGGGATCCTCAATGTCTCCAAAGAACCTTGCCTTTGCTGGACAGGTGAGTACGCAAGCGGGCTTTCTGTGTTCAGGAGGAAGCGTCTCATCATATATCCTGTCTATACAGAGGGTGCACTTTTTCATGACCTTATCAGCCTCGTCAAACTCCCTGCAACCATATGGACAACTCCAAGAACAAAGCTTACAGCCTATGCAATCATCATAGTTTACGAGGACTATCCCGTCCTGTTCTCTCTTATAGCTTGCTCCGGTGGGACAGACAGGAACACAAGGCGCATCTTGACAGTGAAGGCAGGACTTAGGAAGGTGAAAAACCTGTGTATTCGGAAACTCTCCTGTCTCATAGGTCATTACCCTGTTGTACCAAACACCTGAGGGACTTTCTCCGTATGGATCAAAGTCTGAAAGAGGACCAAAAGCTGCTTGAGTGTTCCACTCCTTGCAGTTGGTGGCGCAGGCATGGCATCCAACACAGGTGTTCAGATCTATAACTAAAGCATACTGTGCCATATCAGCACCTCCTTAAGGCTTATATCTGAGAACCTCCATCCACCTTTCCTTTATATAGGGAAGGGGCTCCACCTTATACTCAGGATGAGTTTTTGGTGTCTGGTCCTCTGCTTTATAAACTTTCACCTTGGTGTCAAACCACGCGAGGTGTCCCGTTATGGGATCTCCGTAAAAGAGTTCTCTTCCTCCGATCTTTATGCTGTGGGGTATAACGTGGTTCAGAAGGAAACCTTTATGAGCCTCTTCCGCATCGGGCTTGAGTCCCCAGGCTCCGGACATTTTACCTATAGCGTTCCATGTCCAGACTGAATTCGGTTCGGTCGCTTCCGTCAGAAATACCTGACATTTGACCTTACCCACTCTTGACTCAACCCAAACCCAGTCAAGGTGCTTTATACCAAGCTTCTGGGCGGTTTTCGGATTCATATACAGGAAGTTTCTCGTTGATATCTGCCTGAGCCACGCGTTCTGGGAATCCCACGAGTGATACATCCACTGTGGTCTCGCGGTGAAGGCGTAAAGTGGATACTCATCCCCGCTTACCTCCTCCTCAAAGGGAGGATACCAGAAGGGGAGAGGATCAAAGTACTTCACGAGTCTCTCCCTTATAACCGGGTCGCTGGGTGGCTGGTTTTCTCCTTCCCAGAGTCCCAGACCTGCGAGCCTGAATGTCTGAAGGGACTCAACGTAAAAGTTCATTATTATCGGATCGGTTTTCTTCACAAAACCAACACTCTTAGCCCACTCAAGGTAGTCCTTGTTAATGTGTCTGTAATATCTCATGTGCTCGGGGAGCCTGTAGTAGAAGAAGCCTTTATTTTTCGTGTACATCTCAAGCTGTTTAGGGTTCGGCTCTCCAACAAAGTGTTTATCTCCGTTCTTCCCTCTCCAGCCTGCTAAGGCTCCTACTCCCGGTCTCGGTTGCCAGTTTATAAGGAAGTCTTTGAAGTCTTTGTATTTGGGTGTTCCATCTTCGTTCAGAAAGCCGGGGAGCTTAAGCTTTGTCCCCAGTTCAACCATAACATCTCCCCAAGGTCTGACATCAAGACCGTTCTTCTTCGGATCAATTATCGGCTGTCTGAGGGCATCCACAGGTCCAAATGCAACGGAAGGGGGTCTGTCAAGTAGGGATAGGGCAAACCATTGCTCAAGGTAGGTTGCATCGGGTAAAACTAAGTCCGAGTAAGCAACCTGTTCACTGTAGAAAGTATCTATTGTGATTATCTTCGGAATTATGTAATTTCCTGCAGCATCCTTTGCTGTGAGAGCTTCAATTATGTAAGGTATGTTCTGGGAGGAGTTCCAAGCCATGTTAGCCATGTATATGATCAGAACTTCTATATCGTAGGGATCCTGCTGATAGGCTGCAGGGATGACGTTCTGAATGCATCCGTGAGCGGATATAGGAAATTCCCAACTGTATGCCCTGTCTATCCTTAAGGGTTTCCCATCTTTATCAACGAGGAGGTCGTCTGGATTCTGGGGAAGACCGAGATGGGGACCCTTGAGAGGCTCTCCATATTTGAGATCATCAAGGGATCTTATCTTGTAAGGCTTTGGCAGGTCTTCTATATGCTTTGGATAGGGCGGCTTTGCGAGGTGTCCTCCCGGAACATCAATACAACCAAGAAGCATTTTCAAAACGAAAACTGCTCTTGCTGTCTGGAAACCGTTAGTGTGTGAGGCTACCCCTCTCATTATGTGAAACGATACTGGTCTTCCCTTCATCGTCTTGTGCTTTCTTCCCCAGACGTCTGTCCACTCTATCGGAAGCTCAAGGGGATCGTAAAGGGCTATTACGCCCATTTCCTTAGCTATCCTCTCTATGTCCTTTGCGGGTACACCCGTTATCTTCTCAACTTTCTCGGGACTGTAGTCTTTGACCAACCTTTCTGCGAATATGTCAAAGGCAGGTCTTACCTTAAATCCTTCCGGTGTCTCAAACTCACCTATAAAGGCAGGATCAAGCTCATCGGGAACTATCCTGTCTGCCGGCTTGAAAGACTTCGTTTTCTTATCAAAGACCATGGGCTTTCCTTCTTCGTTCCTGTAAAAGAGACCGTCCTTAGAAGTTCCGGGAGCCTGCACTACGAGCCAAGTTGCGTTCGTCTGTTCCTTTAGGAATGTCCAGTCTATAAGGTTGTATTTGAAGAGAACGTACATAAGTCCCATTACAAAAGCGCCATCGGTCCCCGGTTTTATGGGAACCCATTCATCCGCAATTGCTCCATAAGACCACCTTACGGGATTAACGAAGACGAGCTTACCTCCTTTCCTCTTCATCTCCTGAATACCGAGCTTGAAGGGATTGGAAGCGTGATCCTCGGCAACACCTATCATCATGAAGTATTTGGTATTCTCAAAGTCGGGATCTCCGAACTCCCAGAAGGAGTAGCCTGTTGAAAGCAATCCTGCTGCGGCAACGTTGACCGAACAAAATCCTCCGTGAGCTGCCCAGTTTATAGTCCCCAATTGCTGGGCAAACCAACCGTTTATAGCCTGCATCTGATCCCTTCCCGTGAAGAAAGCAACCTTTGCGGGATTCTTCCTTCTCGCCTCGTCTATCCACTTCGCAGCTATCTCTATAGCCTCGTCCCACTCTATCTCTTTAAACTGTCCTGATCCTCTTGGTCCGACCCTGAGAAGGGGTTTTCTGAGCCTTGCCGGGGAGTATTCCTTCATTATCCCCGAAGAACCCTTGGCGCACAGAACGCCTTTATTCAAAGGATGGTCATCGTTTCCTTTTATGTAAGTAACCTTACCGTTTCTGACATAGACCTCGATCCCGCACCTACAGGCACACATGTAGCATGTGCTGTAGTATTTTCTTTCGTAGAAACTTCCTCCTATCTCCATAATGTCGCCTCCTAAAGGCACACTTTAAGTAAAAGGATAATCTCTCCCCCAGGGTCTTGACAGCACTTTTACTTAAAAGTCCATAAGCTCAGCTTATAGGGTTTATAAGAATGCGCTATTTAGATCACCTCAACCCAAACTCCCTTCAGGTAGAGGGTGTTTGGCATCTGGAGTATCCATGGATGATCCTTGTCCTGAAAGGTCTTCGCTATTACCCTGACCTGCCTGCGAACATCGTAAGAAGCACTTGTCAGAACATCAAGCAGATGTTGCTGGGTAATGTGAAAGGAGCAGGAGAATATGGCAAGGTAACCACCGGGCTTTGTTAACCTCAATCCCCGCACACAGAGTTCTTTGTATCCCCTCAGGGCGTTGGGTACAGAGTGTCTGTTCTTTGCAAAGGATGGAGGATCTATGATTATCACATCAAACTGTTCTCCTGCCCTGTCAAGCTCCCTCAGATAATCAAAGGCGTTTGCGGTAACCCACTTTATACCGGACAGACCGTTCAGTTCCTCGTTCTTCTTACCGACTTCAAGGGCAAGCTCCGATATGTCAACCGCTATTACCTCACCGGCTCCCATTTTCTTCATGTTGAGAGCAAAGCCACCCGTATGAGAGAATACGTCAAGGCATCTGTCTCCGGGTTCTACAAGACTTCTGACGAACTTCCTTGCGTTCCTCTGGTCAAGGAAAAAGCCTGTCTTCTGCCCCTGAGGTATATTTATGTAGTATTTAAGATCGTGTTCCCAGATGGTTATCTCCTCAGGAACTACACCGTAAACCGTTCCTTCCTCTATCCTTATTCCCTCTATCTTCTGAGCTGTCAGGTTTGCCTTCTCATAGATCCCCTTGGGACGTAGGATCTCTATAAGGGCTTCAATCACTGTATTCCTGAACTGGTTCATCCCGTATGTGGTGAACTCAAGCACGGCGTATTCACCATAAACGTCAACTATGAGCCCTGGCAAAAGATCGCCTTCTGAATGTATGAGTCTGAAAGCGTTGCTGTTTATATAGAGCCTCTTCCTGTAATCGTAGGCTTCCTTTATACGCTTCTTTATAAGCTCGGGCGTTATTGGTTCATTCTTGTCAAAGGAGAGAATTCTGATGGCTATACTAACATCAGGGTTTATGTAGCCGTATCCGAGGAACTTTCCCGAGTAGTCTCTGACAACTACGAGCTCTCCTTTCCTGGGTTTCCTTGATAGGGAGGCTATCTCCGGTCTGTATATCCACGGAAAAAAGCCCCTTATCCTGTCCTCAATTCCCGGTTTTACTCTTACCTGAAGCATTTAATATATTTAGTTTATACTTCTTTTCATTGAAGCGTCATGGGTATATTTGATAAGCTCTTCAAGAAGAAGAAGGAAGAGGAAAACCTCTGGACAAAGTGTCCCGAATGCAAGACGCTCCTGTATGTGCCCGATCTTAAGAGGAACTACAAGGTCTGCCCTAAGTGTGATTATCACTTTCCCCTATCCGCAATAGAGAGGGTAGAGTTCCTACTGGACAGCACAGACGCTGAGAAACTCTTTGAGGGAGTTCTTCCTGCTGATCCGCTCAGGTTCAGAGACACTAAGTCATACAGGGACAGGCTAAAAAGAGCTCAGGAACAGACGGGTCTTACAGAAGCAATCGTTATAGTTAGAGGCTCCATGGAGGGCAGAAAAGTAGTCTTAGCATCAATGGATTTCGGTTTCATAGGTGGCAGTATGGGTTCGGTCGTCGGAGAGAGGTTCTTCAGGGCTTGTAAACTCTCCGCGGAGGAGGGAGTTCCTCTGATAGCTGTTACCTGCTCCGGCGGTGCAAGGATGCAGGAGGGAATACTTTCCCTGATGCAGATGGCGAAGACATCGCTCGGAGTAGGCTTCCTCAGGGAGAAAGGAATACCATACATAACCGTTCTTGCAAATCCTACAACGGGTGGAGTATCTGCAAGTTTTGCCTTTCTGGGAGACATAATAATCGCTGAACCGAAGGCATTGATAGGTTTTGCAGGTCCTCGTGTTATAGAGCAGACTATAAAGCAGAAGCTTCCGGAGGGCTTTCAGAGATCAGAATTTCTTCTGGAGAAGGGAATGATTGATATGGTTGTCCACCGGAGGAATATGAAAAAGACCTTAGTTCAGTTGCTGGATTTAACCTTTTACTCAAAAAGATGCTTGAGACGCTGAAATCCATAGATATAGCTGAGAGCTATCCTTTTCCTCTGTGGGAAGGCCTTATCAGGATAGTTCTTGCCATGTTTTTTGGAGCCATAATAGGTCTTGAGAGGGAGAGGAGGAAGCAACCTGCGGGATTTAGAACCCATTCGGTTCTCGCAGTAGGTTCAGCCCTTTTGAGCATGGTCTCGGTTTACGTCCCATGGGTTTACGGGAGCGGGGTAAACGTTGATCCATCAAGGATCGCTTCTCAGGTAGTTAGCGGTATAGGTTTTCTGGGAGCTGGTGCCATCCTCCGTATGGGCATTTCTGTAAAAGGTCTCACGACCGCAGCGAGCCTGTGGACTACAGCCGGAATAGGCTTGGCTTCTGGTGCCGGAATGTATGTCCTGTCCCTGTTTTCAACTCTCATACTTCTTGTAGTCCTCAGCCTGATGAGCAAGGTGGAGAGGGAATTCATAGCTAAGAAGGGGTTGAAGTTCATGAAGATTGTAATGAAAGATGTCCCCGATGTGGCGGAAAGACTTAGCACTCTTCTTCCTGAAGGGAACATAACGAGGATAAGAAGAGCGGAAGAGCAGATTGAGATCTACATGGACGTTCCTTATGAGGATGAGGAGATGAAAGAGAAGATAAGGGCTATAATCAAGATACCAGATGTAATCTCCGTTGAGGTCATCTGAGGATATCTCTTCTGTTGCAGAATTCCATCGCATCTTCCGGCGATAGCTCTATGCTTCTTAAGATGCATTGGGCAGCTTTCTTTATAACAGCTCTTGCCAGCTCCTCCTCTTCCTTTGAGAAGGGGGATAGAACGTATCTAACAACTTCTTCCTTTCTCTTCGGTCTTCCTATACCAACTCTCAAGCGGGGGAACCTTTCGGTCTTTATGTTCTTTATTATTGATTCAACCCCTTTGTGTCCCCCTGAACTTCCTTCAAGCCTCAAGCGTGTCATTCCAAGGGGTAGATCAAGATCATCATAAACTACAAGCATCTCCTCGGGCTTTATATCGTTCTCCTCAAGCAAATTTATTACCGCAAGTCCTGAGTTATTCATATATGTTTGAGGCTTTGCTATCACCACCTCCCTTCCAACTATGCGTGTTCTGTACACGTGGGAAAGGCTCTCTTCCTTGTAATCCTTGATTTTTAGTCTCTTCAGAAGTTCATCAACAACCATAAAACCGACATTGTGACGGGTGTTTTCGTATTCCTTACCCGGATTCCCAAGACCTACTACAAGCCTTATCATTCAGAGGTCTGTTCTTCAGCCCCTTCCGTTTCCTCAGTGATTTCTTCAACTTCGGGCTCGGCAACTACCGCTATCGTTTCCTCAGGGTTGTCAAGTATCACACATCCCTCCGGCGGTTCAATATCTCTTACGTGAAGAACCTCTCCGAGTCCAAGTTTGCTTACATCTATAACTATCCTATCAGGGAGGTTCACAGGTCTTGCTTTTACAGTCAAGGAGTGCATAAGAGCCTCAAAAGTTCCTCCAAGTTCAACTCCCACCGGTGTTCCGACAAACTCTATGGGAACTTCAACCTCAATCTCGGTGACATTTGCAAGGTCATACAGATCAACGTGTATCGGATTATCACCGAGCCAGCCAAACTGGATATCTCTGAGTATACAGACCCTTTTATCTCCGTTTATCTCCGCTTCTATCAGAAACGTCTCTCCATGAGGTAGGGAGAGAAAATCCTTTACGCTTATCCAAGCGTGAATGTTATCCACACCCTTTCCGTAGATCTCAACCGGAATGAATCCTTCTTTTCTCATCCTCTTAGTCTCGCTCTTCCTGCCAGGTACCCTTTCAGTGAGCTTTACCTTTACCCTCTTCATGGATTTCCTCCTAAAAGCTATGCGGAATTGAAAATTATAACATAAAGCCTAATTATTCTCAGAACTTGACTTTTAAACAAACAAAGAACTCACGGATTCCTCTTCGTGAATCCTCTTTATAGCCTCTCCAAGGAGAGAAGCTATAGAAACTATCTTCAGTTTGTTGAACATCCTATCTCCTACGGGAATTGTGTTCGTTATTATCACCTGCTCTATCGGTGAGTTGGTGAGCCTTTCAACCGCAGGTCCTGAAAGAACTCCGTGAGTTGCACACGCAATAACCCTCTTGGCTCCCCTGTTTATGAGCATTTCCGCTGCAGCAACCATGGTTCCGGCGGTGTCTATCAGATCGTCTATAATTATCGCTTCCTTGCCTTCTATGTCTCCAACCACATCAAGAACCTCAGCTTTGTTCGGTTCAGGTCTTCTCTTGTAAATGATCGCTATTCCGCATCCAAGCCTGTTGGCAAGCTGGCGTGCTCTCTCCACTCCACCTGCGTCAGGAGATACAACGATAGGATTTTCAAGTATCAGGTTCTTCTTTATGTACTCATATAGAACAGGTAGTGCAGAGAGATGGTCAACCGGTATATCAAAGAAGCCCTGTATCTGGGGAGAGTGAAGGTCTATCGTAACAACCCTGTTTGCCCCGGCAACTGTGAGCAGATCAGCAAGGAGCCTCGCACTTACCGGAGTCCTAGGTTTATCCTGCCTGTCCTGCCTTGCATAGGCAAAGTAGGGAATAACAGCGGTTATCCTGCCAGCTGAGGACCTCTTCAGCGCATCAATTATCAGGAGAAGCTCCATTATATGCTGATTTGCCGGATAAGAAAGAGACTGGAAAACGTAAACGTCTGCACCCCTTATGGACTCGTTTACCTGAACTCTTATCTCTCCATCGCTGAACTTGGTTACAAGCATATCAGAGATGTTCACACCTAAATACTGTGAAATCTCTTGGACAAGTTCCCTGTTTGAAGTTCCCGTAAGTATTTTCAGCGGTCTATTCATGGTTTTTTAAATGGCTGGGGTGCCTGGACTCGAACCAGGAACCCCCGGATCCAAAGTCCGGTGCTCTGCCAGTTGAGCTACACCCCAAGCCAACTCTTAGCCTCAATAATTCTCCAGCCCCTGAGCTTTGCTCCCTTTTCCAACTCAGGGGTAGGCTTACCTATATAGAATACAGCAGAACCACTACCGCTGACAAGGGGTTTAAAACCGAAATGTTCTATGAACCTGACCACCTCTCCAATTTCAGGATACATCTCACAAGCTAAATCTCCGAGTTTATTTTCAAGAAGGTCATACTTTCCCTCCTTCAAAGCTTCAAGGATCTTTTCAATCTGGGCGCCCGGTGAGATGTGTTTTTCTCCGACAGCAGAGTAGACCTTTCGTGTGGAGGATCTTGTATTTGGGATTACAAGGGTTATATTCAGGTCAAGTGGTTCAATCTCCTCAAGAATCTCACCTCTTCCCCTTCCGATGGCTGTCTTTCCTAGGAAGAAGAAAGGAGCATCGGAGGAGACCTTACCTGCTATATCTTTAAGCTCTTCCTCTTTTAGAGGGTTTCCCATCAGCTCATTGATCTTTTTCAGAACGCTTGCCACATTTGAACTTCCACCTCCGAGACCGGCACCCTCCGGGATATTCTTCTGGATAAATATAGAAAAACCTATATCCCTTCCCGTTCTTCTCTGAAACTCCAAAAGAGCTCTATAAACGAGGTTTTTCTCCCTTGGAATCCCGGTGCTCGTCTGTACATCAAAAGTTCCCTTCCTGATGTATATCTCGTCGCAGAGATCTATAGCGTGGAATACCGTAAGTATCTCGTGGTATCCGTCAGACCTCTTACCTAAGATCCAGAGTCCGAGGTTTATCTTTGCGGGAGATAGTACCTTTATCACAACTTATAATATAAAGCATCATGGAATACGAAGCGGTTATAGGTCTTGAGATACACGTCCAGATGGACACCCAGACAAAGATGTTCTGTTCCTGCAGGGTTGAGTTCGGTGCAGAGCCGAATACAAATGTGTGTCCTGTATGTCTCGGGATGCCTGGATCACTCCCCGTTATAAATAAAAAGGCTGTTGAGTATGCTATAAGAGCTTCCCTTGCTCTTAACTGTGAGGTTCATACTGAATCAATCTTTGCGAGAAAAAACTACTTTTATCCGGATCTGCCAAAAGGCTACCAGATCTCCCAGTATGAGAAACCCCTTGCTACCGATGGCTGGCTTGAAATAGAGCTTCCGAGCGGAGAGAAGAAAAAAGTAAGGATAAGGAGGCTTCACATAGAGGAGGATGCGGGAAAAAACATCCATGAGGGCGGAAAGAGCTATGTTGACCTGAACCGTGCGGGAACACCCCTTATGGAGATAGTTACGGAGCCTGACATCAGGTCTCCCGAAGAGGCGAGGATATTCCTTGAAAGTCTCAGGAACATAATGCGTTATACAGGGGTGTCTAAGGCGGATATGGAAAAGGGACAGCTCAGATGTGATATAAACGTATCCATAAGACCTAAAGGCTCCGACAAGCTCGGAACAAGGACGGAGATAAAGAATGTAAACTCATTTAGGTTCGTTCAGAAAGCCCTTGAGTACGAGATAGAAAGGCAGATCAGAGTGGTATCCGAAGGAGGAGAAGTTCTGCAGGAGACCAGAACCTTTGATCCTGCAACAGGAAAGACCTATACCATGAGAACAAAGGAGGAGGCTGAAGATTACCGTTACTTCCCAGATCCTGACCTTCTTCCCCTCATAGTTAAAGAAGAATGGATAGAGGAGATAAGGAGGTCTATGCCTGAACTACCCCATCAAAGGCTTGAGAGACTGCTGTCGCAGTACGATATAAGCGAGTATGAAGCTAAGATATTCGTCCAGCATAAGGAGCTTGGGGACTTTTTTGAAAGTGCGGTGAACTTCTACAACGAACCTAAGATGACTGCAAACTGGCTTCTGAATGATCTTTTGGGACTTCTCAACGAAAAGCAGATACCCCTTGAAGAATCTCCCGTCTCACCAGAGAACCTTGCCGAGCTTGTGAAGCTCATAAAGGAAAACGTGATCTCAACCAAGATAGGTAAGGAAGTGATAAAGGAGATGGTGGAAACCGGAAAGAGTGCCCGGCAAATAGTTGAAGAAAAGGGACTCAAGCAGATAACCGATGAGTCAGCGATAAGGCAGATAGTGGAGGAGGTGATAAAGAACTTCCCATCCGAGGTTGAGAGATACAGAGCTGGGGAGGAGAAACTTATCGGTTTCTTCGTCGGGCAGGTGATGAAAGCTACAAAAGGAAAGGCAAACCCAAAGCTCGTAAACCAGATACTTAGAGAGGTTTTGAAGGGATGAGGATAGCGGTAGGTTCTGATCATGCGGGATTTCATCTCAAGGAGAAAATAAAGCAGTTTCTGATCGAGAAAGGGCATGAGGTGATTGATTACGGTACCACCTCGGAGAGCTCCACTCACTATCCTCTCTTTGCAAAGAACGTAGCTCTTGCAGTCCAAAAGAGAGAGGCTGACAGAGGAATTCTTGTTTGCGGGACGGGAATAGGTATGTCCATAACCGCAAATAAGTTTAAGGGTGTGAGGGCAGCACTGTGTCTGAACGAGTACATGGCTCGGATGAGCAGGCTTCATAATGATGCGAATGTTCTCTGCCTCGGTGACAGGATCCTCGGAGAAGATCTCGCCCTGACGATAGTTGATGTATGGCTGAACACACCCTTTGAAGGAGGAAGGCACGCCAAGCGTGTAGAGCTTATCGGGGAAATAGAAAGGAAATGTCCTTAAGTAGATGGAGCGTTTAAAGAAATTCTATCCCGATCCTGTCATACTTTTCACCGTTATCCTCCTTTCTCTTATGGGTTTCCTTACAGTCTTAAGCGTAAAAGTGGCACCGAACCTCATGTACGGACTGGAACCTCATCACCTCAGAAGACCCTTAATGTTCCTTGCATCCATGTTGGTTGGTCTTTTTGTGATGTCTGCGATATCTTACTTCCTGAACTATAAAAGGCTGAACAATCAGAGGATCGTTTACTTTTTCATCGGACTATCCTTGTTCCTTCTCTTCCTTGTTCTTGTCAAGAAGC